>JBPCJQ010000018.1:0-53910 GCA_051005135.1 Acidimicrobiales bacterium
TCCCCCGCTCCTTTCCCTTCCTCTCTTCCTCCTCCCCCCCCCCCCCCCCCCCCCCCCCCCCCCCCACTGTCGGGTATCGCCCTGCTGCGCCTGGTGCCCGAAGAGGTCGGCCCCGACCGGGGGTGCCAGCCCTGCCTCTGGGGTGGCGAGGGGGCGGCAGGGGAGCGGGCGGCTCGGGCCATTGCCCGCCTGCAGGCGATGCTCGGCCCCGGGGCGGTGGCCGTCGCGGTGGTGGAGGGCGCCCGGAGCCCGGCCGAACGTGCTCGCCTGCTGCCGTGGGGCAGTGTTGTTGCAAAGGCCAGTGTTGTTGCAAAGGCCAGGGCGGCACCATGGCCCGGTCGCCTGCCGCCACCATCGCCTGCCACGATCCACTCGCGGGCACCCACCGCCGAGGTGGTCGACGCTGGCGGCCGGCCTGTGGAGGTAACCGGGCGGGGCAGTCCCTCTGCCTCACCTGCTCGCCTGGCCGTCGCCGGCGGGCCATGGGCCGACGTCATCGCCTGGGCCGGCCCGTGGCCCTCTGACGAGCGCTGGTGGGACCCCCGGGCTCACCGGCGCCGGGCTCGCTGGCAGGTAGTCACCGCCGCCGGTGACGCCCACCTCCTGGTCGTCGAAGGCGGCCGCTGGTCGGTCGAGGCCACTTACGATTGAGCTGTGGGCGGCATCATGGCGGGAGCCCAGCCGGGCCAGCGTCGCCCGGCACCCGGCCAGCACCATCTCGGCCGCGACTATGAGGGCCATCGCCACCACACCGTCGAGCCAGAAGTGGTTGGCGGTGACGACGACGGCGGCCACGGTGAGCACGGGATGGGCCACGATCCACCATCGCCATGGGCTGGTGCCCACCCGCACCACCACCACGGCGATGATCACCGCCCAGGCCACATGCACCGACGGCATGGCCGACAGCTGGTAGGCCATCCCCCGGCCCAGGGCCGTGTAAACCGACTGGTGGTACAGCAGGCCGGTGTCGACGAAGCCCAGGTTGTCGAGCATCCGCGGTGGTGCCACCGGCACCAACTGGATGGCCAGGCTGGCACCTGTCACCAGGGCGATCACGTTGCGGGTGTGGGGGTAGTGGCGGCGGTGGGCGAAGAACAGCCACACCAGGAACACCAGGAGGGCAGTGCCGTGGACCACCTCGTAGAAGCGGTTAGCGGCCTGCACCAACCAGGGGTGGGGGAGAACGAGCCGCTGGACGGCCAGTTCGCTGGGCAGGTGCAGCAGGCGCTCGAGGCGCCAGATCGACCGGGCCCGGGCCAGGGCCCCGTCCGAGCTCATCACCGCCACGGTGCCGGCCAGCTGCCAGACCGAGTACAGGCCGGCTACCACCGCCGCCTCGCCTGCCACCGCGCCCAGCCTGGGCGCCAATGCGGCCGGTAGCCTGCGGGCGCCCACCGCGCCCACCGCCAGCCCCCCGGCCAGCTCGGCGGCGTCCTGCCAGGGCAGCCACATGTCCTAGGGCCGCCGCCCACTATCGGACGACGAACGTCCCCTTCATCTGGGTGGGATGCACCGAGCACTGGAACCGGTAGGTGCCGGCACCCAGGGCGGTGACCCGATAGGTCACCGTCCTGGGTCCGGTGACTATGTCGCCGGAGAACAACGGGCTCGACGAGCCCGCCTTCAGGATCACCACGTCGTGGGGGATCGCCTCTTTGTTCTCGAAGGTGATGGTGAGGTCCTGGCCGGCGGGCGCGGCCAGGCAGGACTTGTCGAAAGCGATGTTGTCGGCCGAGATCGCCAGGTTGGTGCCGGCAGGCGTGCACGCCTGGTTGGCGGCGACAGTGGGGTCTTCGGGCTTGCTCGCTCCCCCGCACGCGGCCAAGACCACGGCCGCCGCGGCCAACACCAGCGTCACCCTCCTCGACGACCCTTGACGGTGCCTTGTGTCGGCCATCGGGGCGACCTTAGGCTTCCGCGGGCAGGGCCGCGAGGTGCCCGAACACACGTTCGCCTAAAGTGGGCGTGTGGGTTCTCCTGTCCCCTACGCCGAGCTGCACTGCCACTCCAACTTCAGCTTCCTCGACGGCGCCTCCCACCCCCACGAGCTGGTGGCCGAGGCGGCCCGACTGGGCCTGTCGGCTCTGGCCCTCACCGACCACGACGGCCTCTACTGGGTGGTCCGCTTCGCCGAGGCGGCCGCCACCCTGGGCATGGCCACCGTGTTCGGCGCCGAGCTGACTGTCGGCGACGGTGGGCGTCACCTGGTCATCCTCGCTCGCGACCCGGCTGGTTATGCCCGCCTGTCCCGCGCCATCTCGGCTGCCCAGATGGCAGGACGGCCCGGCGTGGGGAAGGGGCCCCACGCCTGGGAGGAGGGCGGGGTTGGGGCCCCGCCCGGGGCGCCGAAGGCGCAGAGGAATGGCGGCAAGGGGATGGCGCGCACGACGGTGGCCGAGCTGGCGGGCTTCGCGGGCGGGCACTGGCAGGTGCTCACCGGGTGCCGCAAAGGGGCGGTGCCTGCCGCCCTGGTCGACGCAGGGCCGGGCGCAGCCGCCGTCGAGCTGGCCCGCCTGGTCGATGCCTTCGGCCGCGAGCACGTGGCCGTCGAGCTGTGGGACCACGGTGATCCTGTCGACTCGGCCCGCAACGACGCCATGGTGGCCCTGGCAGCGCGGGCCGGCGTCGAGGTGGTGGCCACCAACAACGTGCACTACGCCACACCTGCCCGCCGGCCTCTGGCCACCGCCCTGGCCGCGGTGGCGGCCCGGCGCTGCCTCGACGATGTCGACGGGTGGCTGCCGGCCGCAGCGTCGGCTCACCTGCGCTCGGGTGCCGAGCAGGCCCGCCGCTTCGCCCGTTACCCCGGCGTGGTGGAGCGGGCCGCCGCTGTGGGCCGGGCATGTGCCTTCGACCTGGGCCTGGTGGCGCCCAACCTGCCCGACTACCCCGTGCCGCCCGGCCACACCGAGATGACGTGGCTGCGTCAGCTCACCCGCCGGGGGGCGGAGCATCGCTATGGGCCCCCGCCCGCCAACCCGAAGGCCTATGCCCAGATCGACCACGAGCTCGGTGTCATCGAGGCTCTGGGGTTTCCCGGCTACTTCCTCATCGTATGGGACATCGTCGAGCTCTGCCGCCGCCACGACATCTACTGCCAGGGGCGGGGGTCGGCCGCCAACTCCGCTGTCTGCTACGCCCTCGGCATCACCAAGGCCGACGCTGTCGGCCTGGGCTTGCTCTTCGAGCGCTTCCTGTCGCCCGAGCGCGACGGCCCGCCCGACATCGACGTCGACATCGAGGCGGGCCGGCGGGAGGAGGTCATCCAGTACGTCTACGAGCGCTACGGGCGGGAGAACGCCGCCCAAGTGGCCAACGTCATCACCTACCGACCGAAGTCTGCGGTGCGCGACATGGGCAAGGCCCTGGGCCACCCCCCCGGTGCCGTCGACGCCTGGTCGAAGCAGGTGGAAGGGCAGCTCGGGTCGGACCACGACGTTCCGGCGCCAGTGGCGGCTCTGGCCCGCCAGGTCGAAGGGTTCCCCCGCCACCTGGGCATCCACTCGGGGGGCATGGTCATCTGCGACCGCCCGGTGGTGGAGGTGTGCCCGGTGGAGTGGGCGCGCATGGAGGGCCGCTCGGTGCTGCAGTGGGACAAGGACGACTGCGCTGTTGTGGGCCTGGTGAAGATCGACCTGCTGGGCCTGGGCATGCTCACCGCCCTGCACCTCGGCGTCGACCTCATCGCCGTTCACCACGGCGTCGACGTCGACCTGGCCGCCATCCCTCAGGAGCCCGCGGTCTACGACATGTTGTGCGCCGCCGACTCGGTGGGCGTGTTCCAGGTGGAGAGCCGGGCCCAGATGGCCACCCTGCCCAGGCTCAAGCCCCGCACGTTCTACGACCTGGTGGTGGAGGTGGCCCTCATCCGCCCGGGACCCATCCAGGGCGGCTCGGTGCACCCCTACATCCGCCGCCGCAACGGCACCGAGGCGGTCACCTACCTCCACCCCCTGCTCGAGCGATCACTGGCCAAGACCCTGGGCGTGCCCCTGTTCCAGGAGCAGCTCATGCAGATGGCCATCGACGTGGCCGGCTTCACCCCGACCGAGGCCGACCAGCTGCGCCAGGCAATGGGCTCCAAGCGCAGCCACGCCCGGATGGAGGCGTTGCGGGCCCGGCTGTTCGCGGGCATGGCCGCCAACGGCATCACCGGCGGGGTGGCCGATGCCATCTACGACAAGCTTGCCGCCTTCGCCGACTTCGGCTTCCCCGAGAGCCACTCGGTGAGCTTCGCCTACCTGGTCTATGCCTCGGCGTGGATGAAGCTGCACTATCCGGCCGCCTTCTGCGCCGCCCTCCTCAACGCCCAGCCCATGGGCTTCTACTCGCCCAACACCCTGGTGGCCGACGCCCGCCGCCACGGCGTCGTTGTGCTCGGCCCCGACGTCAACCACTCGTCGGCCGGCGCTGTGCTTGTTGCCCCGGCCGGGGCCCCATCCCCGGCCTCCTCGCCAAGGGCGGGGGCCCCCACCCCGCCCGGCGCTGTCTCCTCCGCAGAACCAGGGTGGGCTGTCCGCCTCGGCATCGGGTACGTGCGCGACGTGGGCGACGCGCTGGCCGCTCGCATCGCCGAGGGGCGGCCCTACGCCTCGATGGACGACCTGGCGCGCCGCACCGGCGCCTCCCTGGCCGCGATCGAGGCCCTCGCCACCGCGGGGGCGTTCGCCTCGTTGGGACACCAGCGCCGAGGGGCGTTGTGGGCCGCGGGGGCGGTGGCCCAAGCCGGCCTGCGTGGCCCGAACGCAGTGGTCGGCGGTGAACGGTTGCCCGGGGTGGTGTGCGGCTCGGAGGCCCCGACGCTGCCGGGCATGTCCGAGGCGGAGGTGGCGGCCGCCGACCTGTGGGCCACCGGCGTGTCACCCGATCGTCACCCGGTGCAGTTCGCACGTACCCGCCTCGACGCACTGGGGGCAGTGGCGATAGCCGGTCTCGACCATGTGCCCGACGGTCGACGGGTGCTGGTGGGCGGTATCGTCACCCACCGCCAGCGCCCGGCCACCGCCAGGGGCACCGTCTTCGTCAACCTCGAAGACGAGACCGGCATGCTCAACGTGATCTTTGCGCCAGGGGTGTGGGGCCGCCACCGCCGGGTGGCTCGCTCCGCCCCCGCCCTCCTGGTGCGCGGCCGCCTCGAGCGAGCCGAAGGTGCCACCAACCTGGTGGCCGAGGGCATTGACGCCTTGTCATTGTCGATGGCCGCCACCCGTTCCCGCGACTTCAGGTGATCAGCAATCGATGGCGAACCTGGCGGCCCCGAAGCGTGGCCAGTGCGTGATTACGCTGATCCTCTGCGAGCGTCTGGGAGGGCGGGTCCGTGATCGAGGTCTTCGACCTGAGCAAGCGGTACGGCGCCACGGTGGCGGTCGACCATCTGTCGTTCGCCGTCCAGCCCGGGAAGGTGACCGGGTTCCTCGGTCCCAACGGCGCCGGCAAGTCGACCACGATGCGCCTGATCCTGGGCCTCGACCGCCCCAACGGCGGCAAGGCGCTGATCGGCGGCCGGCCCTACCGCGACTTGGCGCAGCCGCTGCGGGTGGTGGGCGCCCTGCTTGAAGCCAGGGCGGTGCACTCGGGTCGCTCCGCCTACAACCATCTGCTGGTGCTGGCCCAGACCCAGAAGCTGCCACGCCGCCGCGTCGACGAGGTGATCGACCTGATCGGGTTGCGGGAGGCGGCGCACCGGCGAGCCGGCGGCTTCTCCCTGGGTATGAGCCAGCGCCTGGGCATCGCCGCCGCGCTGCTCGGTGATCCCCAGGTGCTGGTGCTCGACGAGCCGGTGAACGGGCTCGACCCCGAGGGCATCCGCTGGATCCGCAACCTCATGAAGCGACTGGCGGCGGAGGGCCGCACCGTGTTCGTGTCCAGCCACCTGATGAACGAGATGGCGGTCACCGCCGACCACCTGATCGTGATCGGCCGGGGGTGCCTGATCGCCGACTGCCCCGCGGCGGAGTTCATCGCCCGCAGCTCGCACAAGTCGGTGCGTGTGCGGGGGCCCGACCCGTCCGCGCTGGCCCAGGCGATCGACGCCGAGGGAGGCCAGGTGCAGACGGGCCAAGACGGCGCCATTACAGTCACCGGCCTCGACGCTGCCCAGATAGGTGAGCTGACAGCCCGCCACTCGCTGGTCCTGCACGAGCTGAGCCCGCAGCTGGCGTCGCTGGAGGAGGCCTTCATGGAGCTGACCGGCGACAGCGTCGACTACGGCGCCCAGGCCCAGGCATGACCACCACCACGCCTGTTGCCGACTCCCCGTCCATCGACGCCGCTGGCTCGGGGAGCTTCGGTGGGATCCTGGCCTCGGAGTGGACGAAGCTGCGCTCGGTGCGCTCGACGGTGAGGTCGTTGCTGATCCTCGTCGTGTTGACCCTCGGGTTCACTGCCCTGTTCACCTGGTTGACGGTGTCGCAGTGGGACAAGACCGGCCACTCTGAGCAGACCCAGATCCTGGCCGACCCGGTAGGCACGATCCTGGGCGCCGGCTTCCAGCTCAGCCAGCTCGCCATCTGCGTGCTGGGAGTGCTGTTCATGGCCAGCGAGTACTCAACCGGAATGATCCGCTCCAGCCTGCTCGCAGTCCCCAAGCGCACGCCGATGCTGTGGGCCAAGTGCCTGGTGTTCGCTGGAGTGGTGTTCGTCGTGGCTGAGCTGGTGGCCTTTCCGTCCTTCTTCATCGGCGCCTCGATCCTGCACTCCAAGGCTCAGGTGGCCCTGGGAGACCCCGGGGTGGCCCGGGCGGTTGTCGGCGCCGGGCTGTACCTGGCCGTGCTGGGTCTGTTCGCCCTGGCCATCGGGGCCATCGTGCGCCACACCGCCGGTGCCATCACCGGCATCATCGGCTTCGTCCTCGTCCTTTCGCCCCTCGCCCAGCTGCTGCCGGGAAGCGTGGGCGAGCACGTCCACTCCTACCTGCCCTCCGAAGCCGGTCACCTGATTGCCCAGGCCCACCAGGGCCCCAACGACCTGCTCAGCCCGTGGCAAGGGTTCGCGGTGTTCTGTTTGTGGACCGCCGTCCTGCTCGGCGGGGCGGCCTATCTGCTCAACCGAAGAGACGCTTGAAGCTCGGTCCGTCCACCTCTTGACGAAGGGGACGGGTCGACCCCTGACTTTAGCGACACCGCCTGAGACTTAGGGCGCCGGGGATTCTTTCCCGACCCCTCGGCGTCCGTGGTGGCGCCTTTTCCCAGGTGAGCACACTGTTCCACCACCCGGCGGGGTGAACGTGTCAGGATTCTGGCTCGGGGAGGAGGTCGCATGGCCAAGCTGGGGCGAAACGACCGGTGCCCATGTGGCAGCGGGAAGAAGGTCAAGCGCTGCTGTCCTGAGTCGGCGGCGATGTCACCGGCCCAACGGGCCCGAGCCGAGCTGGCCGAGCTGGCCGCCTCGCTGGCTCCTGCTCTCACGGGGCGCACCGACGAGCAGCTCCACCGCCTTCTCGACCAGGTGCCGGCGCTGCCCGCTCTCGACCTGTCCCTCGCCTGGTGCCTGCCCCGGGTCCCCCCTCCTGAGCTCGAGCACCTGCGGGCCGCCGTCCACGACGACGACATCGAGGCGGTTAAGGCGGCGTTGCCCTCGGCTTTGTCGGTGCTCGACGGCCAGGTGGGCCGGGCCCGGCTGGCGCACGCCGTGCTGGCCCTGCGCGACGCCGGGCACGTCGAGCCGCCGTTGGCCGCAGCGGCGGTCATCGACCTGGCCAGTGGTTCGCCTCAGCTGGTCATGGCCAGCATCGTCGACGCTGTGCTCGTCGACGTGGGGACCGCACCGACGCCTGCCGGCCTGCTCCTCACCCGCTCCTGAGGGCCGGTTCGCCAACGCCGCCTGTTTCCCGCGTCGCCGGCGGGGGCAGACATGGCTCATGGACGCCATCGTGATGCTTCGCAATGACCACCGCAACGTGGAACGCCTCTTCAAGCAGTTCGAGAAGGCGGGGCCCAGTGCGCACAAGACCCGGCGGGGCATCGCCGACAAGATCATCGAGGAGCTCTCGGTGCACGCCGCGATCGAGGAGCAGGTGTTCTACCCGGCAGTGCGCGCCGCGGTGCCCGATGCCGACGACGACGTGCTGGAGGGCCTGGAGGAGCACCACATCGTGAAGTGGACATTGTCCGAGCTCGACGGCATGGACCCGGAGCACGAGCGCTTCGTACCCAAGATGACCGTCCTGATCGAAAGCGTCCGCCATCACGTCGAGGAGGAGGAGGGCGAGCTCTTCCCGATGGTCCGCGAGGCCATGGGCCGCAAGCAGCTCACCGAGCTGGGCGGGGCGCTCGAGACAGCCAAGAAGGTGGCGCCCATCCGTCCCCATCCCAAGGCCCCCGACACCCCACCTGCCAACCTGGCGGCCGGCGCCGGGGCCGCAGTAGTCGACAGGGCCCGGGCTGCAGTGAAGAAGGCGGCCAAGAAGGCGGCCAAGAAGGCCCGTTGAGCCGGGAGCCCTCAGCTGGGGTGGCTGCCCAGGGCCACGATGCGGCGGGACACGGCCCGGGGGGTCATGCGGGAAAGGGTGGCCATAATCTGGTAGCGGAGGCCGACCACATGGCCAGCCTGGCCCCGGCGGAGGGCCCGCAGGCCCGCGGTGGCGACCTGGTCGGCGCTCAGCCACAGCGAAGCGGGTAGATGGACAGCGGGCATACCGGCGATGCCGTGCCACTCCGTGTGCGTGAAGCCGGGCATGAGAGCCAGCACTGTGACACCTCGGCCTCGCACCTCTTCGTGCACGGCCTCGCTGAAGCTGGTGAGGTAAGCCTTGGTGGCGCCGTAGGTGGCCCAGTAGGGGAGGGGCTGCAGGCTTGCCACCGACGATACGTTGACGATGCCGCCCCGGCCCCGTTCGAGCATGCCGGCAAGGGCGGCCTTGCTCAGGCGCACGGGCGCCAGCACATTGAGACGGATCTCGGCTTCTTCTCGGTCGAGGGGCAGGTCGGCGAACGAGCCACTGGTGCCGAAGCCGGCACTGTTGACCAGGAGGTCGACGGGACGCTCGCCATCGGCCAGGCGCCCTTCGACGCCACCCAGGGCGTCGGCATCGGTGAGGTCGGCCACCACCACCTCGACGTCGCAGCCGTGGGCAGTCTGCAGCTCGGCGGCCAGCTCACCCAGGCGGTCGGCGCGCCGGCCCACCACCACCAGGTTGCTGCCCGCGGTGGCCAGGGCGACCGCGAACGCCCGGCCGATGCCGCTGGAGGCTCCGGTGACCAGGGCCCGCCGCCATTCCGGTGCCTTACCGTCTCCACGCAGCGTAGGCATGTTGCCATCCTACGCCCGCGCCTCGGCGGTGGCCCCGCCGGCGCGTTAGCTTGCTCGGCGTGAAACTAGTGACCGCCATCATCAAGCCGTTCAAGCTCGACGACGTCAAGGACGGCCTGCAGGGGCTCGGCATCCAGGGCATGACGGTGTCAGAGGTGCAGGGGTTCGGCCGCCAGCGGGGCCACACCGAGGTGTACCGGGGCACCGAGTACACCGTCGACTTCGTGCCCAAGGTGAGGGTCGAGGTGGTGGTCGACGATGCCGAGGCGTCAGCGGCGGTACAGGCCATCACCGGCGCGGCCCGCACAGACAAGATCGGCGACGGCAAGGTGTGGATCGTCCCCGTGGAGGACATCGTTCGTATCCGCACGGGCGAGATGGGGCGCGACGCCCTCTGAGCGCACCCTAAGGGGGGTACACCATCGCCGGCTCCAGCCCCGGTACCCTTCTCCACCGGTGGCCGCCCAGAGCCCGTCGCGATTGTTCGCCTTCGCGGCGGCCGTAGTTGCCACGGCGATCGCCGCGGTGTTGGTGTTGGTGCCCTCGGGCCGCACCAGCCTGGCTGCCTCCCATGCCGTCGGCCCCAAGGTGCCGGCGCGCTCGGCCACTGCCGGCCATGCCCGATGGATCATCGACGAGAACGCCAGGCCGGGCAGCTCGGACTGGCAGATCACCGGCCCCATCGACCACGGCAACATCGAGGGCTACGCCGACGCCACCAGCGCCACCGTGGGTGAGACCGTGCGCCTGTACGTGTCCACCGACGCCCGGTCGTACCGGGTGGACGCCTACCGGATGGGTTGGTACGGGGGCAAGCAGGCCCGCCTGGTCTGGAGCTCGCCCGTCCAGACCGGCGTGCGCCAGGCCGCGCCGAGCGTCGACCCGCTCACTCGGATGGTCGAGGCTCGCTGGGACCCCTCGGTCAGTGTCTCCATCGACAAGTCGTGGCCTCCCGGTGACTACCTCTTCAAGCTGAGCGGCGACAACGGCTACGCCCAGTTCGTGCCCTTCATCGTGCGCGACGACGCCAGCAGTGCCGCGCTGGTAGTGGTCAACGCGGTCACCACCTGGCAGGCCTACAACAAGTGGGGCGGCCACAGCCTCTACGAGGGCGTCGACCGCTCGGGTGTCACCACCCCGCAGGCCCGTTCCCAGGTCGTGTCGTTCGACCGCCCCTACCAGAACGACTCGGGCGCCGGCGACTTCCTGGGCAACGAGCTACCCCTGGTCTCGCTGGTGGAGAAGCAGGGCTACGACGTCACCTACTGGACCGACACAGACCTTCACCGCCGCGGCGCCCGGTTGGCCGACCACAAGTCGATGCTCAGCCTGGGCCACGACGAGTACTGGTCAGCCGAGATGCGGGGAGCGGTGGAGCGGGCGCGCGACGCGGGGACCAACGTGGCCTTCCTCGGGGCCAATGCCCTGTTCCGGGCCATCCGCCTGGAGGCCTCCCCACTGGGTCCCGACCGCCACGAGGTCAACTACCGCACCGCCCGCGACGATCCCCTCACCGGCGTCGACAACAGCCGGGTGACGGTGAGCTGGCGCGAGCCGCCCCTCGACCGTCCCGAGAGCACTCTGGTGGGCGACTACTACCAGTGCAACCCGGTCAAGGCAGACATGGTGGTGGCCGACTCGTCGGCCTGGGTGTTCGCCGGCACGGGGCTGGCCGCCGGTGACAAGCTGCGCAACGTCGTGGGGCCCGAGTTCGATCGCTACGACCCGTTGGCCCCCCGGCCGCCCGGCCCGGTGCAGGTGCTGGCTCACTCGCCGGTCAGGTGCGGGGGTGAGGCCACCTTCTCCGACATGACCTGGTACAGCGCGCCGAGCGGGGCGGGGGTGTTCGCCACCGGCACGAACTGGTGGGTCAGCAGGCTCAGGACGGAGTGTCTGCCTTCCTCCGACAACTGCGGGGACGACAATGTGCGGGCCATCACCCTCAACGTGCTCGATGCGTTCGCCGCGGGCCCGGCAGGCCGGGCCCATCCCTCGATGTCCAACCTCAGCCGGCTTGGCCAGCAGAGCCAGGCCACCACGCCGACGAGCGTCAGCGAACGGGTCGCCCCGTCCACCACCTCGCTCTATGTCACCTCCACCACCCGCGGCACCCGCTACGTTCCTCCGACGCGCCCATCGACGACCCGCAACCCCTACCCGACGCCGTCCACCGCGCCCGTGCTGCCCTTCCCAACCCCACCGAGGAGGTGAGCCGTCAAAGGGCGGAAACGGTACCTACGGCGGCGCGCACCTGGGCCTGGCGTCGGTCTATGGGCCCGGTGAGGGTGTCGTAGGCCACGTCGGCGAGCTCCAGGAGGTGGCGGATACGCCCGTCGATGTCGGCCTGGAACCAGGTGTCGTCGGGGCGGAGGCCGTCGAGGACTATGGGGAACTCCACGGGCAGGTAGAAGACATGGTCGTATCGGGCCCGGAGGTCGCCGGTTGCGATCTGCCGTGCTTCGACCCACAGGTGGTCCTCCTTACGGGGGGGCCGGTCCTGGTCCATGACCCAGTCGGCGTAGGCCAACACGTCGTAGATGGACCGGTCGGCCACGAAGTGGTCGTGGGACGCCTCGGCCCGCCACTGCTTGAGGAAGATGAGGGTCTCGGTCTCCGCAGTGGCGTTCTGGTCGAGGGGGAAGCCCAGCTCCACCACCTCCCGGGCCACCTCGGGGAGCAGCGGGTAACCCCATTCCCGGGCGAAGAGGTTGGCCAGGGTGGTCTTGCCGGTCGAGAACGAACCTACGAACGCGATCTTCATCGTGCCAGTGTGGCCGGGATTACGGTTCCTGCCGACAGGGCACACGAATGAGCACCGATAGGTTTCTGCCTGCCGGGGCCTCAAGACGAAAGGGAAGGATCGACGATGGCTGACGAAGACACGAGCAGCGCCGACGACGAGGAACAGACCGATTCGGGCAGCGATGACTCGGGCAGCGATGACTCGGGCAGCGAGGACGAGAGCAAGGACGCGACGCCCGGCCGGGGCGAGGAGACTGCCGGGGGCTCGGGCCGTCAGCGCCAGGAGGTGAGCGACACTAGTACCGACGAGCAGGCACCGATCTCGGGCGCCCTGCCTGGTCCCGTCAACCCGCCCGAGGGCTAGCCCCCCGAAGCCGTCGGGAAGCAGGACGGCGGGGCGACGGTACCGTTGGACCCATGGACGAGCCCCGCCCCGCCGCCGACCGGCTCACCATTCTTGCCGTCCACGCCCACCCCGACGACGAGGCGTCGAAGGGAGCAGCGACAGTGGCCCACTACCGGGCCGAGGGCGTGCACACCGTGCTGGTTTGCTGCACGGGCGGGGAGGCGGGCGACATCCTCAACCCGGCCATGGACCGTCCCGAGGTGCGCGAGCGCCTCCATGAGATCCGGATGGAAGAGCTGGCCCGGTCCACCGCGGTCATCGGCTACGACGAGGTGGTGATGCTCGGCTACCGCGACTCGGGCATGCCGGGCACGCCCGAGAACGAAGACCCCCGCTGCTTCGCCCGCGCTCCTTTCGAGGAGGCGGTAGGGCGGCTGGTGGCGGTGATCCGGCGCGAGCGGCCCCAGGTGATGGTCACCTACGCCGACGACCAGCAGGGCTACCCTCATCCCGACCACCTGCGGGTACACGACATCACGGTTCCTGCTTTTCACGCTGCCGGCGACCCTGATGCCTATCCCGACGTCGGGCCACCGTGGCAGCCGCTGAAGCTGTACTACGTGGCGTGGTCACGGGCTCGCATGCTGACGATCCACCAGACGTTCCTCGACTTGGGTCTCGAGTCACCGTTCGACGAGACGTGGTTCGAGCGGCCCGACCACGACGACCGGATAACCGCCCGCCTCGACGTCTCCGAGCACGACGACGTCCGCCGTTCGGCCCTGCTCGCCCACGCCACCCAGATCGACCCCGAGTCGCCCTTCTGGTTCGGGCTCCCTCCTGGCACCGTCGCCTACCGCTACGACGACTACATCCTGGCCGCCAGCATGGTCGAGACAGAGACGCCCGAGGACGATCTGTTCGCTGGCGTACGCGAGCGGGTCGCGCCCTAACGCATAGCTACCATCGGTAGCTCGACGACCGACCGACAGGGGAGACCGTGCCCAAGTACCTCACCCAGGAGTGGCTCGACGCCCAGAAGGATCTGGCCCAGACCTTCCCCGAGCGCCCGGGAGCCACGGCCCGGATGCAGTACCACGTCACCGCCGGCCCCGACGGCGACATCCGCTACTACTGGGTGCTGGATGAAGGCAAGCTCGTCGAGTCGTCGCTCGGCGACGACGCCGACGCCGACTTCACCCTTACGCTGTCCTACGACGACAGCGTGAAGATGCAGAAGGGCGAGCTCGACCCCAACGCCGCTTTCATGCAGGGCCGTATGAAGGTCACCGGCAACATGGGCAAGCTGATGAGCCTGCTGCCTCTCACCCAGAGCCCCGAGTACAAAGCCATCCAGGACGACATCCGCCACGTGACGGACTATTGAGCTGATTCCCTAGGAGGATCGATCACGGTTTGGCGGTTCCTTTCGACCCTGCCGGCACATTCGAACTTGTGAACGCCGCCCACCGCACGCCAACCGCGCTATTCTCGGGCGGTCAGCCGATCTGGTCGGTCGACGGCCGGGCGCCGTCGGTGCGGGCGAAGGAGTCGGGAACCGGGTACTGGCCGAGCACGAAGTTGAGGATGGCGGCATGCTGCATCTCCACCGGCTGGATGGACGCCGCCGTCTTGAGGGCGTTGTTGTTCTCGATGATGGCGATGCTGTTGAGGTACGTGGCGGCGGCCACGTTCTCCAACCCCAGGGCGAGCCGGGCCAGGCCGGCCACGTCGCTCACCTGGGCGAAGCCGGGATCGACGACGCCCGATCGCAGGGTCTGGTCGATGCCTGTGACTGCCACCTTGCCGGCATTGGTGAGAATGGCGTTCCAGGCCGCGGCGTGGTCGGAGTGCTGGGCTTTCACGGTGCTGGCAAAGGTGGCTACCGCAGGCGGGACGGTGCCGAGCTTGCCGGCCGTGGCCGCGTCGAGCCCGGCCTGGTAGGTCTGCACCGCCAGGTTCTCGAGGGAGGCCGACAGGGCGGCGATGGCAAAATCGCCCGTGAGCGAGGTGCTGGCCGGGGAGGTGGTCGTCTCCCCGCTCGAGCTGCGCGTCGTCTTGGTGCTGCCACAGGCCGCCAGCGCCAGGGCGCCCACTAGTGCCCCGCCGCCGCCGAACAGCAGGCCCCGGCGGGTGGTCGGCGTCGACGCCCCGGTGCGGGCCGCGGCGCGCAGGTCGTCGACCCATGCGTCCACCGCCTCGTGCATGGCGGGAAGGGTGGCATGGTGCATCTCGTCGAGGTCGGACGTGGCCTGGCTCAGCTCGCTCTCGGATATCTGCATCACCTCCGAGCGCTTCGGCCTCACTTGGTGCTCCCTTCGGCCATCGATCGAGCCTGGTCGGTCTTCTGGAATGACTCGGGGAACCCAACCTTGCCGGCGGCATCGGGCAAGTTGGCCACGTTGGCCGGGTCGAGGGTGACCAGGTCGGGCCGGTTCGCTTCCACCAACGCCTTGGCGGCCAGCAGGATGGACACGTGCTGGGCTTCGACGCCCATGATGCTGGCGGTGATCTTCTTGGCGTTGGCGTCGTTGAGCGCGGCCACGTTGTTCTGGTAGGTGGAAGCGGCGCCCTGTTCGAGGGATATGGCCAGGTCGACCACCTTGGGCAGCGAGCTGAGGTCGGCCTTGTTGACCATGCTGGCGAGCACGGGGTCGGGGTCGGCTTGAGGTTTGCCCCCCAGCTTGGACACCGCGTCGTTGAAGGCGGCACCATGCTCGGCGTGCTGGTCCCTTGTCTTGGAAACGAACGCCTTGACGGTGGCCCCGGCCCCGGCGCCGCCGACGAAGTCGAGGGTGAGGGCCTTGGTGTAGGTGGCGACGGCCAGGTTCTCGATGGACGCCGACGTCTGCAGCATCTGCACGTCGAGGGCCTGGTCGGCGAAGGCCGGCGCCTCCATCATGCCCAGCAGCGCCCCGCCGAACCCGTAGGCGGCCAGCGCTCCGCCCGCGACCAGGCTGGCCCGCATCAGCCGACGACGGTCGACCGCGAAGACGGCAGCCTCGTCGGGGTCGACCCCGCCTCGGGCTCGGCGCTCCTGTCCCAGCTCCACCAGCTCGGCCAGGGGCTGGCGCGTCGTGCGCATTGCGTCGGACTGCAGGTCTTGGGATTCCTCGATGAGCCCGAGGAGCGCCCGGTCGTCAAAAGACACCCGAGAAGTACCTCCGTGGATCGTGGCCGCGAACCAGGGTACGCCCCCAGCCCGTCACCTGGATGAAGCCGCGTCCCCGATTGATGCGCTCATCCGGCGAAGGGGGCGGTGACGAACCAACGCATGCCGTGGCTCCGATGTCTCTGACCGACGCCAGCGATGCTGCGCTGGTGGTGGCCATCGGGCGCTGGCGTCAGGACGCCCTGGCCGAGGCCTATCGCCGCCATGCCGGTGCCGCCTTCGCCCTGGCCCGGCGCCTCATCGTCGACCGGGAACTGGCCGAGGAGGTCCTGCAGGAGGTCTTCCTGCGCCTGTGGAACCAGCCCGAGCGTTTCGACCCGGAGCGGGGGAGCCTGCGATCCTACTTGTTGGCCCAGACCCACGGGCGGGCTGTCGACCTCCTGCGCTCGGAGATCTCTCGCCGGCGTCGTGAGGAGCGAGAGGCCAGAGAGACGGCCGAGCACGGCACCGACATCGAGCGCGAGGTGATCGATCGCAGCATGGCCGAGCAGGTCCAGGGGGTGGTCGCAGGCCTCCCCTTCGACGAGCGCAGGGCAATCGAACTGGCCTACTTCGGGGGCCATACCTACAGGCAGGTCGCCGTCCTCTTGGAGCAACCCGAGGGTACGGTCAAGAGCAGGATCAGGTCGGGTTTGCGCCGTATGCGCCAGGACCTGGTGGAGGCAGGGGTGAGCGTGTCATGGGCCGAGAGCTGAGCAGGGACCTGAGCCATGTCGAGGCGGCCGAGCTCTTGGGCGCCTTCGCCCTCGACGCCCTCGAGGCCGACGAGCGCGACGCCGTGGCGCGCCACGTCTACGGCTGTGGTGCCTGCCAGGCGGAGGTCTCGGCCCATCGCGAGGTGGTGGCCTTCCTCGCCCCCGGCTGGGCATCGGCGCCGGCAGGCGTCTGGGAGCGCATCGCCGGGTCCCTGGAAGAGGCTCCGCCCCCGCTCACCATGCCGCCTGCGGCACCGGTCGCCCCGGTGGTGGCCATTGAAGCACGAGGCCGCCGGTGGCGCCCGGCGCAGGTCGCAGCAGCCATGGTGGCGGTAGCGGCGTTGGCTCTGGTCGCTGTGCTGGGCCTCAAGGTGGTCGACGACGGCCGGCGCATCGACCAGATGAAGGAGCAGGCTCGGGGCACCGAGCTCGACCGCACCGTGCGGGCCGCGGAGGCCGACCCCTCGGCCCGGCGCATCACCCTGAAGAAGACCGATGGCACGCCCGGCTGGTCGGCCGTCTTCTTGCCGGATGGCACGGGCTACCTGGTCGACGCCCGCCTTCCCGACCTGCCCTCCGACCGCACCTACCAGCTGTGGGCCCTGGTGGGCACCAGCCGAATCTCGGTGGGTGTCCTCGGCCCCAAGGGGGTCCCCGCCGGCTTCCGGGCGCCCCCCACTGCCTCCGGCTTCGCCCTCACCACCGAGGTCGCCGGTGGCGTGGTGACCAGCACCAACGACCCGGTGGTGGTCGGCAAGTTCTAACCGGCTGAGCCCCCGTCGTTCAGCCGGCCCTTTGCAGGTCGCGGAGCTCCCGGTAGCCGATAAGGGTGGCACCGGAGCGCTGGACGAGGGCACGCAGGGTGGAGTGGCCCGTGACCAGGTCGTGGTCGTCGACGCGTCCCGCCCAGCTGGGGTCGAGAGCTCGCAGCTCGGCGGAGTCGACCCCGGGGTGCACGCGCAGCTCGGTAACGCCGGGCTGCAGGTCGGACAAGGCCCGCTCCACCGCCCGCCGGCTGCCGACGCCCCGGGCCCGGACCACTTGGTCGGGTGAGATAACGCCCTCGTCGGCCGCCAGGCGGCGGAACGGGAAGCCCACCGTCCTCTCGGCCGATGCGTCGCCCAGGCGAACGGGCAGGCCGAAGTCGACGGCCAGCTCGAGATAGATGTCGAAGAACTCGGGACGCAGCTCCAGGGTGCCGAGATGAGAGTCGAGGTGGCTCACATCGAAACCCCAGTAGATGGCTCGTTCCACCTGGGCCCGCAGCTCCCGGCGCACCTCATCGAGGTCGGCATGGTCCCAGGCGTCTCGCAAGGTGCGCGGGAACCCGCCGTCGCCGTCGAGCAGCGACGGGGCGTGGGTGATGGGGCCCCAACGGAAGAGCTCCAGCTCGGAGTTGAGGGTGAGATGGACGCCGACGTCTTCACCGCGGTAGCGCGACGCCGCGTCGCGTGCCCATGGGCAGGGAACCATGAGGCTCGCACTGGTGGCCACGCCGTCTCGCAGGGACTCGTATATGCCGACATTGACGGCATGGCAGCACCCGAGGTCGTCACAGTTGACGATCACCAGGCGGGCATCGGCCCGGTGACCCAGCCGCTCGGCCATCGTCGTCGATCGCACCCGGTGACGCTAGCTCCGGGCGGCCTCGAGCGGCGACGCCGGATCACGACAGCGGCTCCACAGGCCGCGGTGGGCTTGGCGGGCTTCGGCAGCGGCGGCCACGAAGTCGTCGGCGTGGGCCACGTTGGGCGGGAAGGTATAGGGGAGGGCGAAACCCTCGCGAGCCAGGGCGAGGTTCACGAACAGCCCGTCGGCGTCGCGGTAGACGTAGGCCAGCAGGCGCTTGTAGCGGTCACGCAGCTCGGCGTCGCGCTCGAGGCGGACCCTGGTGCCCGGTGGCACCAGAGCTTTGGTTCGGGCCGATGCCTCCAGGGCGAAGCACTGGACGGGCGTGCGGGGCTTCACCGATTCGGGCGTGTCGATGCCGATGAGCCGCACTCGTTCGTCGGTGCCGCCCACCCGGACGACAACGGTGTCGCCGTCGACGACGCGTACGACGGTGGCCGTAGCCGGGCCAGCCGCGGCGCGAGAGGTGGTCGAGCGGGCAGAGCCGGCGCACGCCGCCACGGCCAGGACGAGGGCCACGATGGCCGTGATGGGAACGAGGCGGGGCACGGCACACCTCCGGGAGTCGTCACGCAGGAGGCGGCCGGGGCCGCGAGGCGGTCGGGCGATGCCGACGTCGGGGGTCATGGTGGCAGACATCGTGAGCGCTGGCTAGGCCGCCTGGCGGCCGGCCCCGCGCAGGGCCTGGCGAGCCAGTTCCAGGCCCCGACGCCCGATGTCGCGGGTGCGCTGGTCGAGCGCCCATGCCGGCTCGGGCGTTTGGGCGGCGTCACCATCACCGGTTTGCACCAGGGTGAGCTGTTGTTCCATGTCGCCCAGAATGACAGGGGGGTGTGACATTTACGCCTGCGACGCCTACCAAAGCCCCGGCGACCCACTTCACCGGTCGAGATTGGCTAGGGTGGGGAGCGCACCGACAGGGTCGCCGCAGGTGTGGGTGATCTTGTTTCCGCAGGCTAGTGAAGGAACAGGTCGGCCCATCCGGGCGTTGGAGACGGTGATGAGCGAGATTCTCGACAACGATGCGATCAACCAAGCGGTGGAGATCATCGATCGCAGCCTGGGCACCCTTCACACCCGGGAGCTGGTGTCGGCCTCGGAGATGTCCGACCTCTTGCTCGACATGCGCTCGCTGCTCGTAGCTGACCTCGCCAAGCTGGGCGAGCTAGAAGAGGCCGGGGTCAGCTGACAGTCGGGGGGCTTTGTCCCCCAAAAACCCCCGGTCGTCCGGGATGGGCGGGCAACGGCATCACGCGCCTGACGGCCAGGCCAATGGCGGCGCCCAGAGCTGCACCTGCCACGACGTCGGAAGCGTGGTGGATGCGTACGTACAGGCGGCTGGTGGCCACCACCCCGGCCACCGCCCAGTAGAGCGGCCACAGGGGGTCACCCTCGGACAGGAGCACGGCGCTCGCGAAGGACGAGGTGGCGTGGCCGCTGGGGAAACTGCTGGTGAGGGGCCGGCGGAGCCGCTTGGGCCGATCGACCTCCCATGGTGGCCTCGAGCGACGAAATACCGACTTGACGACCCCGTTCACGAGAAAGGAGTCGGCGACCAGGCCCATCCCCAGGCGTAGGGCGGCGCGCATGTCGTCGTCGGACCGCAGGGCCCGCATGGTGCCCAGGATCATCCAGACCAGGCTGAAATCCCCCAGGTCGGAGGCGGCATAGAACAGGTGGTCAGCCCCCCGGCGGCCTCGGATCCGGTCGAAGCCGGCTTCCACGGCGGCGTCGAAGCCGCGGATGCCGGCTCTGGCACGGGCGAGGTTTCGGGCCACGCCGGGAACGGTAGCGGGGCCTGGGGGCGCCGTCAGGCGCCGGCGACTACCAGCTCCCGGGCCATCGCGGGGTCGCCCCCGAACGCGGGGCAGTAGTCGTGGAAGGCGCACCATTCGCACAGGCGCGAAGGGTGGGGGCGGAAGTCGTCGTTCTGGCACGCCCGCTCCACTGCCTTCCAGATGGCGGTGGTGCGCTGCTGGAGGCCGCGGATCGACTGGGCCGACGGTTCAGCCACGATGGCTACCGGCTGGCTCAGGTAGAGGAGCTGGATGCGGACGGGCCGCTGCCCCAGCACCTGCTCGCATAGGAAGGCGTAGAAGTGCACACCGCCCAGGCGGCTCTGCTCATGGGCGATGCCCGGGGGCTTCCCCGACTTGTAGTCGGTGACCACCAGGCCGCCGTCGGCGGTGAGGTCGAGGCGGTCGATGATGCCCCGCAGCTTCAGGGAGCCAACCTTGGCCTCCAGCCGCAACTCCAGGCCGATGGGGTGGACGGTGGTGGGGTCTTCCAGCTCGAAGTAGCGCTCGACGAGGACGGCCGCCTCCTCGGCGAACCGGGCTTCGGAGTCGGCATCGAGACCCAGGCCGACGAGCTCGGGGTCGGTCGCCATCTCCTTCCTCGCCCGGGCCAGGCACGACAGGGATGCGACTTGGGTGCGGCCGGCAGGGGGCAGGCAGAACAGCAGCTCCAGGGCCCGGTGCACCAGTGTGCCCTTGGTGGCCGCGGGCGACGGCGGTTCGGGCAGGTGGTCGATAGCCGAGAAGCGGAAGGCCAGGGCGCAGTCCTTGAACGACGCCACCTTCGACGGCGTGAGCGACACGGGCAGGGGCAGAGTCATCGCCTCACCGTATTACAGCGGTGTGACACTGAGGCGGATCGCCGGCCTGACCGGAGCGCGCGCTACCTTGCGGTGCTCCCGGCGACGGGGGAAGCGCACGGAGGGAGCTCCCACGGCCAACGCCGACATCGACGCCATAGATACCGCCAACCAGGCGTTCTACGGAGCCTTCGAAGATCGCGACCTCGAGGCCATGTCGGAGCTGTGGGAGCACTCCGACCGGGTGACGTGCACCCATCCCGGCTGGTCCACCCTGAGGGGATGGGGCCAGGTGGCGGCGTCATTCTTCGCCCTGTTCCAGAACGACCAGCACCTCCAGTTCATACTCACCAACGCCTCGGCCGCCTCGGCCGGCGATGTGGCCTGGGTGTCGGTCGACGAGAACATCCTCTCCGATGCCCAGCCGGCCACCACGGTGGCCGCTCTCAACGTGTTCACCCGAGTGCCCGGCGGCCCCTGGCGGCTGGTGGCCCACCACGCCTCGCCCGTCACCGCCGACCCCGAGCTGGGCGACGAGGAGTAACCCCTTGCCAGGATTGAAAGGGGCTGATATACCGGACAGCGGTGAAGGGACGGGCGGTCTCTCGACGGGCGGCAGTGGTGGTAGTGACCTTGGTCGCGTCCCTCGTCCTGGCGGCCTGCGGTAGCGGCGGAGGCACTCCCCGGGTGGAGCCCACGGTGCCCACCCTGCCGGAGATCACGACCACCACCAACCCCTACGCCGTACCTGCCACCATCGACGCTGCCTACGTCAACCGCGTCCTCGAAGCCCTCGACGCCGCCCTTGGCGACGTCTACCGCCTGGTCATCCGCACCCGAGACGTCTCACCCGAGGTCATCGACCGCCTCAACGCCATCTACCTCAACCGCGACGACGTAAACCTGGAGTTGCAAGCGATCCAGCGCGGCATGCGCGAGGGCTTCACGGGCTTCAAGGACCCGGTCGGAAACCCCAAGTCCACTGTGACCGAGCTGATCACCGCCTCACCATCGTGCATTTTTGCCCGATTTGCGCCCGACAACTCGGCGATGGCTGTCAAATCAGACGGTCCTTCGGCACCCGAATGGGTTGGCCTGCAGCCGGCCGATCCAGCTCGCGACCCGAATCACTACAACGGCACGCCCTGGATGATCGCCACCGAGGGATTGCTATTCCCAAATGGCTCGCCGCCCCCAAACCCATGCGCCAAAGCCGCATAGCGATCGCCACTCTGGTGGCGCTGATAATCGTTTCGATACCGGGTTTGGTGTCGGCAGAGCCGGTCGGTCCCGCCGGACCCGATGGGCGACAGGGTCAGTGCAAAGCGACCAAGGAGAACACCGGATACGACTGCCCCTGGGGGTTCGAGGGGACCCTCCCTGGTTCCAGTGGCAAAGGCTCCACTGGCCCCAAGACGTCGCCGTCCGCCGGCAACCCCGGCGGCAAGGTGGCGTACTTCGAGGAGGTCAGCACCGGGCCGGACGGCAAGCCGTGCCTGGTCAGGCGGACTCTGCCGGTGCCCGCTGACAGCCAACTGGCCTCGGGCACCGACTTCGGCGCCACAGGTTCCATCAGCAATCAGTACTACCCGATGTGCCCGGCCGCGCCGGGGGACCCGAAAGCGGCCGACGATCCCCGCCCCTATGCCGTCCAGGGCTGGGAGGAGGCCAAGCTGCCCGCGCCCCAGCCCTACATTGGCCCCGGCTGGGCCATCACCGGCAAGCTGGCCTACCTGGAGACGAAGGGCCAGCGTCGCCTCACCTTCACCAAAGACACCCCAGTCGGGCCACTGCGCATCGACGCCGTCGGCCGCTACTACGTCGATTGGGGCGACGGCGAGAAGACCGGGCCGCACTCCACCGAAGGCGGTCCCTGGCCCGACGGTGAGATCAACCACATGTACATCAACGTCGGTCGCTACAACGTGGTGGTCACCGAGCGTTGGAACGCCCAGTGGAGCATCGGCGCCTCCAGCGGCACCCTGGCCGGCCAGCAGACCGTGGGCCGCATCGACAACTTCCGCGTCGAGCAGATCCAAGCGGTGGTCGGCCCGGGCTAGAAGCTGGTGGCCTACCGGCCGGCTGTCATCCCGCCAACAGGGTGGCAAGCTCGGTGGCGTTGTCAACGCCGTAGTCGCGGTAGCAGTTGTTCATCAGCAGGTGGACTTCGCGGGCCGACGCGGCCAGCTCGAGTACCTTGGGGACCCATCCCGTCAGCTCCTCGGTGCGGTAGCGGTAACGGAAGCGCTCGGCGGCGCTGGGCACCGGGCCCTCCCAGGTCTCGGCGTTGCGGCCGTGGAAACGCACCACCGCCAGATCGGCGGTGGCCGCCACCACCGGCGGCATCGAGGAGGCGAAGCCGGCTGGCTCGTCGACGCACACGAAGCTGGCTCCCAGCGACTCTAGGAACCCCAGCGTGGACTCGCACTCGTTGCCCTCCAACCAGCGGCCGTGGCGGAACTCGACGCACACCTGGTAGTCGGCCAGGTGCTCGGCCGCGCCCCTGATCTGGTTGCGATTGGCCTCCTTGGGGCCGAACCAGCGTGGGTACTGCAAGAGCACCGCGCCCAGGCGCCCGGCCGAGTGCAGGGGCATGAGGGAGTGCCGGAACCGGTCCCATGCCTCGTCGAGGGCGTCGCCCGGAAGGTGCTTGGCGTAGAGACGGCGCTTGTCGCGGTGCTCAGGGGGGATCTCGCTCTGGAGGTCGGGCCACAGCGAGTGGGGGAAGGTGGGGTGGCCGGTGAGCAGCGACCACGCCTTCACGTTCATGGTGAAGCCGGCAGGGGTGCGCTCCACCCAGGAGCCGGCCAGCTCCGGCGTGGGCGGGAAGTAGTAGGTGCTGTCCACCTCGACCACCGGGAAGCGGCTGGCGTAGTAGGCGAGGCGCTCGGCGGCGGTCATCGACCGCTTCGGGTACCAGTTGGTCTCCTTCACCAGGGAGGCGTCGGTCCACGAGCACGTGCCAACCAGCACTCGGCAGCCGTCGATGTCGACAGGCGGGGCAAGTGACGGCCCGTCATTGTCATCGATCACGTCTGCGACGGTAGTGAGCTTCCCAGGATCAGCCCGCGGGGGTGAGGGGGCCGCTGCGGGACAGCACATCGGCGAAGGCCTTGGCCACGGCCTGGTGGCCGGCGGTGCTGGGGTGGAAGCCGTCGCTGCTCACCAAGGACGCCTCGGTGCCGGCTTGGCGGGCGGCCAGGCCCACAGCGTGCAGGTCGACCACCAGGGCACCCTCACGGGAGGCCACCCGGTCGGTGGCGGCGTTGTAGGCGTCGACCACGGCGTTGAGCACCTCGGGGGCGGGAAGTTGTCCTCCTCGGCACTGGGAGCCGGCGGGGGCACCGGGGCGACAGGCCCGGTAGGCGGGCAGGTCGTCGAGCGGGGGAACGTTGGCCACCAGCACCCGTGTTGCCCCGTTGCCTCGCATGCTGTGCACGAGGGCCCCGAGGTCGCGCTCGAAGTCGGCGGGAGTGACCCCGGCGATGATGTCGTTGACGTTGAGCCACACCGTGACGAGCGTCGGGTGGATCGTAAGGGTCTGGGGCACCTCGTCCCTGATGGCCGAGGCCACCGTGGCGCCGGGAATGCCCATGTTGACGAACACGGCCGACGTGGGAAGGGCGGTGCGGAACAGCACCCGGGGCCACCCGTCGCGGAAGGGCTCGTCGGCGCCGAAGCCCACCGTCTCGCTGGCGCCCACGGCCACGTAGGTGAGGGCCGGGCCCGCGGCCGGCGCGGCGGGCGGCAGGCCTTTGGCCGTAGGCGTGGAACAGCCGGCCGCCAACACCGCCAATGCCGCGGCCATTACGAGAACCCGGCGCGCCCACAGGCGGCTCATGCCGCCTCGGTGCTGGCCCACAGGCGGCTCATGCCGCCTCCATGGCTTCACGGGCAGGTAGGTGGGCAGCACGCCGAGCCGGCCAGGCACCGGCGCCCAGGGCCAGAAGGGTGGACCCAACGACGGAGGCCAAGAGGATGGGCAGGGGCAGCCCCAGGTCGACGCCGGCCAGGCCCTGGGCGGCCAGATAGCCGTTCACCACCTGGCCTACGCCGAGCGCCACCCCGAAGCCGAGCAGGGTGCCGAGCACTCCACCGCTGAGCCCGAGCACCGAGGCGTCGAGCAGGAAGACCCGGAGCACGTCACGGTCGCGGGCGCCGATGGCCTTGAGCACGCCGATCTCCCGTCGGCGCTCCCGCACCGCGGCCAGCAGGGCATTGGTGATGCCGAGCGACGCGATCACCAGGGCGATGAGGCCGATGGCTGCGAGCACGATCTCTACTACCCGCAGGTAGCGCTGGACCGAGGCGATCAGGTTCTCGGGGGCGACGGTGGCATAGCCGACAGCGGTGATGGCTTGGCGCACCCCTGCCACCTTGTCGAGGCCGCGGGCCACCACGAACAGCCCGGTGTAGGGCGACGTGGGGATCTCCAGGCGCCCGCCGCCGGTGCCGCCGGCCGCCGTCCATTCCCGGGCGGCACGGGCCGACTCGATCGAGCCCAGGATCTGGCCCGAGCCGGCCTCCTGGGCGACTACCCCGACCACAGTGGCCTTCACCCACCGGCCACGGAACCGGGGCCGGCCCCCTGTGTCGAAGACCCGAGGGGCACCCATGGTGAGCTCGGTGCCCACCACCGCGGCGGCCTGCTTCTTGTTGAGACCAAGGCGCTCGAGGTAGCCCTGCGTCACGTCCACCTCGGTGAGGCTGCCCGCGGCCGCCAGCCGCCCGGCCAGCACGCTGATGGGCAGCTTGTCCGCCCTGCTCAGGTCGACGCCCACCAGGTTCTCGCCGAAGGGATCCGGCACCCGTACGCCACTGCTAGTTGCGGCACCAGGGGCGCGGCTTGCAGTGGTCGACGGCGTGCTCGAAGGTGCGGCGGGGAGGCGGGCCAGCACGTCGGCCCGGGCGGGCGGGTCGGCGACGACGACCGACATCTGGCTGGACACAACCGGCACCACCGACGCCACCTGGGGCAGGCCGGTGATGCGGCGCCGGGCCGCCTCGTCGAGGTCCTTGGGGGGGCCGGGGCGGGCGTCGTCGTTGTCGACCTGGGAGGGGTCGGGCTCGGCTGCACTCACCCTTATGCCGGCCAGCGGGCCTCCCTTGGCCAGCTCCTTGAGCACGCGGGTGCGAGCGGTGCCGGCGATGGTCACCAGGGCGGTCAGGAGAGTGGCGGCCAGCGCCACCGCCAGCACAGTGAGCACCGAGCGCCCGAAGCGACGGCGCAGGTTCTTCACCGCCAGCGCCGCGGCGTCGCGCCATGTCACCGGGCAACCGGCCTGCGTGGCCCGAACGCAGTGACCGGCGAATCGGGATGTACCTGGCCGTCGACGATGGGGAGATGCAGCTCGGCCCGCGACGCCAGCATCCGGTTGTGGGTGACGACGACGAGAGTGCACCCACGGTCGACGCGAAGGGTCTCCAGCAGGTCGATGACCATGGCGGCGGCGTCGTCGTCGAGGTTGCCGGTGGGCTCGTCGGCGAGGAGGAGCTTGGGGCGGTTCACCAGGGCCCGGGCGATGGCCACCCGCTGGCGCTCTCCCCCCGACAGCTCGGCGGGGCGGTGGCCGGCGCGCGACGACAGACCCAGGGCATCGAGCACCTCGGCCGCCCTTGTTCGTCGGCGCCGCCCCGACAACCCCGAGAGGGTGGCCGCCAGCTCCACGTTCTCGGCCGCGGTGAGGGTGTCGAGAAGGCCGAAGTGCTGGAAGACGAAGCCCACCGTGGTTCGCCGGTACGCCGCCAGGTCGTCGCCGGTGAGCCTGGCGATGTCGTGCCCGCCCACTTCGACCTTGCCCTCCTGGGCTCGCTCGAGGCCGCCGAGGATGGCGAGCAGGGTGGTCTTGCCCGCCCCCGACGAGCCGGTGATGGCGGCATAGCTGCCGGCGGGCATGGCCATGCCGACGCCGTCGAGCACCGGCACTGATCGGCCCGCCGAGCGGTAGCTGTGGCGTAGGCCGCTCACGGCCAATGCCACGCCCCCGTCGGCCGTGGCGGGGATCGTCACCGTCCCACTCTGGCGCAGGCGGCGGCGCTAGCGGGATCGGCCGCCGACCCCGCCCCCTAACTCGCGCCATTACCCCGCAGAGGGGGCTCTATCGCGGGCGGCCCTACGCACGACGTAGAGGACGGCCGACACCGCGAACGCCAGGCCGCTCAGGCCCAGCCAGCGCCCGAGGTAGACGCTGGTGTCGAGGCCGCTGGCGAAGTGGTAGGTACGCTGCGAGTGCCCGGTGATCAGCGGCCAGAACATCAACAGGAGCAGCCCCGACATGGCGGCGGGCAGGCGCACGTAGTTGACCGCTGGAGTCGGCGCGTCTCCCCGTCGGTGGGCCAGCGCACCCACGCCGCGGTCGGCCAGGGCATGCAGGGGGTAGAGGACGAGGTCGTGGGCGACGACAGCGCCCACGAACCAGCCCAGCATGCGCAGGGGCAGCGGGCCGCGCCGGGCCTGCACGACCACATATCCGACCAGGCCGAAGCTGGCCAAGAGCGACAGCAGGTGCAGGGGGCCGGCGCCGTATCGCGCCCGGAGGCGACGCGCCATCGTCAGTACCTCAGCTCGATCTGGTTGACCCACTTGGTGTTGTGGACGCCCGGTAGGGCAGGCACGATGACCCGGGCTGGGAACCCATGGTCGAACGACAGGTCGGCGCCGTTGACCCGCAGGGCCAGCATGGCGTCGTCGGCAAGCAGCTGGCCGCCGTTGAGGGTGGCATGAGAGAAGTTGCCCTGGCGCTCCAGCGAGCGCACGACGGCGGAGGTGGGGGAGCCGCCGCCTGCGAGGGCGACCAGGTCGCGGAGACGCACGCCTGACCACCTCTGGATGGTCGACCATCCCTCCACGCACGCGATTGGTAGGCGGGCGGTGTGCTGGGGCATGGCCAGGAGTTGAGAGCGGTCGAGGGTTACCTCCCGGGTGCCCCGCACGGTGAGGCGCCAGCTCGCCCCCGTGTCGGCGGCGTTGATCCCGGCGCCGGCCGCAGTTCGGTTGATCTGGAAGTCGGTGGGCCCGTCGCCGTAGGACCGACCCCGGGGGGCCAGCAGGGCGGTTGGCCTCAGGCGGTCGCTTATCGTCTCGCCCACGGTGAGCACGGTCACGACCACGCTGGCGCCGCCGACCACGGCCAGTAGGCCGCGGCGCGAGATCGTAGGGGCGGCAGGGTCGGCGGCAACCAGCCCTTCGGCGTCGGCGGGCTCGGGGCGGGTGTCGGCCAACGGGGTGCGCAGCTCGGCGCGGAGGCTTCGGCCACGTAGCGACCGAACCATCAGGGGCAGCTTCAGGGCGACGTGAACCACGAAGGAGGCGATGAAGACCCAGGCGCCGTAGTAGTGGGCGGTGTAGAAGTCGAAGCGGAACACGTAGTCGTACTGGATGTTCAACACGCCGGTGGCCATTTCGAACAAGACGCTGCCTACCAGCAAGCCGAGGCTCAGCCGTTCCAGCACCTCGGCCACCGACCGGGCGGGAGGCCAGGCGAACAGCTTGGGCACCACCGACCACAGCTTGGCCAGCACCACCGGCACCAGGGCGAGGCCCAGGGCCACGTGCAGCCCCTGGTTGAGCCGGTACAGCCACGACGGCGAGGTGGGCCACGCGAAGAACGGCAGGTGCAGCCAGTGGCTGTTGGCCGGGAAGGCGTTGCCGGCGAACTGGGGCTGGTAGGCGACGTAGGACAGGAGCCCGGTGAGGATCACCACGGGTAGCCCCACCAACAGCACCGCCCCCAACACGCTGGTCAACCACGGCCCGCGCAGGGGCGAGCGCCACACCCTGGCCGCGAAGGGCCCGGGAGGGCGGTGGCGCTCCAGCCACTGCCACAGCGGCGCCGGCCACCCGTAGTGGGGCGCCGTGCTGTCGGGAGCTGGTGAGCTCATGTGCTTCTCACTGCGGCGTTGTTCGGCGCCGGTCGCCCTGCCGGTTGACTCGACCGGTGCTCGACATCGGCCAGGGTGGCGGCGAAGCGGGAGCCGGGGATCGCGGCGGCGACCGCCTGGGCGTCGGCGAAGCTGTCGACGTCGCGTAGCGTGGGCAGGTCGGGAGCCACCGCCAGGTCGAGGTCGGCCAGCCGGGTCCGCTGCGCCACCAAGGTGGCGGGATCGCTCATGGGCACCCCCACGAAGACGCGAGGGTCGGTCCGGCGCAGCCCCAGGAGCCAGTAGCCGGCGTCGTGAGTGGGGCCGAGGACCGCATCCACACCGGGCCGGCACAGGGCGACAAGGGCCTGGCCGAGGAGAGCGGGCGTCACCTGGGGGGTGTCGGCGGCGATCACCACCGCCGGCGCACCGGCGTCGGTGAAGGCGGCGGCCAGGCGTTCGTCGAGGCCGCCCCCGCGCTGTGGCACCACGGCCAAACCGGCCGGAAGCCACGGGCCGGGTTCGCCGTCGAGGGCGACTGTGCGCCACGCCGCGGGCGCGGCAGCTACTGCCGCCAGGGTGTCGACGAGGGATGCCTCGGCCAGGGCGGCGGCCTCCTCCGGTGTGCAGGGGGGGCACATCCGGGTCTTCACCCGACCTGGCACAGGAGCCTTGGCCATCACCAGGATGCCGCCATGGCGTTCGGGCACGCAGCCGCCATGGCGTTCGGGCACGCAGCCGGAAGGGAACCCGTTCACCGCAGGACCGCGGCCATGTCGCGCACTGCCCGCAGTGTGCCGCCCAGCGTACCCGTGATCTTGGAGCGCCCGCTGCGGGCGCGGTAGCGCACGTCGACCGCGGTCACCGTCCACCCCGCGTCGGCGGCCCTCAGCACCATCTCCAGGGGCCAGCCCGAGCGACGGTCGGCGATGCCGAGGTCGACCAGGGGCTGGCGGCGGGCGGCGCGCATAGGACCAATGTCGCGCAGGCGCAGGCCTGTCCGCCGCCGCAGCTCCATCGCCAGCACCCGGTTGGCCACCCGGGCGTGGAGAGGCCACGCCCCGCGCTCGGGCCGTCTGGCGCCCAGGCACAGGTCGGCTCGGCCGTCGACCACGGGCCCGGCCACCGACACCAGGTCGGCGGGGTCGAGGGACCCGTCGCAGTCCATGAAGCACACCACCTCGTCGTCGGCTGCCCACAGGCCGGCCCAGCAGGCGGCGCCGAAGCCCCGGCGGTTCTCGGCCACGACGCGGGCACCCAGCGACTGAGCCACCTCGGGCGAGCCGTCGGTGGAGCCGTTGTCGACCACTATGGGCCGGTACCCGGCCGGCATCCGGGCCAGCACCCAGGGGAGGGCGGCAACCTCGTCGAGCACTGGGAGCACCACGTCGGGCACGCCTGCAACCTAGCGGCAGCGGGTCGCCAATCGGCCGTACCATGCGGACCCGATGGAGTTCAGGCACCGATGATCTACCGCCGGCTCGCGGTCATAGCCGTTGCCGGTGTTGCGGTGACCGCCGCCCTCGCTGGGGCTACCGCCATGGACGCTACCAGCGCCGCCCAGCTGGCGCTGTGGGCCTGTGCCGCGGCGCTGGTGGCGGGAGTTTCCGGAGCACTGGTGCTGGTGGCGGGCCGGGGATGGCCGATCGCCACCCAGATCTCGGTGGCGGCGCTCACCGGCATGGCGGCGGTGGCAGGAGGTGCGCTGGTGGCGGCCAAGCGCATGTTCATCTCGTCCCACGACCTCGACGTGCTGGCGGTGGTGCTGGCCGCCGCCGGCACCGTGGCGGTGCTGGTAGCCATGGCCCTGGGCCATCGTGTGGCCACTGCCAGCGCCGCCCTGGGCCTGGCGGCGGGGCACATCGGCGAGAGCGACGGCCCAATGGCGGTGGGTGATCAGGCCACCGGCGAGCTGGCCGCCCTGGGCCGCCAGCTGGAGCAGATGAGTGCCCGGGTGGAACAGGCACGTCGGGCCGAGCGGGCGGTGGAGGCATCGCGTCGCGACCTGGTGGCCTGGGTCTCCCACGACCTGCGGACGCCCTTGGCCGGCATCCGGGCCCTGGTCGAGGCCCTCGACGACGGTGTGATCGACGATCCAGCCGCCATGGCCCGTTGCCACCGCACCCTGCTCCAGGAGGCCAACCGCCTGGCTTTGCTGGTCGACGACCTGTTCGAGCTCAGCAGCCTCCATGCAGGGGCCCTGCAGGTCCAACTCGAGCGAGCCTCGCTCGGCCCACCGCTGTCGTCCAACGGTTCCCCCCCCGAGCAGCAGTCGTGAAGGTTCTGGTCACCGGCGGGGCAGGGTTCATTGGCTCGCACCTGGTGGAGGCGCTGGTGGCGGCGGCATGGGAGGTCCGGGTGCTCGACCTGCCCGTCGACCCCGGCGGCCGGCTGCGGTCCCCTGGCGAGCTGGTGGCGGGCGTGGAGTACGTGTGGGGCGACGTGGCCGATGCCGGCGTGGTGCACGGGGCGGTCGAAGGTGTCGACGCGGTGTCCCACCAGGCGGCCAAGGTGGGTTTGGAACGGGGCGTGGCCGACGCCCCCGCCTATGCCGCCAACAACGATGTCGGTACTGCCACCCTCCTGGCCGCTCTGGATCGCTCGGGTTTCGCCGGGCGCCTGGTGCTGGCCAGCAGCATGGTCGTGTACGGCGAGGGCCGCTACCGCTGCACCGAGCACGGGGTGGTGCGGCCCGGGCCTCGCCGCGCCGAAGCCATGGCCGACAGCGACTTCGAACCGCCCTGTCCCACCTGCGACCGCCCGCTGGCCACCGAGCCTATCGACGAGGACGTTGCCCTTGATCCCCGCAACGTCTACGCCGCCACCAAGGCCCACCAGGAACACCTGTGCGCGGTGTTGGGGCGCCAGCGCGGCCTTCCTGTCACCGCCCTCCGCTACCACAACGTGTACGGCCCTCGCATGCCCCGCGACACGCCCTACGCCGGTGTGGCGGCCATCTTCCGCAGCGCCCTGGAGCGCGGCGAGGCGCCCCAGGTGTTCGAGGACGGGCGCCAGCAGCGCGACTTCATCCATGTCACCGACGTGGCCAGGGCCAACCTGGCCGCCCTCACCGTCGAGCCCGCGCCCGCCGGTGCGTTCAACGTGGCCACGGGGGAGGCCCACACGGTAGGGGAGATGGCCGCCGCCCTGGCCGATGCCTTCGGGCCGGGGGCGCCCCGGCCTGTCGTCACCGGGGCGTTCCGCCTCGGAGACGTGCGCCATGTGCTGGCGTCGCCCGCCAAGGCCCGAGCTGTGCTCGGCTTCCAGGCCGAAGTGGGCTTCAGCGAGGGTATGGCCGAGCTCGCCACCGAGCCTCTCGGCTAGAAGTCCTTCCGGTAGGCGCCCGCGCCGGTGAACATGCCCCGGTGCCAGCGAGCCGGCGTGGCGGCCACGGCCCGGGGGTAGTCCTCGAACAGCCACCGGGCGAAGTTGCGCCTGGTCCAGTCGCTGGCTCCGGCCAGGCGGATGGCCGAGCGGGCCCCCTTGCGGTGGCTGAGCACCCGGGACAGAGCCGCGGCGAGGCGATGGTCGGCGAACAATGCCCGCTCCACGTCGGCTTCGTACCGGCGAGCCGCGAGCACCGGGCAGCCCGGCCCCGCCGCCTGCACGCCGGCGGCCGCCAGCCGCCCGGTGAGCATGGCCTGGGCGATGCCCTCCCCGGTGAGGGGGTCGGTGGCGGCGGCGGCGTCGCCCACGAACAGGGCCCGCCCCCCGGCCGCGGTTAGGGCGACGCTGGCGACGCGCGCCGGGATGGGCCAGGCCTTGTGGGGGCTCTCGGGCCGAGCGGCGTCACCCAGCACCTGGCGGATATAGGGCCGGGCCAGCAGGTCGGGCCACAGGTGTTTCATGTCGCGCACCGCGATGCCGGCGTCGCGGCGGATGCCGAAGCCGACGTTGGCCCGACCTCCCGGCAGGGGGAACGACCAGGCGTAGCCTGGGAGCAGGTCGGCCTCGAACCACACCCACAGGGCGTCGGCATCGGGGCCCACGCCGGTGAAGTACTGGCGGAAGGCGTGCCAGTCTCCCAGGTAGCCGGCCAGGTTGGCCCCGAGGGCGTGGCGCAGGGGAGACCACGCACCGTCGGCGCCCACCACGTAGGGCGCCCGTATCGAGCCCAGTCCTTCCACCTCCAGGTCCACCGCGTCGCGACCCGCAGTGGCTGACATCAGGGCGTGGCCGTCGTAGACCTCGGCTCCCGCCGCCCGGGCGGCGTCGAGGACGGCGGCGTCCAGCGATACCCGCGGCGCGACCGCGGCGAACAGGCCGGGCCCGGTTGGCAGCGGCAGACGCACGGTGTGACCCGACGGCGAGCACACCACCGCTTCGGTGACGGGCTGCCATCCGTCCACCGATTCGGGGCGCACCCCCAGGTCCTCCAGCTCGCGCAGGGCCGCCACCGTGAGGCCGTCGCCGCAGCACTTGTCGCGCGGGAAGCGGGCCTTGTCGACGAGCACCACCCGGCGCCCGTCCCTCGCCAGCACCGTCGCCGCGGTGGCCCCGGCCGGGCCGCCACCCACCACCACCACGTCGGCTTCCACGGCGACAACGATGGCACGGCGGCCGAGTAGGTTCGTCAGATGCCCAGAGCACTTGTCACCGGGATCACCGGCCAGGACGGCCGCTACCTGGCCCAGCTCCTGGTCGAGAAGGGCTACGACGTCTACGGGATGGTGAGGGGCCAGGCCAACCCCAAGATCCAGATGGTGCAGGAGGAGACCCCCGGCCTGGAGATGGTGGAGGGCGATCTGCAGGACCTGTCGTCGCTCATCGGGGTGGTCGAGCAGGTGCAGCCCGACGAGGTCTACAACCTGGGTGCCATCAGCTTCGTGGCCCTGTCGTTCCGCCAGCCCGAGCTCACCGCCGACATCACCGGCCTCGGGGTGCTGCGCATGCTCGAGGCCATCAGGGTGGTGGGCGGGGCGCGCGACAACAGCATCCGCTTCTACCAGGCGTCGTCGTCGGAGATGTTCGGCAAGGTGCGGGAGACGCCCCAGACCGAGCGCACGCCTTTCCATCCCCGCTCGCCCTACGGGGCGGCCAAGGTGTTCGGCCACTACATCACCATCAACTACCGGGAGGCCTACGGCCTGTTCGCCGCCTCCGGCATCTGCTTCAACCACGAGAGCCCCCGCCGGGGCCTCGAGTTCGTGAGCCGCAAGGTCACCAACGCGGTGGCCCGCATCAAGCTCGGCCTGCAGGACAAGCTCGTCCTGGGCAACATCGACGCGGCGCGCGACTGGGGCTTCGCCGGTGACTTCGCCGAGGCCATGTGGCTCATGCTCCAGCAGGACCAGGCCGACGACTACGTGATGGCCACCGGTGAGACCCACACCGTGCGCGAGCTGCTGGAGCTGGCCTTTGGCGCCGCCGGCCTGGGCGACTGGCAGCCCTACGTGGAGCACGACTCCCGCTTCGAGCGCCCGGCCGAGGTCGACGTGCTCACCGGCGATGCCACCAAAGCCCGCTTGGAGCTGGGTTGGAAGCCCCGGGTCACCTTCTCCGAACTCGTGGAGATGATGGTCCAGAACGACCTGGTGGCCGAGGCCGCCCACGCCCGCAGGCCCCAGGGCCCGAGGCACTCGTAGGCACGACGGCGACGCTGGTAGCCGACGACGACGCCCTGGTGTCGCTAGTCGACCAGGTCCGCGAGGCCGAGGCCTATGCCCTGGACGCCGAGTTCCACGGGGAGCGCTCCTACTACCCGCGCCTCGCCGTCCTGCAGTTGGCCATGGCCGAGAGGGTGGCGGTGGTGGACGCCACTGCCGTCGATGTCCGCCCCTTGGGTGCGGTTCTCCAGGGCCCGGGGCTGATGGTGGCGCACGCGGGTGAGCAGGACCTGCAGGTGTTGGCCCGTTCCACCGGCACGATCCCGGCTCGCATGCTCGACACTCAGCTCGCGGCCGGGTTCCTGGGCTTCAAGTCGCCATCGTTGGCCAGGCTGGTGGGCGAGCTCCTCGGCGTGCGCCTGGAGAAGGGATCTCGCATGACGGACTGGTTCAAGCGGCCTCTCACCGCTGACCAGGTCGCCTATGCCGCCGACGACGTCGCCTACCTCCTGGAGCTGCGGTCGGTGCTCGAGGAGCGCCTGGTGGCCGCTGGCCGTCTGGTCTGGGCCTACGAGGAGTCGGAGCGCCACCGCCGGGTCCGAGAGCCCGACCCGGCCACGGCATGGTGGCGTCTCAAGGGCTCCCGGCGGCTGCGCGGCACGTCCCGGGCGTTGGCCCAGGAGCTGGCGGCGTGGCGCGAGAGGGTGGCGATGGCCTCCGACAAGCCGGCCCGCCGTGTGCTGGCTGACGAGGCCGTCCTGCTCCTGGCCGAACGAGCTCCCCGCACCTCGCGGGAGATGCCCAAGTCACGGCTCTTCGAGCCGAAGCGCCTGTCGCCCGAGACGGTAGATGGGCTGTTGGAAGCCGTTGGCCGCGGCCGCGATCTCGCTCCCGGGGACCTCTGGCTTCCTCCCGACGACGACCTGCCCCCGCACCTGCAACCGCTGGCGGCCCTCCTGGGCGCTTGGGTGGCCCAGAGAGGGCGAGACCTGTCTATCGACAGCGCCCTCCTCGCCACTCGTGCCGACATCGATGCCTTTCTCCGCCGGGTGCCCGGCAGCCGCCTCGAGCAGGGCTGGCGGGCCGAGCTGGTCGGCTCGACCGTGGGGCGCCTCGCGGCCGGGGAGGCGGCCGTCGCTTTCGACGGAAAGGGCGCCCTGGTTCTCGTCGACCGCCAATCTCCCCGCTGCTGAGGCATCACGTGCGCTCCACTTGGAGCACGGCGGCGCCGCGCACCTGGTCGCCGGCCAAGGCGACAAGAGCCCGGTCGGCTTCCTCGAAGGGGTAGGGGTCGGTGGTGACACGGATGGGGATGCGGGCAGCCAGCTCCAGGAAGGCCCGGCCGTCCTCCCGGGTGTTGGCCGTGACGCTGCGCAGCGTTCGCTCACCGAACAGGTGGTCGTCGTAGCGAAGCGTGGGGATGTCGCTGAGGTGGATGCCGGCGATGGCCAGGGTGCCACCCCGGTCGAGGGCGGACATGGCCACCGGCACCAGCGTGCCCACGGGGGCGAAGCAGATGGCGGCGTCGAGCGGCTCCGGGGGCATGTCGAACGCGCCTCTTGCCGACGCCACCCCCAGGGACAGGGCCAGCACCCGAGCTTCGGCTGAGCGGGTCAGCACGTGCACGGTGGCCCCTTCGAACAGCGCTACCTGCGGCCAGGTGGGCGGAGGCCCCGAACCCGTACACCACCCACGCCCGCATGCTCGCCCCGTCTTTGGCCATGACCCCAATCCGCTGCTCCTGCACTCTATTCTGTACAATAGCGGCCATGGAAACATTGCCGTTGAGCGACGTTCGCAGCACCCTGTCCGCGGTCGTAGAGCGCGTCGAGGCAACTCACCAGAGGGTCACCATCACCCGCAATGGACGCCCCGCTGCCGTATTGATCAACCCGGGGGACCTCGAGGCTCTGGAGGAGACCCTCGATGTGCTCTCCGATCCCGTGGCCATTCGCCAGCTGCGCGAGGGCGAAGCGGCGGTCGCCGCCGGCGACGTGATCGACGAGGCTGCCCTGCGAGAGCTCGTGGCCAAGCGAGCTCGTTGAGGAGGTGGCCGAGGCGCCGGCGCCGCCGTTCCGGCTTCTGGTGGCGGGGCCGGCGGCGAGGGCTATGGCCGACGACCTGCCAGAAGCGGTCGCGGCTGCGGTGGTCGAGCTCGTCACAGGCGACCTCCTGCGCCGGCCTCGCCAAGTCGGCAAGCACCTGCAGGGTGAGCTCGAGGGTCGGTGGGCGGCACGTCGGGGCAGCTACCGGATCTTGTACGCCATCGACGAGCAGGCCGGCGAGGTCACCGTCCTGGCAGTCGAGCACCGGCGTGACGTGTACCGGCGTCGCTGACGTCCCGGGCCGGGACCGCGCGACGTGCTCGGCTTCGGCGTCGGGAGGCGAGGTCTTCTACGAGGCCGCCAGCATCCTGTCGGCGTTCGTGCTGCTCGGCCACTGGTTCGAGATGCGGGCCCGGGGCGGGGCCAACGAAGCCATACGCACCCTCCTGAGCCTGGCCCCGCCCAAGGCAGTGGTGCTGCGCGACGGCCAGGAGGTCGAGATCCCAACCTCGGAGGTCGCCGCCGGTGATCTCCTGCTCGTCCGTCCGGGTGCCAAGGTGGCCGTCGACGGCGCCGTGGAGGAGGGCGAGAGAGCGACCTCGGCCGTCGCCGCCCTGGGCGAGCTGGGCGCGGAGGTGGTGAGGCTCACCGGCGACAACGAGGCCACGGCGGCGCATCGCCGGGATGCTCTGCGTCGGCAGCGTCATCGCCGAGGTCCTGCCCGGCGACAAGTCAGCAAAGGTGGCCGAGCTGCAGGCCAAGGGCCACAAGGTGGCCATGGTGGGCGACGGGGTCAACGACGCCCCCGCCCTGGCGCCAGGCCGACGTCGGCGTCGCCATCGGGGCCGGTACCGACGTGACCATCGAGCCCTCCGATGTCGTGCTGATGCGCTCCGACCCCCTGGATGTCGCCGTTGCCCTGCGCATCGGGCGAGGGACTCTTCGAAAGATGCGCCAGAACCTGGGCTGGGCCATCGGTTACAACGCCAATGCCCTACCTATCGCCGCCGGCGTGTTCGAGCCCGCGTTGGGCCTGGTCCTGCGCCCCGAGATAGCGGCGCTGTCAATGTCGGGGTCGAGCTTCATCGTCGCCGTCAACGCGGTGATGCTCAAGCGCCTCAGGCTGCCGAAGCCGGAGGCGCCTGTAGCCGTTGTTACCCCGACCGGTGACGCTTCGTCGCCGGCGAAGGCCCGCTGAGACCAGCTCCGGCGGTCGCTAGGATGACTGCCATGTTGGACGCCGCCGAGGAGCTCAACGTTTCCGAGCTCGACGATCCCTATCTCAAAGTGCTGTTGCTTTTGGCCAGCGTTCGGGCCGAGAGCGCAGAACCCCGCCGGGCCGGTTTCTGGCATGGTCTGGCCGGCATTTTGAGCGCCGAGCAAGAGAAGCGCCAGGGCGCCGGAGCCCTCGGTCGCCCGGAACCGGTAGCTGTCAAGGAAGGCGAGATGGCCGAGCTGGCACTGGTCCTCGACGAGCTGCGGCGGGACGTGGCCACCGTCGAGTCCGAGTACCGAGCCTCGTACGGCCAGATGCCGCCCGCCGGCGACTGACCCAACCGGGCGTCTCGCTCGTGGACGGCGCCCATCTGTTCACTCGCGTCATCGGTACAGGGCCACCTGTGTTGTTCCTCCATGGGCTGGGGGCGTCGGGAAGGTACTGGGGATCGGGCTTCGACACCCTCGGCGTTCGCATCTCCTGGCCTTCGTCGACCTCGCCGGGTTCGGTCGGTCGATCGCTGTCGCCGGGCCCTACGACATCAACGGCCCGGTCGACCAACTGCGAGGTTCGTAGAGGAACGGCTCCCGCCCGGCGGTCCGCTGGTGCTGGTTGGCCACTCTTTCGGTGCTGTGGTCGCTATCGCCGCCGCTGCCTGTTGGCCCGATGTCAGGGCGGTGGTGGGGTTCGGGCTGCCGGCGTTCACGTCACCCGACGAGGCCCATGGCCGCCTGGTGGCCCTCGGGCTCATGGAGCGGTGGATGGCCACCGCCTCCACCTGGGCCCGGCGGGTGTGCTGGTGGCTCTGTCACTTTCGGTTCATAGCCCGCGGTCTCGCCCCCTGGCCGCTCCGGACCTGCCCGCCGAGGTGGCTCGCGACAGCGTCGAGCACACCTGGGCGTCGTTCAGCCAGGCTTTCGACTCGTTGGTGGGCAACGCCGACGTGGTCGCCTGGGCCGGTACCGCATCCGCCCGCCTGGTGGTCGTCCAGGGCGATGACGACCCCATCGCCCCGCCGGCCCTCGTGACGCGGGTCCTCGGCCACACCCAGGTCGAGATCCGCACCCTTCCCGGCGATCACCATCTACCCCTGCGCCGGCCGGCGTCCTGCCTGAAGATCGTAAGGGAGGTCATCGGGGCGGAGTGATCCCTGCGCCAGGAATGCCAGTGAACACGTCCCTACTCTCGTCCGAGCATCAGGTTCAAGCCGTTGAGGGTCCGTTCAAGTTGGGCGGAGCTGACCCTGCCTACTCGCTCGACGAGCAGGGATCGATCTATGGCAACGACTTGTGACACGTTCGCTACGGAGTCCTCTGGCAGTCCGGTGGCTCTTCTGGGGAGTAGTACGTTGCCCGGGCCGCCAGCCCATTTTAGGTGCTGGTGAGGGGCACAACCACTGCTGTGGCCAGATTGCTGGCGTTGAGAGCGTCGCCCTGGACCATCACGACAGGTCGGCTGGAGCCAGGTCCAGAGCCGGCTGGTTCGGGCAGGGACGCCCAGAAAACGTCGCCTTGGGCGACGACTACCACTCGGCGTTCTTCAGCACTTGCCAGGCAGCTGCGTCCACCCATCGGTCTTGCTCGGTGCCTAGGTCTTCGAGCACCTGGTCCGACGAAGAACGTCATGAAGTCGAACACCGAGCTCACCGGGCCGAAGGTGGCCATGAAGCGTCGCACGAAGGCGATGTCCCACGCCGCCGGCCGGGCCACGACCTCAGGGTCGACATGGTCGGTGGGGATGACGAGCTGCCCGACGTCGTAGAGCAGGTTGTTGAGCAGGATCTGGCTGGGCAACATGGGCAGGAAGCACCACCGTGCCCATGAATGCGGCGGCATGGAGATCCAGGTCGGAGTCGCCGTCAGGATCCGCGGTGGCCGACTTCACCGCCGGCATGGACTCGCCGGTGAGCACCGCTTCGTCGCACTCGAGCTGGTTGGCGCTGAGCGGCCGTACGTCGGCGGGCACCAGGTCGCCGACGCGCAGGTCGATGACGTCGCCGGGCACCAGGCCGCGCACGTCGACCCGCCGTTCGGCGCCGTCCCGCCACACCAGCGTCATGGTGGATGTTGTCGTGCAGGGCGGCGACGGCCAGCTCCGAGCGGTACTCGTTGAAGAAGCCCAGCCCCACGCTGAGGGCCACGATGGCGGCGATTATGACCCCGTCGGTGACGTCGCCGGTGGCGGCGGACACGCCCGCCGCGGCCACCATCAGCACCAGCAGAGGGTTGCGCAACTGGCGCACGAGGAGGGCGGTCACCTTGTGGGTGGCGAGGACGTTGGGTCCGTGAGCTCGCAGCCTCTCGGCGGCAGTGGCCGCGGACATCCCGGCCGGTGTGGAACCCAGCGCCGCCAAGACGTCGGCGGCGCTGTGGCGGGCGGCCCAGCCCAGCCGGATCGACTGTGGTTCAGGCGTGGGCAATGATGACGGCGATGCTCCGGCGTTCTGCCCCCTCATCAGCCGGCCATCCTCTCAGCGCGGGGGAGCTGGCGGGCATCGACGCCTGGTGGCGGGCGGCCAACTATCTCGCCGTCGGCCAGATCTACTTGCTGGCCAATCCCCTGCTGCGTGAGCCGCTGACCCTCGACCACATCAAGCCCCGTCTCCTGGGCCACTGGGGCACCACACCCGGGCTGAACCTGCTCTACGCCCACCTCAACCGGGTCATCAATCAGCGCGACCTCGACATGATCTTCGTCGCCGGGCCCGGCCACGGCGGCCCCGCGGTGGTGGCCAGCACCTACCTGGAGGGCACCTACAGCGAGATCTACCCCGAGGTGGCCACCGACGCCGAGGGCCTGGCTCGCCTGTTCCGCCAGTTCTCCTTCCCCGGCGGCATCCCGAGCCATGCCGCCCCCGAGACCCCAGGCTCCATCCACGAGGGGGGCGAGCTGGGCTACTCGCTCTCCCACGCCTTCGGGGCCGCCTTCGACAACCCCGACCTGGTGGTGGCCTGCGTCATCGGCGACGGCGAGGCCGAGACCGGCCCGCTGGCTGCCAGCTGGCATTCCAACAAGTTCCTCGACCCCGTAACCGACGGGATGGTGCTGCCCATCCTTCATCGCAACGGCTACAAGATCGCCAACCCCACGGTGCTCGACCGTCTCGGCCACGGCGAGCTGACCGAGCTGCTGCGCGGTTACGGCTGGGAGCCCCACGAGGTGGCGGGTGACGACCCCCCCGACGTCCACCGTCAGCTGGCCGATGCCCTCGACCGGATCTGCGACGACATTGCCGTCATCCAGCGGCGGGCCCGCGTCGGCGGCGACCGCAGCCGCCCCCGCTGGCCGTGCCTGGTGCTGCGCACCCCCAAGGGCTGGACCGGGCCCCACACCGTCGACGGCGAGGCGGTGGAGGGCACCTGGCGCGCCCACCAGCTGCCCCTCAGCGCCGATGCCCAGCATCCCGAACACGTCGCCCAGCTCGAGGCGTGGATGCGCAGCTACCGCCCCGAGGAGCTGTTCGACGACGCCGGCAGGGTGGTCGCCTCCGTCACCGCCCTGGCTCCGGCGGGCGACCGGCGTATGGGTGCCAACCCCCACGCCAATGGAGGACGGCTGCTGCGGCCCCTGCGGCTGCCCGACTTCCGCTCCTATGCGGTGGCGGTCGAACGGCCGGCGGCCACCGTGGCCGAGGCCACGCGGGTCATGGGTGGCTTCCTGCGCGACGTCATGGCCGCCAACGCCGACCAGGCCAACTTCAGGGTGTTCGGCCCCGATGAGACGGCGTCCAACCGCCTCGGCGACCTGCTCGACGTCACCGGCCGGGCGTGGGTGGCCCCCACCGCCCCCGTCGACGACGCCCTCCGCCTGCGCCCCGACGGGCGGGTCATGGAGATCCTCTCCGAGCACACCTGCCAGGGCTGGCTGGAGGGCTACCTGCTCACCGGACGCCACGGCCTGTTCTCCTGCTACGAGGCGTTCATCCACATAATCGACTCCATGTTCAACCAGCATGCCAAGTGGCTGAAGGTGTCGAGCGAGCTGGAGTGGCGCCCCGACATCGCCTCCCTCAACTACCTGCTCACCTCCCACGTGTGGCGCCAGGACCACAATGGCTTCAGCCACCAGGACCCGGGCTTCATCGACCATGTAGTCAACAAGAAGGCCGAGCACGTGCGGGTCTATCTGCCGCCCGATGCCAACACCCTGCTGTCGGTGACCGACCACTGCCTGCGCAGCCGGCAGATGGTCAACGTGATCGTGGCCGGCAAGCAGCCTGCCCTCCAGTACCTCGACATGGACGCGGCCGTGGCCCATGCCACCAAGGGCATCGGCATCTGGGAGTGGGCCAGCAACGACGAGGGGTCAGACCCCGACGTGGTGATGGCATGCTGCGGTGACATACCCACCCTCGAGACGCTGGCCGCGGTCGGCATCCTGCGCCGCCACGCGCCCCATCTCAAGGTGCGCGTCGTCAACGTGGTCGACCTCATGACCCTGCAGCCCCAGCACGAGCATCCCCACGGCCTGTCCGACCAGCACTTCGACTCCCTGTTCGGCACCGACGTGCCCGTCATCTTCAACTTCCACGGCTACCCGTGGCTGATCCACCGCCTCACCTACCGGCGCCACAACCACGACCACATCCACGTCCGGGGCTACAAGGAGGAGGGCACCACCACCACCCCGTTCGACATGTGCGTGCTCAACCAGGTCGACCGTTTCCACCTGGTTCAGGACGTGATCGACCGGGTGGCCGGCTTCGGCCCCGGGGCTGCCTACCTGCGCGAGCACATGGCCAACGAGCTCGTCCGCCACGCCAGCTATATACGCGCCGTCGGCCAGGACCTGCCCGAGGTCCGCGGCTGGGAGTGGGAGGGCTGATTCGGCGGCCAGCGCGGCCCGGCCCTGCCCTCCGCTCAGAGGGCCGCTCGGGCCCGGCCCTGGTGGTCAACGCCGGGTCGACCTCGCTCAAAGCAGCCGTGTTCGCCGACGGCTCCGACGACGCCGTCTGGGCCGTCAACGTCGACGCCGCCAGCATCGGTGCTGATCGCACCGCGGGGTTCGAGAAGGTGCTGGCTTCGGCGCCGGCGCGGGGCGAGACAGCCGTCGTAGGCCACCGGGTGGTGCACGGCGGGACCCGCTTCGACCGGCCTGTTGTCATCGACGCCGAGGTGGAAGCGGCCATAGTCGACCTGGAGGAGCTGGCCCCGATCCACAACCGCGCCGCCCTCGACGGCATTGCTGCCGCCCGTCGGGTGGTCGACCCCACAGTGCCCCACGTTGCGGTGTTCGACACCGCCTTCCACCACGGCATGCCTGACGCCGCCGCGGCCTACGGCGGTCCTCACCAGTGGTTGGACAAGGGCCTGCGCCGCTACGGCTTCCATGGCATCAGCCACCAGGACGCGGCCAGCCGGGCCGCCACCATCCTGGGGCGCCCGCTCGAGGCTCTGCGCATGGTCACCTGCCACCTCGGCGGCGGCTGCTCACTGGCGGCCGTGGCCGGGGGCGCCAGTGTCGACACCACCATGGGCCTCACGCCCCTCGACGGGCTGGTCATGGCCACCCGCTCCGGGTCGGTGGACCCCGGTCTCATCTTCCACCTGCTGCGATCGGGCGCCACCGTGAACGAGGTGGAGAACGTTATGGAGCAGCACTCGGGCCTGCTCGGGCTGTCGGAAGTCAGTTCCGACCTCCGCCGGGTCATCGCGGCACGCGATGGGGGTGACCGGCGGGCGGCGCTCGCGGTCGACGTGTTCGTGCACCGTGTAGCCACCGGCGTGGGGGCCATGATCGCCGCCATGGGTGGCGCCGACGCCATCGTGTTCACCGGTGGCATCGGGGAGCACTCACCCGAGGTACGGGCCCGGGTAGGCGAGCGCTTGGCCTTCTGTGGTGTGGTCCTGGACCTCGCCCGCAACCAGGCCGACCCGGTCAACGCCGAACTATCGGGCGCCGGCGCCACGGTGGCGGTGCTTGTCGTCGCCGCCCGCGAAGAGCTGACCATCGCCCGCGACGCCTGGGCTGTGCTAGCTCGGCTGTGACACCAGAGGGCGATCATCGGAGCGCTCGCTGATCTGGTCGGGCCTGAAGACCAGGTTGAGGTTCGGTCGCCGGACACCCCATGCCAGGCCGACAGCCTCCAAGGCCTGGATCACCCACTTCGACGGGTCGAAGCTGAAGCGTGTCCAGCCGTGGAAGGCGGAGGCCGGCTGGGCATGGTGGTTCGAGTGGTAGCCCTCGCCCAGGCCGAGCACTTCCACCAGGCGGTTGTTGCGGCTGTCGTCGCCCAGGTAGGCGTTTCCCAACGAGTCGATGGCCGGCTTGCCCCACTTGTGGCAGATGGAGTTCACCGACCAGGCGATGTGCAGGCTGAATACCACGCGCAGGAACCCGGCCACGAGCAAGCCGTTCCACCCCGCCAGCGCCAGCGGGAGAGCGAAGCTGGCACCGGCCAGGACCAGGTACCATCGTCGTTGCCACCGTACGAGCGGGTCGGCTTCCAGGCGGGCCGAAGTGCGGAACTGGGCCGGGCGTTCGTAACGGCAGAGCAGCCACCCCATGTGGGCCCAGAGCAGCCCCTTGATGCCGGGAAACTCCAGGGGCGAGTGCAGGTCGAGCCCGGGCTGGTCCTGGTAGTGGTGGTGGACTCGGTGGTTGAGCACCCAGCCGTTGACGTCGCCCTGCACCGCCATGGCGCCGCATAGGAGCAACCCGGCTCGCACCCAGGGTCGGCACTTGAAGCCGTTGTGGGTCTCCATGCGGTGGTAGCCCACGGTGATGCCCAACTGGGGGACCAGCCAGAGGGCGATGAACAGGAGCCACACCTTGGTCGAAGGGGGCACTCGGAAGGCGTTCCACAACGCGAAAACCGCCACCACGTGCAAGAACCCCAGCAATAAGATGGCCTCGGGGTTCAGCTGCCTCTTGGGCACCACAGTCCCGCTCACTTGAGCACCAGAGGCCGCCGCTGGCGCGCCAGCCATGCACCTCTCAGTCGCCGGCGTTCGTCTTCGGTGGTGCCGCCCCAGATGCCGGATTCCTGGTTGGTCTTCAGGGCGAACTGGAGGCACTCCTCGCGCACCAGGCACGGCCCGCACAGCTGTTTGGCCACCTGGGTCTCTTCGACGGCGGCACCGGTGGAGCCGACGGGGAAGAACACGTCGGGGTCGCGGCCCCGGCATGCGGCCCGATCTCGCCACCGGCTTTCGTCCCAGTCGAAGCTGCGGTTGAAGGTCATGACCATGGCCCCTCCTCTGGAGCTCGACGTGGTCAGGGTTTCGCGTCGAGCTCGGAGGCAGGCTGGCCGACTTCACCCAGACACTCCCGAGCCGTGTCGCGAAGTACGACGACGCTGTCTGGGTCTGGGACAGCGGTACTGCTCCTGCGGTTCCGGGACCACCCTGGGTCAGGGCGACCACCGGTCGCCACATCCTATCGAGCGGGCACGCCTTCTGAGCGCGCCGCCAGTAGGACGTCGGGGCTGAGGGTGCCGGAGACCACGTCGCCCGCCACCTCGGCCAACAAGCGCTGGCTGGCGCGGGCGTAGCTGCGCAGCCCCGAGAAGGCATCGTCCATGCCGATGCCGGCTCGTTCGGCCAGCATCCCCTTGGCCTGTTCGATGGCGATGCGGCTGTGGAGGGCGTGCTGGAGCTGGTCGGTCACCACTTGAGCGTCGCGCATGGCCCGGAACTGGAGGATGGCGATGGCGGCGACATCGGCCAGAGCCTGTCCGGCGGCGATGTCGGGCGGTGCCAACCCCCCCGGTTCGCTCCTGAACAGGTTGAGGGCGCCTAGGACCCGCCGGCGCAGGCGCAGGGGGAAGGCGTGGGCGGCGTGGAAGCCGGCGTAGGTGGCGAAGGGGACGAAGGTGGGCCACTGCTCAGTCGCCGCGGTGAGGTCGTCGACGGTGACGGGCTCGCCGCTGCGGTAGCAGTCGAAGCATGGGCCCTGGTCGTTCTGCACCTGGAACAGCTCCACCAGCTCCATGGCCTCGCTGGTCGATGCCATGAGCCGCAGCTTGCCCGTGTCGTCGGCGAGCACCAGGCCGGCAGCGGAGGCGTCGAGGAGCTCGACCGATCGTTCGACCAATAGCGCCAGCAGCTCGACCACGTCGAAGTCGTCGACCAGGGTGTCTGCCAAGGCCACCAACGTGCTGGCCAGCCGTTCTTCTCGGGTCACCGCTACCTTCCCTCGACGAGTTGTGCTCGGTTCCACTGTACGCCGTGGCCGTTCATCGGTCACGGCAGAGGTTTCGTGTTCACGGCATGGCGAACCTATGGGCGACGACGTCGCGAGCGACCTCCGCCAACGGGCGTTCCTCCGAGTAGGCGAGGGCCCGCAGGGCCACCATGGCCTCACCGACGTTCAACCCCAGGCGCACGGCCAGCATGCCCGAAGCCTGGTGCACCTCCGCCCCGCTGTCGGCCACCGCAGCCAGCGCCCGGGCCACCATGTCGGGAGGCGCCTGGGCCTGGATGGCCAAGATGGCGTGGGTGACGACGCCGGCGATCGTCAGTGCGTCGGCGTACTGCGTGTCGGAGAGCCGGCCCGCGACCGCGTGGTTGAAGGTGATGGCGCCCAGGCGCACGGCACCCACCCTCAGAGGGAACGAGAACACCGCAGCCGATCCGGCCTCCACCGCCGGTGCGCAGAAACCGAGCCACGGGGAGCCGACAGAAGTGGCGAGATCGGCATGGCCCACCGGGGTCCCCAGGCGGTGGGCGTCCACACCGGGCCCCTCGCCGAGGGTGGCCTGGACGTCCTCGATGACCACCGCGGCCGGGTTGGAGGCACACAGCACCGCCCGGTGGCCGCTGTCGGTGACCGCCACGATGGCCGCGCCGCTCAGCCCCAGCAGGTCGGCGCAGGCCGAACAGAGGCGTCGCTCGACGTCGTCGTCGGCAACGGCCGACAAGGCGGCCGAGATGCGCACCTGCGGTTCCGGGTCCACGGCTCCTCCTCTCTGCGAGGGCGGACGGGTCCGGGCCGGTCTCAGCAGCGCTTCGAGCCCGAGCCTACGCCGCGCTGCCCTGACGGGCGGCTGAACTTGGAGAGCCCGCTTCAGGGCACATTCGTCGCCACATGCGCAGACATGTCCGTCGTACGGCCATGGTGCTCACCGCGGCTAGTCGCCGCCGCGTGCTCGAGCACGACCAAGACGACTCGGCAGCCGACATCGACCACCACCGCGCCAGCCGCCGCCTTCGACGCCATCGCCTCGACTCGGCTCTCGTCTACGGCAGCGCCAAGCCGACGTCGCCTCGGTGACGTCGCTGTTCGCGTGGGCCAAGGCCCACCCCGGGCAGTTCACTTATCCGGCCCACACCCGACTTCACCGGATCGATGGCGGTTCGCACCTTCTTCTACGACACCAACGGTGGCCCCATGCCGTGGCCGAGCTCTCAGGCGGGATGGAGCAGCGCGTCGCCCCGGCTCGGGCGCTGGTCGTGCAAACCAAAGGTCCTGTTGCTCGACGAACCGCTGTCTCAGCTCGACACCGCCCTGCGGGTGGAGATGCGAGACCTGATCGCCCAGGTGCAGCGCGAGGTCGGCGTGACGACGCTGTTCGTGACCCACGACCAGCACGAGGCGGTGAGCGTGGCCGACGGATCGCTTTGATGTTCGACGGGCGCATCGAGCAGGACGACGATCCTCTGGTTCCTAGACAGATCGACTGTTGGCTCCAGCACGGGGTGCGGTGGATCAGTAGCTGAACGCTGTGGCTCCGTCGCCGACCCACTCCCAGAGGGGGACCGTCCCGCCGAGCTTCGCCCGGGCGATCAGCGAGCCCTCGTCGAGCTGCCTGGTGTTGAAGCAGATCGGGCAGACGAGAAACTCGCCTCCCGCGGCGACGTAGCGCTTCATCAGATCGGGGATCGGCGGGCACCCGTCGCAGGCCACCCCGGTCGGGAAGCCCTCCGTCGCCAGGCGCACTGCTTCCTTGGTGAGGAACACGAGCGAGCTACGCCCGCTCTCGGCGGCACCGACGGCCACCAGCAGGGCGACGGTGACCTTCTCTGGGTCCTCGAGGCCGGTGGTCAGGCTGACCACGGCGCGGGTCACGGCGCCCGCTCCGCAGTTACGGGATCGATGATGGCCCGAACCTCGTGGACGGCGTCGACGGGGAAGCCGCCACAACGGCCGTGCTCGCGGACGGCTTCCTCGTTGGGGGCAACGTAGACACACGTGATCTTGTCGTCGCTCACGTAGCTGTGAACCCATTGGACGTCAGGGCCGAGGTCCCTAAGGACGCCGTTGGACTTGCTGGCGATGGCGGCGAGGGGTCGGGGCGTCGTCGAGCAGATGGCCAACCATTGCTCGGCGGCCGGCCAGCTCGCCGATCGGTTGGGTCCGAGCGCTGCGGTGCGGGCAGGCATCGAGCAGGCCTACGCCCGGTGGGACGGCCAGGGAGTCCCACGCGAGCTGGCCGGCAATGCGCTCGCCCTCTCGGCACGGATCTCCCACATCGCTGAAGCCTGTGAGGTGTTCCAGCGGACCGCAGGCGTGGAGCAGGCCGTGGAGATGGTCCGTTCGAGGAGCGGTACCCACTTCGACCCCGAGATCGCCGCCGCCGTGGTGCCTGATCCGGGGGCGCTGTTCGAAGGCCTCGATGATGACACCGTCGACGAGATCCTCGACGGCGAGCCGATCGAGCGCCCACCTCTGACCGACGACGAGCTCGATCATGCGTTGGAGGCGATAGGGGACTTCTGCGACCTCCGCTGCCCGCATTTCGCGGGGCACAGTCGGCGCACTGCGGAGCTGGTCGCAGCAGCAGCCGCGCTGCTGCACCTGGCGCCCGCCGAGGCGACGCTTGCCCGGCGGGCCGCGCTCGTTCACGACGTGGGACTGTTCGGTGTGCCGGGGTCGTTGTGGGACAAACCCGGACCGCTCACCAGTAGCGACCGCGAGCGCAAGCGGATGCACGTCTACTACGTGGAGCGGATCTTCAACAGGCCGGAACCGCTCCGCCGGATCGGCCTGCTGGCGGCGACGCACCACGAGCGCATGGACGGCTCCGGCTACCACCGAGGGGTCAGCGGCACAATGCTCTCCCCGTCAGCCCGAGTGCTGACTGCCGCAGACGCGTACCACGCGATGACCCAACCTCGTCCGTACCGGGCCGCGATGAGCGACGGCGACGCCGCCCGGGAGCTGCGGCGAGAAGCGGCCGAAGGGCGGTTGGACCACGTCGCCACCGATGCGGTGCTGGCGGCGGCCGGGCATCCGGGAAGCCGTTCTCGCGCCGGCGGGCCGGCAGGTCTCACCGCCCGTGAGAGCGACGTGCTCGGGTTGCTCGCCCAGGGCCTGGCCAACAAGGGGATCGCCCGTCAACTGGGCATCAGTCCCAAGACCGTGGGCAACCATGTCGAGCACATCTACACCAAGCTCGGTGTGTCGAACCGGGCTGGCGCCGCCATGCGCGCCATGCAACACGGGTTGGTGGGACCGAAGCGAACGCCCACCCAGTGACCAGAGATCACACGGCGACGCGGATGAAGAACTCGGTGCGGGTCTCATTGGGTCCGTCGGGCTTGACGTGGATGACCGCGGCGTCGACGGGGAAGCCGCACGGGGCTGAACCACACCCGAATCCTCCTTGGCTGCCAGCATCGAGATGGCTTGCAAAGGCAGGGAATGGTTGCTAAGGTGCGAACGTAAGTTCCGGATGGCAGCGACGGTGACGGCGGCGGGGAACCTGCTGCGCAGGGCGCTGGGCGCCCTCGAGCCCCGCACCTTCGGAGGTGACGACGCCGCTCGGTTGTTGCGCCTGTTCGCCGAGGCCGAGCGCCTGGCTGGTGCCGGCAAGGCGCTCATGGCGCGGCGGGTGGAAGAGACCAACACCTGGCGACGAGATGGGCACCGCAGCGCAGCGTCGTGGCTGGCGGCAGCTACCGGCTCGTCGGTGGGCGTCGCGGTGGGAACCCTCGAGACCGCCCGGCGCCTCGAAGACCTGCCTGCTGTGGCCGAGGCCCACCGCGCCGGGCAGTTGTCGCAGATCCAGGCCCGTGAGATCACCGGTGCCGCCGATGCCGATCCAACCGCTGAGGCCGACTTGTTGTCTGCAGCCAAGCGTGAACCGGTGGCAGCGCTGCGAGCAGGTCAAGGCGTCGGCGGCGGCTGGCGACGAGGCGGCCCGTCACCGCCAACTGCACCGCAGCCGCCACTTGCGCCACTGGAACGACGCCGACGGAGCGTTTCGCATGGATCTGCGCACCACCCCTGATGCCGGGGCGGTCATCTTGGCCAACCTCAAGCCGTTCTGTGACCAGGCCTTCGCTGCCGCCCGAGCCGCCGGGCGGCGTGAGCCCGCCGAGGCCTACGCCGCCGACGCCCTGGTGGCCATGGCCGAAGCGGCGGGGGCGCCTGGCGCCGACAACAAGGGCAACTCGGGTCCTCGGGCCATGGTGCACGTGCGTATCGACCACGCCGCCCTGCTGCGGGGCCACACCCAAGCGGGCGAGGTGTGCGAGGTGCCCGGCGTGGGGCCAATACCGGTGGCCACCGCCCGGGCGTGGGCCGCCGACGCGGTGTTGAAGGCCCTGGTGACCAAAGGTGTCGACGTGGTGGCCGTGGCCCACGCCGGGCGCAGCGTCACCGCCGCCCAGCGCTCCGCCCTCGAAGAGCGCGACCGCACCTGCGTGGTGGCGGGATGTACGACCGCCACCGGCTTGGGATCGACCATGTCGACGGGTGGGCGCTCACCCGCACCACCACCCTCGAGCGCCTGGCCCGGCTGTGTCGATGGCACCACCACCTCAAGACCTACTGCGGCTACCGCCTCGAGGACTGCGCCGGCAACTGGCGCGTGGCACCCGAGAATCCCCCCGACGACGACGTCGGGCCGGGAACGCTCCACCTGGGGTTCGCCACGCATCGCGTGTAGCCAAGGATCGCCTCGCCTCGTGGGCCATATCGTTGGGGAGCACCTTGGCCGCTTCAGCGATTCGCCAGAGGATGGCCTCAGCCCTCGCCCACGCAGAGCTGGTCGAACAAGCTGGGGTGAGCCCTTCGGCCAGGAGGAGCCTGAAGTTCTAGACGGCCAGCCCGGGTGGGGCGCGTGTCGGCGTACCTGCGTGGGCAGAATGGTGCTTTCCACCTGCAAAGGCGCGCTACAGGGAGGCCACCGACTGTGCCCAAGGTTGACATCTCAGTGCGAGGGCTGGTCGACATGATCGACCGAGGCGAGTGCGGCTGCCCGAGCTGCAGCGTCGTTACGTGTGGCCGGCCACCCGCGTCCGGGATCTGCTGGATTCCCTCTATCGGGGGTACCCCTCCGGTGCGATCCTCGTCTGGGAGACCGGTGAGGGCACCCCGTCGCGCGACCTGGCGATCGAGCAGCGGGTGAGCGCGTTCGGGAGCCACAAGCTGCTACTGGACGGCCGACAACGGCTGACGTCTCTCTCGGCGGTGCTACGAGGGGAACCGCTGAAGTTCAAGAACCGGGTCCGGCCCGTCGATATCGCCTTCAACTTGGATCACCCGGAAGGCCCTCCGACCGAGGTCAGCTGCTCACTGGCGACCGCCGGCTGGCCGCCGCTCCCGGCCCCCGGTGCGCCATCCGGCTGTTGCATTGACAGGCGGAGGAGCCACCGTGGGCTTGACCCGGTTTGACGGACATCCACGATCAGGGGTGAAGCCCCGGAAAGGATGTCCATCATGGAGACCATGGAACGAGAGAGGCGGCCCAGGAGGTCGTTCTCCAGCGAGTTCAAGCGAGATGCGGTCGAACTGGTCCGCACCTCGCACAAGACGATTGCTGAGGTGGCCCGTGACCTCGACCTCATCGAGTCCGCCCTGCTGTCAGCGCCGAAGTAATTCCCTAGCTGGAGTGGTTTGACGCCGACGTAATTCCCTACCACCCCGTTGCCGTAATTCCCTGGTCCGTCGTCGGGACGAGGGATCCACCCGCCGGGCTCCTTGCACCTGTAGACGCCTTGCTCCCCCGAGGAGTGAGGTCCCCCCACATGGCAAGGAGGCAGTTCGAAGTGATCGACGTTGTTGAGGTTCTGCAGCACTGGCACGCCGGCCGACCGAAGTCGGTGGTGGCGTCCAGCCTGGGCATCGACCCCAAGACGGTGCGCAAGTACGTGGCCAAGGCCACCGAGGCCGGGCTCTGCCCCGGCGGTCCGGCGCTGGGCCGGGCGGAGTGGGCCGAGCTGGTCCGGGGCTGGTTCCCCGAGCTGGTCGACGCCAAGGCCCGGAGCCTGACCTTCGGGGTGATCGACACCCACCGGGAGCGCATCGCCGACATGCTGGCGACGAACACCGTCGCCACCGCGCACCAGCGCCTGCGCGACGAGCATGGCCTGACGGTGGGAGTCTCCAGTTTCCGGCGATTCGTCGCCTCGGAGTTCCCCGACTCCTCGCTGAGGGACCGCGTCACCGTCCTTCGCCCCGACGTGGCCGCGGGCGAAGAGGCCCAGATCGACTACGGCCACCTCGGCTCCTGGCAGGACCCGGACAGCGGCCGGGTGCGCCGGGTGTGGGCCTTCGTGATGGTGCTGGCCTGTTCGCGACACATGTTCGTGCGCCCGGTGCTGCGCCTCGACGCCCGCTCCTGGGTGGCCGCCCACGTGGCCGCCTTCGCCTTCTTCGGGGGTGCGCCTCGTCGCCTCGTGCCTGACAACCTGGCCACGGGCGTGGACCGGCCCGACCTCTATGACCCCAAGATCAACCGGGCCTATGCGGAGCTGGCCGCCCACTACGGCGCTCTGGTGGACCCGGCAAGGGCACTGAAGCCCAAGGACAAGCCCAGAGTGGAACGACCGATGCCCTACGTCCGGGACTCCATGTGGCGGGGCCGGGAGTGGCGAGACGAAGCCCACATGCAGGCGGCGGCGCTGACGTGGTGCGTGGAGGTGGCCGGGCGCCGCCATCACCGCAGCCTGGAGGGCGCCCAACCGCTGGCGGTGTTCAACGCCATCGAGGCCGAGGAGCTGATCGCCCTGCCGCCGGCGGTGTTCGAGCTGGCCGGGTGGTCGACGCCCAAGGTCGGCCCGGACTGCCACGTCAAGGTGGCCAAGACCCTGTACTCGGTGCCGTGGCGCTACATCGGCCGCCCGGTCGACGCCCGGGAGGGCGAGCGCACCGTGGAGATGTTCGTCGACGGCGCCGTGATCAAGACCTGGGCCCGCCTGGACAAGGGCCGCCAGACCGACTGGGACGACTATCCACCGGAGAAGGTCGCCTTCTTCATACGCACACCGACGTGGTGCCGCCGCCGGGCCGCCGAGCTGGGCACCTCGGTCACCGAGGTGGTCGCCTCGCTGCTGGAGATCAACGCCCTGCACGGCTGCGTTCGGCCCAGGGTGTGGTCGGCCTCGCTGACCGCTACTCCGCCGAACGTCTCGACGCCGCCTGTGCCCGGGCGGTCACCGTCGGCGATCCCTCCTACCGCACGGTGAAGGGGATCCTGGTCGCCGGCACCGAGTCCGAGTCCCCGGCCGAGACCGACGACGGGGCGACGGCGCCCGCCCACCTGCACGGTCCCACCGGCCTGTTCGACACCGCGACGGCGTCATGACCCGCACCCACCAGCTCGAGGCCAGCCTGTCCACGCTGCGCCTGTCGGGGATGCTCGACACCCTGGAGGCCCGCCTCGGCCAGGCCCAGGCCGGCGAGCTCGGCCACCTCGAGTTCCTCCAGGTGCTGTGCGAGGACGAGATCGCCCGCCGCGACGCGGCGGCGCTGGAGCGTCGACTGCGGGCCGCCCGCTTCGAGTCCGCCGCCACCATCGAGGACTTCGACTTCTCCTACAACCCGAAGGTCCCCGCCGCCCACATCCGTGACCTGGCCACGCTGCGCTTCGTCGACGCCGGCGAGTCCGTCGTGCTCCACGGCCCCGTTGGGGTGGGCAAGTCGATGATCGCCCAGGCCCTGGGCCACGCCGCCTGCCGGCGTGGCCACAGCGTGGTGTTCACCAAGACCTCCCGGTTGCTCGCCGACCTGGCCGGCGGCCATGCCGATCGCAGCTGGGAGTCCCGCCTGCGCCGTTGGGCCCGGCCGGCGATGCTCATACTCGACGATTTCGCCATGAGGGCCTTCAGCACCACCCAGGCCGATGACCTCTACGAGCTGATCAGCGAACGGGCCGGGGCCAGCGTGGTCATCACCGCCAACCGGGCGGCCACCGACTGGTATTCGCTGTTCCCCAACCCGGTCGTGGCCGAGTCGATCCTCGACCGCGTGGTCAACGGCGCCCACCACATCGCCATGCCCGGGCGCAGCTACCGGCCCAACCGTCGTCCCGGCTCCGGAGCCCGCTCGTGAGCACCGTGGAGGACATCGTCGCCATCCTGGGCGAGCTGAGCCTGCTGCGCCAGCGAGACCCCGAGGCCATGGCTCGACGTGAGCAGATCCTCGCCGCCAAGCACGAGCTCTTGGATCGAATCCGGGCCGAGGACGAATCGATCATGACCTCGTCGTCGAGACAGGGCGATGACGACGCGACCGCCCGCCGGCGATGACCCCCAGGCCCGTCGCATGTGCCGCGCCCGGTTGCGCCAACCTTGTCAGTCGCCGCTCGGGCCCGGGCCGGCCTTTCATCTACTGCTCGCCCGAGTGCAGGCCGAACCAATCCCGCCGGCCGCCTATCCGGGTCGAGGTCGACCATCCCGACACCAGCCCCGATGGCCGGCCGGTCCAGCGGGTGTGGACCGTCCGGCTTCGTCGCGGTCGACAGGTCGTCGTCATCGCCAATGACCTTGGCTGGCCCTCGGCCAACGCCCTCGCCGGAGAGCTCAGCGACCTTCTACGCCCCTCCTCCCGGCAGAAGGGAGGGACGATCGAGTAGAACACTCATCCCAGGAGCCCGGTGCGGAATAACGGCAACGTCGGGCTAGGGAATTACGGCGGCGCTCACA
>JBPCJQ010000019.1:0-50756 GCA_051005135.1 Acidimicrobiales bacterium
AGATGACAGAGCCCTGCACGTTCGCCCCACAGATGGTCGCTCCCGAGCTGACCAGGGAGTTCAGCACCCGGCCGGTGCCGTCCACACCCTCGAACACGAACTTGGCGGGGGGAAGGGTCGGGGCCGATGTGTAGATCGGCCAGCTCTGGTTGTCGAGGTTGAAGGTCGGTTCTGGAGACACGAGGTCCATGTGGGAGCCGTAATAGGCGTCGAGCGTGCCAACGTCACGCCAGTAGGCATGGTCCCGCTCGGTCTCCCCGGGGACCCGGTTCTCCGTGAAGTCGTACACGTGGGCCTCGCCCTGGTCGACGAACATGGGGATGAGGTCCCCGCCCACGTCGTGCTTGGAGCTCTCGTTGGCGGTGTCGGCGCTCACGGCGTCAACTAGCGTCCCCGCCGTGAACACGTAGTTGCCCATGGACGCGAAGATGCGGTCCGGGTCGTCGGGCAGCCCCTTCGCGTCCGACGGCTTCTCGGTAAAGCTGCGGATGACGGTGCCCTCGCCGGGCTCGATGACGCCGGAGGCGCTGGCTTGGTCGAGCGGCACCCGGAGACCGGCCACCGTGACCCCCGCACCCGAGTCGATGTGCTGGCGGACCATCTGGCGCGGGTCCAGGCGGTAGATGTGATCCGCGCCGAAGACGCAGATGTAGTCCGGTCGCTCCTCGTCGATGAGCTCGAGGTTCTGGTAGATCGCGTCGGCTGAGCCGGCGAACCACCGCGGGCCACTGCGCATCTGGGCCGGCACCGGGCTGACGTAGCTCCCGAGCAGGGTCGACAGGCGCCAGGTCCGGGCGATGTGAAGATTCAGGCTGTTGCTCTTGTACTGGGTGAGGACGACGATCCTCAGATAGCCGCCGTTGGCCAGGTTGGACAGCACGAAGTCGGCCAGCCGGTAGTGACCGCCAAACGGGACCGCGGGCTTGGCTCGGGCCGCGGTGAGGGGGGCGAGCCGCTTGCCCTCACCCCCGGCGAGGACAAGCGAGAGCACGCGGGGATCCGCGCCTGGCGTCGGGGTCGTCTTGGCCATTGTCCCTCTCTAGCGGCGCGAGCCGGGGAGAGCCTCCACGAAGAGGCCGGGATGACGAGCGGTGACAACGAACGAGTGGGTTCGCCAGCCCCAGGCCGTCTGCTCGGGGGCTGGGAGGAGCGAGTTCGAGGTGATGCCCGTGACGATGAAGGCGCAGTCCGCGCTGCGGACCAGGTCCTCGACGGTCAGCACCCGGTCGAGCTCCGCCTCGTCTGCTTCGAGGCCCGCCCGCTCCTCGTCACTCTGAGGGGCGAGTTTGGCCTGCATGTCGCCTCCCAGGAGCCGCGTCACGCAGGCGGTGATCACACCTTCGGGCGTGCCGCCCACCCCAAGGGCGAGGTCAGCTCCGCCGTTGGGCAACAGCACCCGAAGGGAGCCCATGACATCGCCGGCCGGGACCGCGAGCACGCCGGCCCCCCTCTGCCGGATGTGGGCGATCACCTCCTCATGGCGAGGCTTGTCGAGAACCACCACCACCAGGTCGCTCACCTCCTTGCCCAACGCTTCCGACACCCGGTCCAGGTTATGGTCCACCGGCGCGTTGACGTCGACCGTCCCCTTGGCGCCCGGGCCCACGATCAGCTTGTCCATGTAGTAGCCGGACGTGGCCCATAGCGAGCCCGGCGGCCCGACGGCCAGGACCGCGATCGCACCGTCGAGGCCACTGGCGCAGTAGTCGGTGCCCTCCAACGGGTCGATCGCCAGCTCAAAGGCAGGACCGTCGCCGTCACCGACCTCCTCGCCGGTGTACAGCATGGGCGCCTCGTCCTTCTCGCCCTCGCCGATCACCACGCGTCCCCTGCCCGGGACGGTTCCCAGGACGTCCTGCATGGCCGCGACCGCCGCGCCGTCGGCAGCCTCTTTGTCGCCGCGGCCCACCCACGGGACGCACGCGAGCGCGGCGGCCTGCGTCGCTCCGAGCAGATGGAGGGCGAGGCGGTCGGCCCCATAGGCATCGGCGGCTGGCTGCTGTCTCAGGCTGTCGGTCATCGTCGACCTCCCTAAGAGGATCTCCTCGGTGGCGTACGCAGTCGAGGAGATGGCGTCGGAGGAGAAGGTGCCCAGCGCCACCACCTTGCGCAGGCGCTGGTACTCCTGCCGCTGGTGGCGATCCGTCGCCCAACGAGGGGCCACTTGAGCGAGGAGTACACGACGCGGAACGATATCCGGCCGACCGAAGCCACCTGCAACGCAAGGACGGGCCGGTTCGATAGTCAGGCCGGCGAGCGTCGTCGGCGAGCCGGTCGGTCATCTCAGGCAGAGCGTGACGGCCGGGCTGCTCACCGCCAGACGACCCGGGCCCGCCTGGGGGCCCAGTCGGGAGGACGGCGCTCCGCCAAATGGCTACGGCTCAGGGCGGCAGCTGTTCGAGCGGGTCGTCGCTGGCCTGCGCCGGCGCACGGACCTCAGCCGGGCACTCAGGACGCGGGGACGAGCCACAGAACTCCCAGTGGGGGCAGGACCAGCTCGGCTGAAAAGCCAAGCCCGCTGGAGCCCTCCTTGGCTGCGTTCACGGCACCGTTGCTCACGCCGCTGCCGCCGAACTCGACGTCGTCGGTGTTCAGCAGCTCGCGCCACTCGCCTCCCGTCGGGAGGCCGACGCGGTATCCCTGCCGGCACACCGGCGAGAGGTTGGCGACGCAGGCAAGCGGCGCACCTTGCTCGGGGAACCGGAGGAAGGACAACACGTTGGCATCGGCGTCGCTGGCGTCGACCCATCGGAACCCCTCCGGGGTCGTGTCCCGCTGCCACAACGCCGGCTCGGCCCGGTAGATGCGGTTGAGGCAGCGGACCAGTTCCTGGACACCTCGGTGTTCGGGGTACTGGAGCAGGTGCCAGTCGAGGCTTCGGTCGTGCGCCCACTCTTCGGACTGAGCGAGCTCCCCACCCATGAAGAGCAACTGCTTGCCGGGGTGGCCCACATCCAGGCATAGAGGGCGCGGAGGTTGGCGACCTTCTGCCCCCGGTCGCCGGGCATCCCCCGGGCGCCCAGACGGCAAAGGCGGTACCCGCCACTCCTTCGTGGGTGCGCGGATGGGCCCCGAGCATCTCCCAAAGGCGCCGGTGGCGCCCCTCGCCCAGAAGGTGCAGGTCGACCTCGCCGACTGTCGGCCAGAAGCGGTAGGGGTCTTCGAGCTCGACCACCGTGGCGTCGCTGTACCGGGCCCGCAGCCGGTACCCCTCTGTCGCCGCCGGGCACCTGGCCTCGAACACGCCGGCCCGTGGACCCTCGACATCTCGCTGACCTCGCCCCCGACCAGGACGACCGTCAGCCCGACCGCCCGTGGGCGGTAGGCCAGGAGTCGATCTTCGTGGGGACCGAGCAGGCTGTGGGGGTCGGTGTGCTCACCTGCCACCAGCCGTTCGATCTCTTCGTCGCGGACGAGAGGCGGGCCGAGGCCCGTCGCGGAAGAGGGCATGTCGAGGTCCTACCCATTCTCGTCGATGCCCAGCGGTTGAACGGGTCAGCTGTCGCCGCCGGGGGTGGTGGCCGGGACGTCCCCGACCTCAACGCGGATGCGCCAGGGGTCCCCCGGGAGCGGCGCATCGCCGCAGGATCGTCCGCCCGGGTGGGCGGGGGAACGCCGCCCGGCTGTCAGCCAAGTACGATCGGCTGCGCTCGGAGTTGGCCAAGAACTCGGGGAACTCGTCCAAACCGCCGTCGCGTGACCCGGCCGTCGAGCGCCAGCGCCAAGCCGAGGAACGGCGCGCCAAGAAGGCCCGCGCCGCGGGCGGTAAGCACGCCCGTCGCTCGTTCAGGCCGGAGTTCAAGTCCGATCGCGCCTGCAACCGCGGCGACCGCTCGATCGGGCAAGTGGCGGGACTTCGACCTGACCGAGACGGTCGTTCGGGAGTCGGTGAAGCAAGCCGACATCGACGCAGGCCGCCGACTCGGCCTGACGACCGTGGAGCGGGAGGAGCTCTCGAAGCTTCGCCGTGAGAACCGCCAGCTTCCGGGAGGACGCGCGTCGAAGTGAATTGAGGTGCTGGTTGTCGACCGCCGATTTGGATCGTTATCTCAGCTGGAGCGCAGGATGAGCCCGGCGACGACGCCGGGGTCCGGTGCTCGGGCCAGGTCGATCAGTAGGGCAACGGCGTCGGCACCCTGCTGATGAGCGGTGCGCAACAACGTCATGAGCCGTCCCCGGGGTCTCAGCCCCGCGATGCCGATCGCCGTAGTGCGCCCTTCCCCCTGCCAGAGCGGAAGGGTGACCCCCAAGTCGCGCTGCGAGGCCACCCGGCGTCCCGCACGGGGATCCCTCGGTTCTCCTGCGCGACCGTTTCGCCTTCTCGGGTGCTCGTTTTCGGGGCACGCAGGGTGCTGATGCGCCGCGCGGCCGCGGCTGTCGAGGCGCTCCCGGACGGCTTCGTCGCCGCCAGGCTCTCCAATGGCGGCGGCATGTCTGGGTACGTGGCCACCCAGCGGCGGGTCTCCGGGGTGCTGATGCTCTCCGGCGCGCTACCGCTGGACAGGCTCGGGGCCGACGCGTGGCCGGCGGGCGTGCCCGCACAGATCCACTACACGGTAGGCGGCCCGTTCCGCCGCCAGGAGTCAATCGACACCGTCGCGGCGTCGATCCGCGCCGCCGGCTCTCCGGTGGAGGGCAATCCGACCGAGGACTGGGCAAGCGTTCGGGACCGTGTGGCTGATCATCTGAGGGGGCGAGGCGGCCGGTCCGATTGGGCCCCGACGCAGCTACAGAGCTCGCCGATGCAGCGCGCTGGTACGAAGACACGCGGCCCGAGTCGATCGCAATTGGCCAGGAGCGCGTTCGGATAGCGCTTCGGATGCCAGCGCCCTGCGGAGGAAGGTCAGGCGCACCGTCATACCCCAGCTCGTGCCAGCACGTCGTCGTCGCCATCCCTCGGGTCTTCTTCGATCACCGAGCCCGGCGCTGGCTGGCCTCGCCGGATGCGCTGGCCCACGGTGCGGACCCCCACGCCGACCGCCACGCCGACCATGGTTCCGGCGATGACGTCGGAGGGGAAATGGCGACCGGCGTGCATCCGTGACCAGCCCACGGCGCCGGTGGCCACGATGAGCCCGGGCACGGCGAGGGGAAGTTGGCTCCCCGCCGCCACCGTGAATGCCGTGGCCGACGCCATGTGGCCGGAGGGAAACGACGACGTGCGCGGCGCCCGCCCGACGCGGCGCATGCCGACGGCGGCGGGACCACGAGGCCGAGGCCGACCCACGACTCGCTTGGCGAGAGCGTTGACAAACGAGGAAATTCCCACCGCGGCCAGACCGTCGATCGCTGCGCGCCGACCTCTCTTGGCACCAGTGACCGCCAGCACAGTGGCCACTGCTATCCAGAGCTTTCCGTCGTTAGCGGCCCAGGTCGCTGCCGGCAACACCCGTCCCGCAATGGGCGAAGGGCCGGTGCTCATCCGGCGAAGCAATCGCCAATCAAGGACCCTCGCCCTCACGGCAACCGTCCCAGGTCCCTGCCGTCTGGGCGCACCGTAGAGGCAGCGGAGGTGAAGATGCCTAGCCCTTCATCTTGGTCGTGTCGCGTGGCTCCAAGAACGGCTCCTTGTCGGCCGGGTGGCCGGCTTCGATCTGGCGGCCACGCTCGAGCTCGGCGTTGAACTCGGCGCCGAGCAGGACGGCGATGTTGGACAGCCACAGCCACACGAGGAAGATGATCACCCCGCCGAGCGCTCCGTAGGTCTTGTTGTAGGAGGCGAAGTTGGCCACGTAGAAGGCGAACGCGGCCGAGGCGATGATCCAGACGACGACTGCGACGATCCCGCCCGGGGTGAACCAACGAAAGCTCGGCTGCTTCACGTTAGGCGACGCCCAGTACAAGATGGCGAACATCACGCTGACGATCAGCAACAGCACCGGCCACTTGGCGATGTCCCACACCCCCACCGCTGACTTGCCGATCCCCAAGAGATCGCCGGCCTGGTTGGCGATCCCACCGGTGACGACGACGGCCAAGGCGGTGATCACCAACAGGACCACGAGCACCAGGGTCACACCCAGGCGCACCGGGGCCTTCTTCCAGATGGGGCGTCCCTCCTCTATCTCGTAGATGGCGTTGGAGGCCCGCATGAAGGCGGCCACGTAGCCCGAGGCGGACCACAGGGCGACGGCGATACCAACGATGAAGATGATCCCCCCGCTGCCCTTGCTCTTCTGGAGGTTGGCGATTGCGGTGGAGAGGATGCCGTTGGCTTGTTGGGGCGCCACCTTCGCCAGGTTGTCGATGAGCGGTTGGGTCGCCGACTTTCCTACCAGCCCGAGGATGGACACCAGGGCCAGGATGGCCGGGAAGATGGCCAGCACCCCGTAGTAGGTCAGCGCCGCGGCCCGATCTACCAACTCATCCTCTTTGAACTCCCGGATCGTCCTCTTCAACGCATCCACCCACGACGACTTGTCGAGGTCTGTTGGCGCTTCTGGTTCCTGACCATTGGGCTTCGAATCAGGCTTCGAATCAGACATGGACTCGGGCTCCTGTCGCTGGGTCTTGTCAGCCTCGGCTTGGCGACGGTGGCGCCGGGACACCCGAGGAGGGGGGGCCGATGGGCTCGAGGACCGTGGGGGCGGGTCCGACGGTGTTTCGGCGGATCGGGGGGCCTCCCCGCTCGGCTCATCACCCCAATCCGGCGGGTACCAGGTCACGGGCGCCGGCGTGGGGTGGCGGCTTCCGGCCGGACGACGGTACGTGGAGGCCTGGCAGCGACCGGTGGCCGTTTGGGCGCCGGAGCTGTCATTGGTGCACGCCTGGGCGCCGGTGGCGCCTTCTTGGCCTGGCCCTTCACCGCCCCCGCCGCTCCCTTGGCCTGCTTCTTCATCGTTGTCGTCGCGGCTTTGGTCCTTTCGGCCACGGTTTGGGTTGCATCGGACGCTTCGCCCTTCACATGACCAACCGAGGACTGGGCCTGGCCCTTCACCTCCTCCACGGCCCCAGTAGCCGTGTCCTTCACCGACTCCAGGCCGGCTTGGGCCGTCGACTGCAGCTCACCGGCGATGTTCTTGCCCACCTCGGTCGCTTCCTTGGCCAGGGGCTGCAGGTGCTCCTTCGCCTTCTCGGTCAGTTGGCGCTCACGGTCGGTGGCCGGCAGCAGAGCGGCGGCAAAGAAGCCACCGGCGAACGCCAGAAGCCCGGCGGCCACCGGGTTGCCCTCGGCCTTTTGCCGCACCGCGTCCGGGGCGTCGCCCAACGTGTCGGTCACCGAGCTGGCTGCCTTGGTCGCCTTCTTGGCCACCGCCTTGCCCTGAGACTTGGGCGCGGCGATGGCGCCTCGCTGCGGGCCCCGGGCAGGCCGCGCGACCACCGGAACAGTGGCTGCAGAGCTGTTGTCGCTGCCCACCGCGCTGCGCAGCCCTCGGCGGGCCACCTCGGTCCCGCGCTGGGTCAGGCGCCGGGGGCTGAAACGGACCTTGACGCCGCGGATCTTGTCGGCAGCGTCGGATTTGGCCCGGGCCACCACCTTCTTGGGGGCCACCCGGTCACCGATGGCCTCGAGGGTCTCGCCCAGGTCGTCGCGGACGTCGTCGATCTCGCTGCGGATCTCTTCAGGGGGCTTTTCCATATCAGTTCCTCCACGGGTCGGGATAGGTGGGGCCGCTCGCACCCCGCTGCAATGACTCCTTGGCCGTCTCCACGTCCTGTTTCACCGTCTCCACCGTCTGTTCGGGCATGGGGCTGACTTCGGCCAACTTGGCCTTGCCTTTGAGGGCGGCAACAGCGGCCACGGCGAGGAGCAGAACTCCCACGACGAGGAAGGCCAGCCCCGTGGCGATGAGCTCGGCCAGGCCCCAGGCGGCAGCGAAGGCCAACACGATGGCGGCGATGAAGGCCACCACACCTGCCGCGGCGAAGGCGCCAATACCCTTGCCGGCTTTGCTCACTTCCTCCTTGACCTCTGCCTTGGCCAGCTCCATCTCCTTGCGGACGAGAGCCTGGACCTGGCTGGTCAGATCGGAGAGCAGCTCACCCAGCGGCCGTTCCTCATCGGGCGATGACGTAGGGTTCACCATCACCTCCCCCCGGCCATGGGAGACGACTCGGCGTCTTCTTCGCCCTTGGAGGCGCGCACGGCACGGCCCACGCCGAAGCCGGCCGCCATCGCGCCCAGAAGGAAGGTGCCGGGGCGACGGCGAGCGAAGGCCTGCAGGTCGCCGAGCACGGCGGTCAGACCCTGTCTTTCGATGTCGGTGGCCAGGCTGTAGACCCGATCCGCAACGTCATAGACGGCGGTGGCGGCATCGGACACGTAGGGCGCCAGCGTGTCGGCGTCGTCGGGTCGGCCCTCGGCCAGGGCCTGGACCTCGTCGCCCAGCTCCGACAGCGTGTCGGCCAGGCGCCGGGACTGTGTCTTGGCCTGGGACTCGAGCTGGGACAGGGCCTCCTCGCCAAGGGTACGGGCTTGGTCGACCACCTCTCCCCGCACCTGGTCGGCCTGCTCCTTGGCCGTGGCCCCGACCCGGCGGGCCTGACGGGCGGCCACGCCCACCACCGCTTGGCCCTTCTCCTGGGCCGTCGACGCCACGGCTTGGGCCTCGTCGGCGGCCTTGGATGCCACCTGTTGGCCCTCCTCGGCGGCCCGTGAGCCGGCTCGGGCCGCGGGCAATTCTGTGGTCCGCGGCAGGCGCGGTGGCCGGCCCGGCCTCGGTGCGCCGCCCTGCCTCGCCGGTGTGGGTGGTCGTCGTGCCATCAGTACTGCCTCCTCATGTGTTGGTTGAAGCGCTGAGCCGATCCCTGACTTGCCAGATGGCGCCGCCCCTTTCGGTCGACCGTGGTCCACCGCCGCAGGGGGGGCCGTCCGGACTGAGCAGTTGGGGGTCTTGGCCTAGTCCTTGCCGAACATCTTTCCCAGACCGCCGAGCTTGCCGTCGAGACGGCGGGGTCGACCCCTGTGCTCAGCGCTTCTTTGGCTCGCGCTCGACGTCGATCTGTTCCCTGCGGATCTCTTCGGAGACCGTGCGCTCCTCGGTGGAGGTGTCGGTATCCACTCTCAACCGCTCCTTGGGCACCGCCTGCTTGTCGACGACGACCTCCTCCTCGCTGAGGACGACCTCGTGCTCGCCGGCACTGATCTCGGGTCCGCCCATGGCCTGGTCGACGTTGTCCTCGGTGATGGGCTCCCGCTCGACACGCACCACCTCGCGTTCCACCGGCACGGTGGTGGTAACCGGTTCGGTGACCACGTACTTCTTCAGGCGCACGAGCTCGGACGGCCGTCGAACGGTGCCCACCCGCAGTTCCTCCTCCGAGCGGGTCATGGCGTCGTCACCCCCGATCTGAGGCGCCGGGGCGGGGCGGGGGCCATCCCCGGCAGTCCCCCCCGAGGTGGCCACGCCGTAGTGGTCGAAGAGGCACGCCTCTTCGGCGGGGTCCAGATCGACGTCGGGCTCGACCTTGGGGGCATCGCTGACCTGGTCCTTGGCGTAGGGGATCTGGATGGCGTCTTTTTGGGTGATGGCACCGGCGAAGGGGGCGAGGGTCTCCTTCTTCCCAAACAGACCTGTCTGGACGAGCAGCCACACGGGCTGGCCGGTCTGGTCATCGACGTACACGTCGGCGAGCTTGCCCAACTTCTCCCCATCGCGGTCGATCACTGGGCTACCGGTCAAGTGTTCGGGGTTCGGTGTGCTCATCGGTCGTCTCCTGATCCGTTGTTGTCATCCGAGGACCTCCCTGCCGCCGGACCAGGGTCAGGCCTCAGCCGTCACAAGAGATAACGCTTTGCGGGTCGAGGCATTACGCGCGACTTCTTTCCCGAGGTCGCCGAGCGCCCGACGCTCGCTGATGGGTCCGACGACGAGGCTCCAGACGTGCCGACCCGTGCAGCAACCTTCGTCGGGGGGCCACTCGCACATCCCGTCTGCCTCGACTGCGTCCCTTGCCAGGGTCACGAAAACAGCCGGTCGAGACGGTGGATGGCTTCGACTTCCTCGACAGCGTCGTCCACGTTGGCCAGCAGCTCGGCCAGGTGCCTCACCCGCCCGAGCTCATAGATTTCTCGCGTCGGTGAGCGCACGACCAGGTCGCGCCCGAGCTCCTCCGTGGTCCTCATGGCGTCGATCAGCACCCGCATCCCCGTCGATCCGATGCCAACCGTCCGCCGCAGATCCACGACCAGGCGTCGATATCCCTGTTTGATGAAGGCTCCCAGCTCATCCCCGAGCGTCTGGCTGGTGACGTCGTCGAGTTCGCCCTCGACCGCCACCCAGTACTCGTCCACCTCGGCGGCACCCCACCGCAGCACGCTCACCCGCGCCACCCCTGGCGCGCCGATACGCCGCCACGATGGCCAAATAGACCCCTGGTGTCGTCTCGGGTACCTGTGGGTGAAGGGCAGGTTTCCCAGGGGCTCACACTGATAACAACGCCTTGGAGGCCCGCGGATTACGCTTGTTCTTGGACCAGGGCCCGCACCAAGCGGCGATGTCGGGCCTACCGTGACCTCAGGAGGGTGGTGATGGGCACTGACTCGAAGGGCGACGAGGCGGGCGACGCCGACCTCGTTCAACTTCATGACTTGGTGCGCCGTGTCGTCGGTGCTCGTGTGAGGGACGCCGCCATGGTCGACGACTTGGTTCAGGAGACCTTGGTTCGGGTGCTGGCGGCGCGTGGCCGTCTGGACGACGGGGCTCTGGCTCCCTACGCCGTGGTCACTGCCCGAAATCTCGTGCGCACACTTGCCCGAGAGGACGAGCGGCGGCGCCGACACAGCCACCGGCTGTTCGAGGACCCGACGACCCCGTCGCCCGAGGAGGGGGTTGTGCAGGACGAGGAGAGGTCGGCCCTGGCCCTGGCCTGGTCAAAGCTGGGCCCAGAGGAGCGACGCACGCTCGCCGATCACGAGATCGCAGGAGACGACATCGCCGCGTTGGCCGAGGAGTCGGACTCGACACCCGGCGCCGTCGCCGTTCGCCTCAGTCGCACCCGGGCCCGCCTGCGCGTCGAGTATCTGCTTGCTCTGCGGCGGGTGGAGCTGCCCACCGCCCGCTGTCGATCAGTGCTGCTGGCCATCTCCGCCCGTGATCAACGCCGCCAGCAGACCCTGGCTGTCGGTGAGCACCTTTTCCAGTGTGAGTGTTGCGCATCTCTCAGTGAGCCACTGCTCAAACGCAGCCGTCCACTCGCGGCATTGTGGCCACCGCTGGCAGGGTGGGAGCTCGTCAAGCGCCTCGGCCGGGGCGCCCCCAGGGTGGGTCGTTGGGCGCGCAGCCATCCCGTACACGCGACGGGTGGGGCCAGCGGACTCGCCGTGGTGGCCATCTCCATTGTCCTGCTCACCCGTCCCGACACCACCTGGCTGCGCATCGGCAACAGGTCGCTCCTGCCGCCTCCTCCGGCGAGCGAGCTGTCGGCACTGGCCAGCCGGCCAGTGGAGGCGAGGTCGGTGACGGTGCAGAGCGTGGTCACGCCGACCGGGTTCTGGGTGGGAACCAGCCAGCACGATCGGGTATTCGTCGAGATGCTCGCGACACTCCCCTTCCCCGTCACGGCCAACCAGAAGGTGAGCTTCGTCGGCTACGTCGACCCCAACCACGAGGACTCGGCCGAGCGCTACGGGTTAGGCGGCCAAGGCGCCGCCCAGCTCCGCTACGAGGGGTACCACCTTCACGCCGAAGCGAATGCACTTCGCAAAGGTTGAGCCATCGCGAGCCTCTCCGGATAGTCCGCTCGACGGCGGAACGTACCGTTGTCCCGATCACCGGCCGTCTACCCGGCCCAAACACGCGCCATGAAGCGATCAAGTCCACAGTCGCGACATCGCAGGTTGCACGTTCGGTAGCGCGTCCTGGTGTTCCATAGCGTGATGCAGTTGAGGACCAAGCCAGGGCGCCAAGCTAGTCTTCCATCCCCTCGCGGTAGTGCTGGTACAGCTCCCCCTTGCGGCCGTGGAACACGTGGCGGCCCAGGCTGTGCGGGAGCCGGGACCCGGTCGTCGTTCCTCCTGCGGGACGGTCGGAGCGTACCAACGCCGGGCTCACAACAGGACGCCGTCTGCGGTGGGTCGTTCAACAGGCCGAGGTTCCCGTTGTAGCCGCAGTTCCGAGCGTCGGCGCAGTACCGTTCGTGGGATGAGTCGGGTGCGGACCCTTTTCGCAGGATGCTACGAGGCGCAACGTACGGCCGCGCTCTCTGGGGTTCCGCAGTCGACTGTGTACGATCTGGCTGAGGCGGCGTCGTCTCGCAGCGCGATCGGTTTGCGGAACGTGAGGACCGGGCGACGTCACGCGCGGTGTCGGAACCCAGCGCGCGAGTTGCCTCGGGATTCGATCTCGAGGGTCCTGCCGCTCGCAGGACGGCAAGTGTAGGTGAGAATCGGCGATCTGGCACGCTGGGGCTGGTGAACTACGGGGACGGGACCAGTGGCTACGTGGTGTTGGAGCAGGATCCCGTCCGCGAGGAGGACGTGCACGACGCGCTGGCCGACATCAGGGCGGCGCCGCCCGACGACCCGGCCACCGAAGCCCGTCCCAACGCCAGCGCAGGGTGGGAGACGGCCCTGGACGTGCCCCCGATGCCCAAGGCCGAACGATACTGGGCCCTCAACAGGCCTCGGCCCGACGGGGCCGTCATTTACTGGGCTGCGGCACCCGGCAGGACGTAACTTTCGGGTTCACGCCGACGTAGTTGAGCGGTCCGGCCAGGATCGTTACCACGATCGTTCCCGCGTTGGCACAGTTGTCGACAGACCCGCTGTAATAGTGCCGCTGACCGGCCGCGATGGCCCCGATGAGTAGCCATACGATCAGCAGAGCCGAAACGATGGGTGCTGCGCCGCTTCTACGCACGAGTTACCTCCGTCAATGAAGCCTTTGGCCGCTGCGACGCCGGCATCCGGACGGCGAGGATGGCGGTGTCGTCCCGGGGAAGTCCATCTCGGTAGTCACTGACATGGGCCTCAATCGAGGCAGCCATGTGTGCTGCGGTGCTTGAGAGCGCATTGCCGGCGATGAACTGGCAGAGGCCGTCGACGCCGAGTTCCTCGGCGCCCCGCCGAAGCGCCTCCTCCACCGCCGCGAACTGCTCTGCGTCGGGGGCGAGGCCGACGCAACTTTGGTACCAGGAGCGGGCCGTGTCGACGACGGTGACGAAGGCGAGGGGTGCCTCGAGAAGCACCGAGTCAGACGATTGAAGGCTTCATCGCTGGCGCTGGTCCCACGTTCGCTGCCCTCACCGCCGCCGAGTCGCCCAGCTTGGAACCCCGGCCCCAACCCGGAGGTGGGGACCACAGACAGGACGCCGCGTCTCCCGTCCGGCTGGTCGTCCATTGGAACCCCTCATCATCCTCGGCCGACTGGCCGGGTCAGTCCTACTCAACCGGGAGGTCGCACGCCGGGGTCCAGGGCCTACGTCCACACCACTTTCCCATTCAATCGCGTGTCTAGCAAGGTTCGTGGGCGTCACCCCACGACGGTTGTCGAGTCCCGATCCGGATGCATTCCTTTCCGTATTGACACGTTTACCACCGGAGACCCCCAAGGCGGCCTTCCGGGCCTACGGCCGGCGGGGCGACCCGAACCCGGTGGCCAACAGCGTCGCCTCGGGGCCACTCATACCCGCAAGTTGACCCGCGGCCTCGTCGGTGGCGGTGGATGGCCGACACGAGCCGTCGAGCCCTGCCAATCCCGGCAACAGGCTGCGCTACTAGTAGTGTACCTACGCTACACTAGCCCCCATGGCGCAACCAACGTCGTTCCGGTTGCCCGGCGATCTTCTGGCGCGACTGGAGCAGGAGGCGGCGAGCTCGGGGTCAACGGTCACAGCGCTCGTGTCGGGCCTTCTCGACGAGGGACTCAAAACGCGGCGCTTCCCAGGCATCGTCTACCGCGACGGACCCGCCGGACGGCGAGCCGGCGTCGTCCACGGGCCAGACGTATGGGAGCTCGTCCGAGCCGTGAAGTACGGCGAAGGCGACGGAGAGCAGCGCCTACGACGGGTCGCTGGTGAGCTCGGTATTCCCGTCTCCCAGCTCCGGCTGGCTGTTGACTTCTACGTTGCGTTCCCGGAGGAGATCGATGATCGCATCGCCGATGACGAGCATACCGCAAGGGGGGTGCATGATCTCATCGCTCGACGCGACCGCCTGATGTCGGGGTGAGATGGCTGATCGACGAGATGCTCCCCCGTGCTGCGGAGCTCTTGAACCAGCGAGGCCACGACGTCGTCTCAGTGCACGATGTCGGACTCACCGGAGCTGCTGACTCGGACGTCTTCGACCTCGCCGTCGCCGACCAGCGTCTGGTGGTCACCGAGAACTTCGCCGACTACTCGTTGCTCCTCACCCAGCACCTCAGCAACGACCAACCGTGCGTACCAGTTGTCTTCATCCACAAGCCTCGCTCTCCGAGAGGCGGCGCGCTCGCGGGGCACCTAACTGCACGCCTCGACGCGTGGGCTGCTGCAAACCCCGATCCGTACGTCGGTGCTCACTGGCCGTAGCAGCGCATACAGCGAAGCCCTGCTGCCGGCGGTGCCGGCCAGTCGACGAGGCAGTGCAACGGCATCCGGGTGCCCGCCGTCGACGCCCGTACTGGCTGCGCCGCCGCCTTCGACTAGACGCCTCGCCCTGCGGGCCCCGCACAAACAGACATGGGGTCGAACGCGACGGCGGGTGGACCGACCCCGAAGAGGTGGGCCATGGCCGCCACCGTGCGCTCGGCTGCCCGCCCGTCGCCGTAGGGGTTGATCGCCCGGGCCATCGCCGCGTAGGCCACCTCGTCGTGCAGCAGCTCTCGCACCGCAGCCACGATGGCCGCCTGGTCGGTGCCCACCAGGCGAACGGTGCCGGCGTACACCGCCTCGGGCCGCTCGGTGGTGTCGCGCATCACCAGCACCGGCCGTCCCAGGCAGGGACCCTCTTCCTGGATGCCACCGCTGTCGGTGAGCAAGATGGTCGCCCTCCGCATGAGGGTCGCGAACGAGCCGTAGCTGAGGGGCTCGATGATGCGCACGTTGGCCAGCCCGTCGACGGCGGGCAGGATGGCCTGGCGCACGACGGGGTTGCGGTGCACGGGGAAGACCACGAGCAGGTCGGGCTCGGCCCCGGCCAGCTCGGCCAGGGCGCGCCCGATGGCCTGCATGGGCTCGCCCCACGACTCCCTTCGGTGGGCGGTGACCACCAGCACCCGGCGGGGGTCGTCGTCGAGGTCGGCCAGGGCGGCATCGCCGTAGCCCGACGACTGCTCCACGGCCCACAGCAGGGCGTCGATGACGGTGTTGCCGGTGACGACCACGCCCGAGGGATCCACGCCCTCGGCCAAGAGGTTGTCGCGGTTGGTGGGGGTGGGCGCCAGGTGCAGAGCGGTCACCTGGGTGGTGAGCCGGCGGTTGATCTCTTCGGGGAACGGCGAGCGAGCGTGGTGGGTGCGCAACCCCGCTTCCACGTGCACCACCGGCACCCCGGCGTAGAAGGCGGCCAGGGCGCCCGCGAACGTGGTGGCGGTGTCGCCCTGGACGACCACCGCGTCGGGGCGACTCTCGACGATGAGGCCGGAGAGGCCGGTCAGGGCGCGGGTCGCCAGCTCGGTGAGGCTCTGGCCCGGTTGGATGATGTTGAGGTCGTGACGGGGACGGATGGCGAACAGGGACAGGACCTGGTCGACCATCTCCCGGTGCTGCGCGGTGAGCGCGACGTATGCAGAGAAGTGGGGCGACCCCTCAAGACCACGGATGACGGGGGCCAGCTTGATCGCCTCGGGCCGGGTCCCGAGCACGACCATGATGGACCGCTCTGCCAACTGCTAGTTGGCCCAGCTCGACCAGGCGACGTTCCAGTCACCCAGGCCGTTGGTGGGAGACAGTTGCTTGGGGGTGCCGACCACCTTCACCACGTCTCCGGGCCGGCTGAAGTCGTAGAACCACTGCCCGTCGTCGGGCGAGAGGTTCACGCAGCCGTGCGACACGTTGTTGCGGCCCTGGTCGGCGACGGACCATGGGGCGGCATGGACGAACTCGCCCGAGTTGGAGATACGAACGTCCCAGTTGACCGTCTCGTAGTAGCCGTCGGGCGAGCTGCGGGGGATCCCAACTGTCGCCGAGTCCATCAGCACCTTGGCCTGCTTTTCGGACACCACGTGGATGCCGCTATCAGTGGGGTACTGGTCTCTGCCCGTGGACACGTCGACCGTCCGCACCACCGCACCGCCTGAGGTCACGGTCATCTGATGGGTGCCGGCATCCACTGTTGAGATGTGGGACTCGCCGATGGTGAACGACATCGAGCGGGGCGTCACCGCCCAGACGCCGTCGCCGTCGTCGAACGCGGCCAGGTCTGCGCTCACCGAGACCTTCGTCTTGGGAGGCCAGTACGCCTGGGGGCGGTAGTGGAGCTCGGAATCGGAGAACCAGTGCCAGGCGCCCGCCACCGCCGGCGTCGCGGTGACGTTCAGCCGGGACTCGAAGGCGGCGCGGTCGTGCACCGGAGCCGACAGGTAGAGGGCCACGGGCATGCCTACACCGACGGTCTGGCCGTCGAGGGGGCCGATGCTGACCTTCAGCACCTTGGCCGGGGTCAGGGTGGTGAAGGTGGACCGGCGCATGCCGGGGCGGCCGTGGGCGTCGGTGACCGTGGCCTCGACCGTGTAGGTGGTGCCCGGCTCGAGGGGGGCGTTCGACCTCCATTGCTGGGCGTCGCCGCTCCCCGGCAGCTCGGGGGGGCCGACGCTGGGGTCAGGCCCCGAACCGGTGATCGCAGTGGCAGTAGCGGCTCCAGCGGGGTTGCGGACCGAAACGTGCACCAGCCGGCCGGGCAGGGTGCTGATCTGCACCGGGGCGTCCAACCGCACACCGGTGGCACCGTCGGAAGGCGACACCGAGACCGGCGGTAGCGGGTCTACGGGCGCCCGGGCCGCGGCCCCCGCCCCCGGGCCGCGCACCACGAGCCAACCCCCCAGCCCACTCAAGGCCACCACTGCAATGCCGGTGGCGACGCAGAGATGCACAGGCCGTAGGTGCCTCAACTGAGGTCGATCCCGTAACCGAACATTCGATCTACAGCATCGCGCTTTTCGAGTCGCGAATATGCACGGCGGATTATCGACGTGGTCGACTCCGAGGCCGCTACCGGCGAAGGGCGCGCCGGCTCCTCTGGCAGATCATGGACATCACCACCGCCCCTGCCGAGAGGGCCGCTTGGGGCGTCAGGCGGGACGCTCCCACAGAGCTCCACGCTTGCAACGGGACCTCCAGGAAGGCGTCAGGGGGCAGAGCCCGAGCGTGCCCGCAACCGGTGAGCAAGCGGTGCAGCAGCTCGATGTCGAACGCCCATCGCGAGCGGAACGGCCTCTCGATCGCGGCCGAGAGCGAAGGTGTCGCCCGGAACACCTTGGCACCGCATTGGCTGTCGTACACCCGCAGCCCCAAGGCGATGCTCGCGGCCGAGGCGAACACACGGCCGAGGTAGTGCCGGCAAGGCGAACGCTCGATGACGCTGCCCAGGAGGGCGACACGCGAGCCGAGCACGGCCTCGAGGCTGGGATGGTCGCCGAGCACCTCGACCAGTCGCAACAGCTCGGCGGGCGGGGTGGAGAGGTCGGCGTCGTAGTAGCCGACTACCTGGCTGCCATGACCGATGGCCCGTAAGAGGCCACCGCGGACGGCTTCACCCTTGCCGACGTTCACAGGAAGGTCGACCACCTCCACGTCCGGCGCCACAGACTCGATCCCGCCCAGCACGCCGGCCGTCCCGTCGGTAGATCCGTCGTTCACGAACAACAGCCGGACCTGCCCGCTGTTGGCCAACCCCCCCATGGCGTCGACGTCGAGCCGGTGCTCTTCGTTGTAACAAGGCACGACGATCACCGGAACACTGCCATCGGTCGCCTCGGTCATCGACGGCGGCGCCCAAGAGCCCAGTAGCTCAGGCCCGGCAGGCCCCATCCCCTCGCACCCAGCTCGGCGGAGATACGAGCCTCTGCGACCAGCACCCCGGTGACCGCGGCCGTCAACGCTCGGCCGTGATCCCAGTGGCCGACACCCACAGGCTGCGACGGACGCAGGCCAAGACGCTCGCGGGCCACCTGGGCCGCTCGCACCGCCATGAGGGCGTGGAACAAGCCTCCGCCGGCCAGGATCTCGACCCCGGCACCCTCCACCAGCTCGGCGCACCTGCCGGGCACGTACCGGCGATGATGCCGGAGGGCATGGTCGTGGGCGGAGAAGAGCCACGGGTGGGCGGGCACGCTCACCATCACCCAACCCCCCGGGGCCACCAGCTCCACCACATCGCGCAGTAGCTCCTGGTCGGACTCCACGTGCTCGATGACGTCGAGCAGCATCGCACCGCCGAACGACTGGCACGGACGCTTGTCGGTGAGCTCGACGCCGGGGCCGGGGCCCTCCGACGCCAGGTCGTCCGGCGTATAGTTGACGTCCCAGCAAACCACCCGAGAACGATGCGGCAGCCGCTGGCGGAGCTCAGCACCCAGCCACCCGTCGCCGGCACCGACGTCGAGCCACTCGGTGGTGGTCCTGAGGGCCCCATAGCGTTGAAGGAGCGACAGGAAGAACCGGCTGCGGGCGACCTCCCAGGGGTGGCGCCGGTCGATCGCGCCCTCCCGCTCGACGAGATCCATCAGGCCGGACTGACGGCGGTGTGTTCCATCGACGCCCTCCTCTTGATGCTGTTGACGCGAACAACCAGGCAGGCGGCCATGGCGGGAATGCCGAGGGCCAGCAGCATGTTGGCCAGCACCATGTGGCGGTAGACATCGGGGAACCCCACCGAGATCATCACCGCCCAGAACTCCAGGAACGAGCCCGCGGCGACGAACGCAGCCAGGCCTCCCAGTGCCCGCTCGCCGGTTACCAGCCTGCCATTGCGGGCGGTGGCGATCCCGACGTACAGCGTCGCCCCCCAGACCACGACCAGGACGGGTGGCCAGGCGTTCCGGAAGATCCCGCCGTAGACCCCGACCCGGTTCTCGATGGCCCCGGGCGGCTTGCCCGAGCCGGGCAGATAGCTGCCGAGGTAGTCCTGGCGCCAACGGGCCATCCCCTTCAGGCCGTCCGCCCCTGTTGGCAGGAGCCGCAAAGGGTGGGTGACGTAGAACGTGACGATGTTGAGAAGGGTGACGTCGTCGCGGAACTTGAGGTACTCGGGGCGCAGGGTGGCGGCCTTCGGGCTCTCCGGGTTGGTACCCGCAGCGTCGGCGAGGCTCGGATCTGCCCCCAGACTGCGCAGGTCGGCGGCCGGATCAGTGCTGTGGGGCAGGATCTCGCCGAACACCTCGGCGTAGACGTCCTGCCTGGTGAGCCCCACCGGCCCGGTCACGACTAAGTAGGCCGTTGTCCCCAGCAGAAGGGCGCACAACACCATGCCCGGGACTCGTGCCGCTAACCATCGCATCCGGGCTGTGAGACGGGGCCAGCCCGCAACCGTGAAGCGACCTTCTTCATGGCTCTGGTCGGAACGCCCGTGGGGCAACCACAGCACGGCCACCATCACCGCGGGGAGGAGGGCGGCCGCCTGGGTTTTGGCCCCGATCACCACGGTGGCCAGGAAACCCACTGCAGCAAGGGTCGGCCACGTGGTGTGGCCCCGCCGCCACAGGGCCAGGAGCGCGGGGCACAGGGCGAGGGTGCCGAGGAGCTCCAGCGGTTCGCTGTAAGGAGAGATGAAGAACTGGGCTACAGCGCTGTCGGCTGCCAACAGTCCGACGAGGGAGGCGATCGTCACCCGCAACCACACCGGGCCCGGTACGAAGACGACCAGCGCCCCGACGACCAGGCCCACGATCAGCGCGCAAAGCGCCCCCTGAGCCCGAAGGTCGAGCGCCCCCGGCAAGCCGAGAACAGGAGTCAGGTGCTTGGCCATCGAAAGCAGCCACAGCTGCGACGACCGGAACACCCCGCCCGCTCCGTCGGCACTGCAGGCCTCGCCAAACCATCGGTGCGCCCTCCAGGTCGGGTACAGGTAGGACGAGGTGCTGGCATTGAACGGCGTGGTCGCCCGAACCCCGAGCTGGCACAGCAGGCGCCGGGCGTCGCCCTGGTCGCCCATGCCGACCGCGCCTCCCACGAAGAGACGGATGGCGATGATGACGGTCCAGGCCGCGCCGGTCATGGTTGCCGCCGTCGCGACCCGCGCCGGCTGGCTGCCGACGGTAGAGCTCGGGACGAGGGGGCGCCGTCGTGGGCGCGGAGGAGCGATCGTCACTTGGGGCCGCCAGCCGTGCCCCGCACCGTGCCGGTGGTGGACGCACCCCCGGTATTGGCGATCCAGCACTGCGCGGAGCGTTTACCGGTTTCCCAGTCCCCCACCCGGGGGGCATCGGGCTGGACGACCAGCTCGGGCCGCGTCGAGATCGACCCGCCCAGGTAAGCGCCGATGACGGGCGTGCAGGCTTTCACGGCCATCGTCATGACGACCGCGTCGCCCGGCCAGGGGCCCGGGGGCAGGGTCGCGTCAGGGCTGGTCAGCTCCTTGACGTGGGGCCTGTCGCAGGTGACGTTCTTGACCGCGGCCGTGCGGCACAGGCGGAACCGTGCCGACCGGGGGGTGGCCATCACGCCGTCGAGGCTGAAGTCGATGGTGGGGCCGGTGGGGCTATCAGTCTGTGAGGAACCCTGGCAGACCAGAGTCCGATCCCCGCGGGCCCAGTCCGCGGCGGTGGGGAATCGAGCCCAAGAGAGGATTCCCCAGGTCACGTCGTTCGGTCCGGCCCCCAGATAGGAGCGAACGCGGCGGTAGTCGTAGCACTGCCCGCTGATGGACTGGTTGAGCAGCTCACCGTTGGGCCGGGTCTTCGACGCGGCCAACGGGCCGGTCAAGCGACTGAGGAACATCGTCTCGGTCTGGTGCGGCTGGCCGCAGGGAACCGGCGGGGCGGTGTCTGAGGGGATGGCGATCAGCTCGTTGGGATCCTCAGCCAGATGACACGTCCCCGGCCGCTGCGCCGACGTGGGCACCGGCGACGGCACCTGCCTGGCGAAAGACATGGCAAAGGCACCCAGGACGGCGATCACCACGCCGGCCAAACCGGCCAGGTGACTCAGCACCCGGCCAGAGCTCAGGGTCGCCCTGCTCTCCCAACCGCGCCTGCGGCGGCGTGAACTGCGCCGTTCGGTCAATCTCTCGGGAGCTCCCGCCCCTGGTTGGCCCATGTCATAGGCCGTCAACCGTAACCAGACTAGGGGTCGGCTCGGGCGGTGAGGTGATGGGTCGTCCCTCTGGGCAGGTGCCGGGTGCCGCCATCTTTTTGCCGACCGAGCTCGACGTGTACGTGTCCGCGATCGAAGGCCGACTGGGCACCCTTCTCGGCACCACCCAGGCACCCGGCGTCGCTCCGGCCGACGAGAGCGTCACAATCCAGATGGCCGCGTCCACTGGGATAAGTGGTCGCTACGTGACCGTGCCGGTGCGCTCCCTGGTGGGTTGGTCGTTCGTAGACGAGGTCAGCGCCTTCGGCCCACCTGCCTGAAAACGGATTTGGCAAGGTCATGGCGTGAACCAGGGTCAATCCCCGCTACTCTTCGTCGGGAAGAAACTGCCGCCAAAGGTGTGACACGCGAGCCATTGCTTGCATATGATTCCGGTTTCCCTGGTCAGGCCGACACCTGCTGGGCAACGAGACGTCGGTCCCTCCCTCGGGCGGGGCTGCGAGAGGTGAGGTGCCGAGATGTACGGAGGCGGTAAGGCAGTCGGGCCTGCAGCGGCCGTGGGTGGCGGCACCGCGTTGGCCCGCACCGGTTTCCCGGTGCTCGGCTTCGCCCTTCTCGCCCTGGCGCTAATGCTGGTCGGCTTCATGCTTCTCCGGGCAGGGATGCGCCGAGGATCGTGATGGGGCGACGGCGGTGGGCGGGGCGTGGGACGGCAGACGTCGGTGGGTAGCTTCCACGATCTCATCATGGCGGGTGCCAACGACGGTGCGTTCCTGCTGTGCGTGTTCTTCATCGGCTACGTCATCCTCATCGTCGTTCCATTTATGAGGCATAAGCCCGCGATGGCCGGTGACAGTCGGGCCTTCCTGTGGCATTTCATAATTCCCTGCCTCAACGAAGAGGCGGTGATCGCCGCCACCGTCGAGCGCCTGGTGCGAGACTTCCCCGGCTCCCACATCTGGTGCGTCGACGACGGCTCCACCGACGCCACGCCCGCGGTGCTGGCCCGACTGGCCAGTCGCAACTATGGGGTCCATGTCGTGACCCGCCAGTGGCCCGACGCCCGCCAGGGCAAAGGCCAAGCCCTGAACGCCGGCTGGCGGGCGCTACGCCGGTGGCGACCCCTCGACGTCGACCCGGACCACATGATCGTGGGCGTGATCGATGCCGACGGGCGGCTCGACCGCCGGTGCCTCGACGTCATCGCCGGGCCCTCCTTCTTCGGCGACCCTCAGGTAGGAGCGGTGCAGATCGCCGTGCGAGTGCTCGACATGTCGGCTCGGGCCCCTCACGGCCGGCTCAGCCGCCTGCTCGTGCGCCTGCAGGACGTCGAGTTCACCGGTGTCATCGCCGCCATGCAGAGCCTGCGGCGCCACATCGGCAGCGTCGGCATGGGCGGAAACGGCCAGTTCACCCGTTTGTCGGTGCTCGAGACCATCACTGTTGAGCACGGAACACCCTGGCACGGCGCCCTCCTGGAAGACTTCGAGCTGGGCCTCCACGTGTTGCTGGTTGGCAGCCGCACCGAGTACTGCCACGACACCTGGGTGGCGCAGGAGGGGCTCCCCTCCCTGCGCAGCCTGGTCCGTCAGCGCAGCCGCTGGGCCCAGGGCTCCATGCAGTGCTCCCGGTACTTCAGGCAGGTCCTGCGCTCTCCCCACATCAGCAACGCCGGCGCCCTGGAAATCGGGTACTTCCTCCTGCTGCCCTGGCTGCAGCTCGTGGGAGGCATCGTCTACGCCTTCTCCGCCCTGGTGCTCACGTGGTACGCCGCCACCACGCCCGGCGGCCCGGGGGCGTGGTTCGCCGCCGACGGCTGGGGATTGATCCCCCTGTTCTTGTTGTTCGGCCTGGCTCCTCTCGTCGTCTGGGGACCCGTCTACCGGGCCACCGCAGCACGGAACATGAGCCGCACTCGTGCAATGGCCCTGGGGGCCGCCAACTGGCCGTACAGCTATGTGCACCACGTGGCCACATGGTTCGCCTTCTTCCGCGTGCTGCACTCCCGAGACGACTGGTTGAAGACCGCCCGCGAGTCCGATCCCACCGTCCCCGAACCTGCACGGGCAGCGTCTCCCGCCGTGCTGGCTGCTCCGGCGTTCTTAGTCCCGGCGGCACCTGCGTCGTCAGCCCCGTCCGCCCGGCCCCGCCTCACTGGCGTGACCAAGGCCGTCACCGACGACGACTGGGAGCAGGCGATTGTCCATTACCGCCAGGTTCGCCCGCGGGCCACACCCGCTCGCTCCTCCCGTCATCACCCCGCCGGCCGAAGGCCACGGGGCGCACCGGTTGTGGCACAGGCCAATCGGGTCCTGGCCGCGCCGGGCGCTGGGCCAGGATCGTGACGCGGCGAATGGCCGGCAAGTGGCCGGCGCCGCGGAGCGCCAGGCGGCGGGGTGGCCCTGCCACCCGCCGGGAGCTGGCACCGTCGCCCAGACGAGAATGGGTGGGTCGCGGGTTGACGGTGTCGGCAATGCTCGCCGGTGCTGTCCTGCTGGTTGCCGGTCAGGGCACGTTCCGCGTCCTCGAAGCTTGGGCCACCGGAGCGATCGCCGGCGGGATGCGGCTGGCGCCGACACACCAGGCTGGAACTTCCGTCTTCTTCCCCGCCAAGAAGCTGTTCATCGACTTCAACGTCACCACCGGGTGCACCGCAGCTCTGTTGATCAGCCCCTTCTTCGTACTGGCGGCCGGGGTTGTCGCCGTTGGCCGAACCTCTCTCCGCTGGGGCGTCGCCGCACTGGCGGTCACCGCCCTGACCATCTTCATGGTCAACCAGGCACGACTACTCACCATCCTCGTCTTCATCCGGCGCTGGGGCTATCCCCGGGGGTACGACGTCAGCCACGTACTGGTCGGCACCGTCGTCTCCACGTTGGGCGTATTGGGCGGGCTGGTGCTGTTCGTCTCCTGCCTGAGACGAGGACCCCGACCCCAGGCGGCGATCAGTGCGTAGCTCGACGGGGTTTCCTACAATGACGGAGCGCGAGCTTGGTCCGGTTATCGATGCACCGATGCTGGTATCGTTCCCGGCCATGCTCCGCCTCCACCCTCTCGGCGACTCGCCAGTGGCCTACAAGCGGTCAACATCGACCACAGACGACCGAAACCCGGTCTCGGCAGGTACCATCCGGGCATCTGTCGCTTACTCGTACAAGCGGGAGGAAACATGAACAGAGTGATCCGACGGTCATTGTTCTCCGGGGCATCGATAATGATCTTGGCCGCCACCATCATCGTATCGGGGGCGACACCCGCCCTGGCCGATACGTCGAACGCCACGGCCCTCGCACTAGACGTAACCGGTCCGGTCGCCGTGAACACCGGACCCCCCTGCACGGCCAGTTCCGGGGCCACAAGCGGGGCGTGCACAGTTGGAACCTCCACCGGCAACCTGTCCTCATTGGTCGCCGCCGCGCTGCTCACTCAGTCGGCCACTTCCACCGCCTCGGGGGGCAACTCGGCCGCGTGCGCGGGCCTGACCGGCCCCGGAGGCGGGTCTATTACGATCGGGCCGAGCGGACAGTGCGTGGCACCCGTCAACCCGGCGGCAGGCGGCGTCGTCCTCCTGGGCGGGCTGGTCACCGCTAACGCGGTCTACGCCACCTGCTCCGATACGGGCGGCACACCGACGGGCTCCTCGACCACGGTCGCCCTGAACCCCACCAACACCAGTGGGGGCATCTTGAGCCTCGGTGGTCTTCTGGGCACTCTCGGCACGGTCGCTGTAAATCCGGCGGTCAGTACCCCGACGCACCTAGTTGTGACGCTGACGCCTCTGCTCGGGTCACCGGTGGACCTCCTCACTCTCGACCTCAACACCCAGACGACTACGGGCACACCTCCGCAGCTAACCGTAACGGCCCTTGACCTGAAGATCCTCACCGGCCTCACCAATCTCCCCGCGGTGGGGACGATCCTCGCCGGGCTCGGCCTCACCCCCGGATCCGTGGCCGAGGTCATAATCGGGCGGGTCACCTGCGGCCCCAACTCGGTCACAGCTACCCCGCCGGCCTTCCCGGTGCGAGGTCTACCCTTGGCAGTCGCCACTCTGGGCGTCGCTGGGGGCGCCGCCGTCCTCGTGCGTCGGCGTCGGATCGCTGCCAGCCGGGTCGCCTAGCTCCCGACACCTCCAGTCAGCGACAACGGCACGGTCCGGCGACCGTGCCGTTGTCGCGTGTAAAGATCCTGGAGATCACCGGCCTCCACCCCTCCCCGTCGTACGAGGCTGAACCCCGAGCCTGGGCGTGGTAGGTCGAGGCGTTGGTCGCGACAGGATCAGCTGCCGGCCGTGGGAGCGCATCTGCTTGGCTGCCTCCACCACCACGCCGAGGCCGGTGGAGTCGATGAAAGACAGGTCGGCGAGGTCGAGCACGACGAGTCGGTCACGCAGCTGCGGCGCCGAGTCGTAGTCGAGCTCGCCCCTCCAGGGCCACCACGGTGGCGTCAGCCCCTTGGCGCATCTACAGCGAGAAGAAGGGCTCGGGGCAGGCGCTCACGAGGCAGGCCGCAGGTTGAGGTCGGGCGGGGCCAGTTGCCAATCGACCACGAACGGCTCTCCCTTGGCCGGGCCGGGAGTGTTCTCTCCCCGGTTGGCCCTGCCGTCGTGGTCGTCGGTCATCAGCGCTCCGGTCTTGCCTGCGAGGAGAGGGACCGGGATTCTCCGGGAACGCCCCAGCCGAACGTCCCCGGGGAAGTCTCCGCTCCGGGGGCTGGGTGCTCAACCTTGGTCGTAGTCTACTGCCATCCGGTGCCTGAACAGCAAGAGGTGCATTCCGAGATTCCGCCCTCCAACGCTCAGCGCTCTCACAGCTGATTCTCGGGTAAGGGTGGGAGACTGCCTCGTCCGCCCAGACCGCGCCCCTCGCAGGAGACCACCAGAACATGAGCGACCAACGTTGGGAACCCCACTTCGAGCACCCGGCCGGGGCTGACGACGACGCCACCGCGCCAGGCGGCGCGGTGGCGGTAACGGCCCGCCAACCCGGCGAGCACGACGACACCCCGCCGGAATGGGTCGCACCCCCTGCCGGCGGATGGGGTGGAGGGCCGTGGTCGGGCGCAGGGCAAGTCCCTCCGCCTCCCCCACCGCCTCCGGCCCGCACACCCGACCGGGGCCCCGCCGCCCTCATCGCCGGCATCGTGGTCGCCCTGGTGATCGGCTTCGCCGGCGGTGGCCTGGTGTTGCACCGGGGCACGTCGTCGTCGAGCACCAGCTTCAACGCCGGCCGCTCCCCCACCGCGTCACTGGTGCCTTCGCCCTCCACCACGCCCTCGCCCTCGTCGGGCGGCGCCAGCCGCACCCCGCTCGATGCGGCCGCCGTGTCCGCAATCGCCGCCAAAGTGGATCCCGCGGTGGTCGACATCACCACCAGGATCGGCACCACCGGCACCGCCGCCGGCACGGGCATGTTGCTCACCGCCAACGGCGAGGTGCTCACCAACAACCATGTGATCGACGGTGCCACCCGCATCACCGGCCAGGTCAACGGCGCAGGCAGGTCGTACACGGCCAAGGTCCTGGGTACCGATCCCACCCAGGACGTCGCCCTCATCCAGCTGCAGGGTGTCTCCGGCCTCCCCATCGTGGCCACCGCCGACTCCTCCACCGTCTCGGTGGGCGACCAGGTCGTAGCCATCGGCAACGCCCTCGGCCTGGGTGGCACCCCAGCCGTAGCCCAGGGCACGGTTCGGGCCCTCGACCAGTCGGTGACCGCCGGTGACCCGTCGGCGGGCACAGCCGAGGACCTCACCGGGATGATCCAGATCGACGCCGCCCTCAAGCCCGGTGATTCCGGTGGCCCCCTGGCCAACGCCGGGGGCCAGGTGATCGGGATGGACACGGCGGCGTCGGTGAGCGGTGGGCGGTCTAGGCCGGCCGCCAGCGTGGGCTTCGCCATCCCCATCGACCGAGCCCTTTCGATCGTCAACCAGATCCGCGCCGGCCAGGCCAGTGCCACCGTGCAGATCGGCGAGCCCGGGTTCATCGGGGTGCAGGTCACCACCGTCACCGCCGCCCAGGACAGCAGTGCCCTGGGCGCCTCGGGCTACAGCCCGCCGGTCAGCGCCGGCGCGGTCGTCGTGGGAGTGGTACCCAACGGTCCGGCGGACAAGGCCGGCGTGGCCGCGGGGTCGGTGATCGTTAGCGCCGACGGCAAGAACGTCGACTCCCCCGAGGCCCTGACCCCGATCCTGCACGCCCGACACCCCGGCGACACGGTGGCCATCGGTTGGGTCGATCGCGCCGGAGCCCGCCACACTGCCAAAGTGAAGCTGTCCACCGCCCCCACCGGATGAAGGCTTGCGGGGGGCCGAGCCCCCCGACTGCGGTCGTCGTAACCCACCCCGAAAAGGTCCTCTTCCCCGAGCGGGGTGAGACCAAGGCCGATCTGGCCCGCTACTACCAAGCTGTGGCTGGCCCCCTGCTGGCCGCCATGGGGGGCCGGCCGGTGCTGCTGCAGCGCTTCCCCCAGGGCGTGGGCGGCCCCTCGTTCTTCCAGAAGCGGGTGCCCGACAGCCGTCCCGACTGGCTGCAGACAACGATCGTGAGCACACCCAACGGCACGACCTCGGTGGCCCTGGTGGCGGCCGATCTGGCCCACGTCCTGTGGGCGGTGAACCTGGCCTGCCTCGGCTTCCACGTGTGGCCCACCACCGCGGCCGACCCTGACCACGCCGACGAACTGCGGGTCGACCTCGACCCCTCACCGGGCGTCACCTTCGCCATTGTGGCCGAAGCCGCCGCCGAGGTGCACACCCTTCTCGACGAGCTCGGCCTTGAGGGGCTGCCCAAGACCACGGGCAACCGGGGCCTCCACATCTACGTCCGCCTCAAGCCCGAGTGGACTTCCTACGACGTGCGCTCGGCAGCGGTGGCCGTGGCCCGCGAGCTCGAGCGCCGCCGGCCCGACCTCTGCACGGCGGCGTGGTGGAAGGAGGAGCGCGGCACCCGCGTGTTCGTGGACTTCAACCAGAACGCCCCCCACAAGACGATGTTCGGGGCGTGGTCGGTGCGAGCCCGCCCAGGGGCCCAGGTGTCGACGCCCTTCGCCTGGGAAGAGCTCGACAAGATCCACCCCGACGAGCTCACCATGGCCACGGTGCCGGCCCGGCTGGCCGCCGGGGGCGACCCGTGGGACACAGGCACTCCGCGGCAGTCGCTGGACCCCCTGCTGGCCCTGGTGGAGCGTGACCAGGCCGCCGGCCTGCCCGACATGCCCTGGCCGCCGGTCTACCCGAAGATGCCGGGCGAGCCTCCCCGAGTGGCGCCCAGCCGGGCCCGCCGCGCCGACTGAGCGTCGACCACCGAACGGGCCCGTTCCAGGTCGGCAGGGCAGTTGACGTTGAGCACTGCCTCCGGTCGCAGAGCGACGGTGGCCACGTCGGGCGGCAGCAGCCGGGCGGCAGGTAGGCCCTCGAGCATCGGGCGGAACCCCGCCAGCCGGTCGGCCAACGCCTCAATTCGGTGCACGGCGACCAGGGGATGAGGGCGGCCATTGTCGTCGACGGCAGCCGCGGCCGTCACCTGGGCAGTGCCGAGGGCGGCGACCAGACGGCGCAAGTCCTCGGTGGCGAGCAGGGGTAGGTCGCCGGCCAGCACCAGTACCGCCGTCGCCCCGTCGTCCAGCTCCGCCATGCCGGCAGCCACGGCCGGCACCGGTCCGCCACCCGTCACCACCTCGGTGACGAACCTCACGCCGGCGATGCCAGTGGGGCGCCGGGGACCCACTACCACCAGGCTGGTGCACAGCGGCAGGGCCGCAGCCAGGACCGCGTCCAACAGGGTCCGGCCGCCGACGTCGAGGCAGAGCTTGTCGACACCGCCCATCCGGCGGGCTGACCCACCGGCCACCACTACCGCGCCAAGGGTGGGCGCGCTCATGTCGCGACCCGACGGCGCAGGAGCAGGAACAGGAACCCGTCGTCCTCGCACACAGACACGGCCTCGAGCTCCACGGGATCGGGCAGGGAGGCCCCGTGCAGGAGCCGCTCGGCATCACCACCCGCCAGCACCGGCGACAGGGTGAGGGCGAGCTCGTCGATGAGACCGGCGGCAGCCAGCTCGGCATTGAGGACAGGTCCTCCCTCGCACACCACCGAGCGCAAGCCCCGGGCGCCCAGGGCGTCGAGGGCCAGGGCCAGGTCGACGCTCGAGCGCCCGGCCAGAACCACGTCGGCCACCTCGGCGGCCTGGGCCAGGAGGTCGTCGGGGGCCTCCTCTACCGTCACCAGCAGGGGGCGCGCTGGCGCATCAGTGAAGAACGGTGATCCCCAGTCGAAACGGCACGAGCGAGACACCACCGCGATGGCAGGCGTCTCCGGCTGGCCCCGGCGCAGGCGCTCCAGGCGCAGGGCCGGCGTGAGGCAGGCAGGCCCGTAGCCTTCGGTGCGGGCGGTGCCGGCGCCCACGAGCACCACGTCGGCCAGCGCCCGCAACAGGTGGAACAGGTGGCGGTCGGCAGGGCCAACCAGGCCGCCCGACCGCCCACCCACCGAGGTGGCTCCGTCGAGGCTGGTGATCATGTTGAGACGCACTCCCGGTCGGCCCGCCGCAATTGGCGGCTCGCCGTAGACAGCCAGTGGGTCGACGGGGTCGACGGCTTCGGGGAAGACCTGGCGCACGTGCCCCTCTCCGGCTCGGCTACCGCCGAGCCAAGCATGGCACCGTAAGCGGGCCTTGCGTTCGGGCCACTCAGACCGGTACTGCGTTCGGGCCACGCAGGCCGGTCAGAGGCGCGGGGTCACGAGACCTTCTGGGAGGTCGCCTTCCGTGCCCTGGGCTTCTGGGCCGCGGGCTTGTTGGCCGCCGCCGGGCGGCGCCTGGCCGGGCCGGGGGCGGGCGGAGCAGGAGCGGCGGCCGGCGCTTCGTCGCCAGGACCGGGGGCAACCACTTCTTCGCCTTCCTCGGTCACCGGCAAGCCACCGGTGACCGTCCACTCCGGCGGGGGCGGGTTGTGGCCCGACCGAGCCATCGACTCGATGTGCTCGTGGACCTCGCGCTCGATCTCTGGCGCCGTCTTGATGCGACCGAACAGACAAAGCTTCATGGTGGACCTTTCCGGAGGAATGCAGGGACGTGAACTGGCGGGGTGGTTGGACCGCGATCCACCTCCATTATCGCCGATGATCAGCCCTACGAGCGACAGAATCTCAGGTAGCGGGATCCGGCGGGCGCAGCTCCTCGGAGGTCGGAGGCTGCAAAGGGGCGTAGGCCTCCGATGGGGTGGGGGCGTCCTTCCACTGGTAGGGCACCAAGTCGGGGCCCACGACGCGGCGGCTACCGTCGGGCGGATCGGCGTCGGTGGCCAGATGGGCGCCGTACCAGACGACCAGGTCCTGGCGCTCGACGGACTCGCCGGTGAGGAAGCGGTCGAGGCCGGCCCGGGAGCGGTGGGGATCGGAGGTGAGGCCCTGCCCGTCGTCCAGCTCTTCGGGGTGGTAGCGCAGCACCCACAGGTCGCCGGCTCCGTAGTCGTCGGCCGTGCCGTCGGCCGGCCCGGGGCGGATGGCGTAGCCCTGCGACGCCCGGGTGTTGCGCACCCGCCAATAGCGCCCGTGCTCGATGCTGCGGGTGCGGCGGACTTCCTGGCGGATGGTGTGCCAGCTCGACATGGCCATCACCGGAGGGTCGTTGTGCTCTTGGATCACGTTGTTGTCGGGGCCACCGATGTCGAAGTCCAAGCGCCAGTAGGTGTGGTGGGCCTGCGCCATGCAGGTGCAGGGGTTCCGGGCCGCGGCGACGCCGAAGCGGGGCCGGATGGTGCCGTCGGCGGCCAGGCGCCACTCGCTCACGTAGCGGTACCACCCCGCCTGCATCTGGCTGGTGATGACCAGCTCCTCGCCGTCGAGCCACAGGGCCACGCCTCGGCAGTGGCCGCCGTCCACCCCGCTGTCGAGAATGGTCTCAGGCGCCGAGGGGCACAGGCGGAAGCCGGTGACAGCCTCGATGCCCTCGGCGCCGAAACAGCTCTCCTCGCGCAGCCACGCCCGCGTCGTGGGACCGCACCCGCCGGCGGCCCGCACGTCGTTGTAAGCCACGTTCACGATGGGCAGGTGAGCACGGAAGAGCACCCGCTGGCCCCGGTAGTCGACGGTTCGCAGCTCGACGCCCGAGCCGTTGGTGCCCGACGAGTCGCGCGGCCGCACGACCACCAAGTCCCACAGCGCGGTGTCGCCCCGGCGCACCTGGACCCGAGCTTGGCTGTCGCCCTCGGACGGCCCGGCCGGCGGGGCCGCCGGCCCGGGCGGCGCAGCCGCATGAGAGGCAGTAGACGGGCCGGGCGGGCATCCGCAGTCGCCCTCCGACGGGGCTGCCACGCCGGCCAGCTCGGCGAGCACCTCACCATCACGCGTGCGCACGCCCACCATGCGATGCCGGGCGGCAGCGCCGGATACATCTCCGGCGGTGCGAATGCCGACTGCGACGACGCGGTCGACGGTGCCGTCGGGGTGCTCGACGTTGGCCAGGGGAGGCATGGGCCGGTAGGCAGTGGTGGCGGGGTCGGCCATCAGGGCAGAGAAGTCGCGATGCTCGGCCAGGATCGACACCGCCCAGGCGTGCTCGTCCTCGGTGGGCGGCCACTGGTTGGCCGTGGGCGAGATGAAGGGGCTGTCCAGGTCGTCGAGCCAGCCCTCGACAAGGGCGGCGCGACCAGTGTCGGTGTCGTGCACGACGGTGGTGAAGCGGGCACCATCGCCGTCGCCCTTGTCGACCACGTCGAAGGCCACCACCCACAGGTCACCGGCGGGGAAGTGCTGGCGCAGCCGCGGGTGGGCCAGGATGGCCGCGATGGCACTGGCCCGGGCCGCGTCGTGGGTCTCCTCGGGGGATATCTCGACGTGCAGGCCAGCCTCGGACATGGCGCCTTTCTATCGTTCATACCGCCGGGCCGGTACATTTCAGGGATGGCGCCCGATGCCGAGGAGTTGACCCGCCTGGTCCACCACGTGTCCGAGGTCGCCGCCGGACCCGAGACTCGGTACGACGGCGGCCAGCTCACCGTGTCCACCGAAGAGGCCATGGCTGTCCTGGCGTCGCCGGCCCTGGCCCAGACGCAGGTGTCATGGGTGTCGCCCGGCCAGTCGGCGCGCATCGTGAAGGTGCTCGACGCGGTCGAGCCCCGCACCAAGGGCCCGGGTCCGACCGGCGGCGGCGTCTTCCCCGGCTTCGTAGGGCCCGACAAGGCCCAGGGCCGGGGCAGCACCCACGTGCTGCGGGGAGCGGCAGTGGTGGCCGCCGGCTACCTGCCCCGGGCCCAGGAGGCGGTGGTCGACATGTCGGGCCCCGCCGCCGGCCTGTCGCCCCTCGGAGGCACCCACAACCTGGTGGTCGAGTTCACCCCCGCCGAAGACGCCGCCTGGGAAGACGTCGACAAGGCGCTGCGCCGAGGAGTGCTGGCCCTGGCGGCCCGCCTGGCCGAGGCCGCCATCGACGCCGAGCCCGACATCATCGAGGTCTTCCCCACGCCCGGTGCTCGCAGCACCAATACCTCCCGTCCCCGCATTGGCGCCCTTACCAACCTCCAGACCCAGGGCACCTTCAAAGACGTCTTCGTCTACGGCCGCAGCTTCTCGGGCGGCCTGCCCACCCTGCTCGACCCCGGCGAGATCGACGACGGGGCGGTGGTCAGCGGCCAGTTCGGCCATCCCTCGCTCAAGAACCCCACGTTCATGCACCAGAACCACCCGGTGGTGGCCGCCCTGCGAGCCCGCCACGGCACCGACCTCGACTTCGCCGGCGTGGTCATCGCCCCCGAGCCGGTAGCGCTGGGCCACAAGGAGCTGGTGTCGGCCCACGCCGCCCGACTGTGCGCGGCGGCGGGGTGGGACGCCGCCGTGGTCACCAAGGAGGGAGGTGGCAATGCCGACGGCGACGTGGCCCTGAAGATGGACGCCCTGGAGGATGCCGGCGTCACGGCCGTGGGCCTGTTCGCGGAGATGGCCGGCCCCGACGGCACCGGCCCACCCATCGTGGTGCCTCCCGAGCGGGCCACCGCCATGGTGAGCACGGGCAACTACGACGAACGCCTGGTACTGCCGGCCGTCGAGACAGCTCTGGGCGGCTCCGAGATCGCCCTCCTCGACCGCCCCGCCACCGACGAGCTGGAGCTGCCCATGGCAGTGATCTACTGCGCCCTCAGCCCGCTGGGCTGGGGCCACCTCACCTGCGACCCGGGCACCGCCAACGAGGTAGTTCTGTGAGTCGCGTCGTCCATTACATCAACCAGTTCTTCGCCGGCGTGGGCGGTGAGGATGCCGCCAGCACGCCACCGACCTCGCGCCCCGAGCCCATCGGCCCGGGCCGCAAGTTGGCCCAGCTGCTCGGTGACGAGCACGACGTGGTGGCCACCGTTTTCTGCGGCGACGACCACGCCGCCGGCGAACCCGCCGCCATCGCCGAGATCGTCTCGCTGGTGCAAGAGGCGCAGCCCGATCTCTTGGTGGCCGGCCCCGCCTTCACCAGCGGCCGCTACGGCCTGGCCTGCGCCCGGGTGGCCGCCGCCGCCCACGCCGCCGGCATCGAGGTGGTGGCAGCCATGCACCCCGACAACCCTGGGCTCGACGAGGCCGCCCCCGCCCCCGTGATCGAGAGCGGCGAGGTGGGCCGCACCATGGGGCCATCGCTCGAACGGCTGGCCGCCGCCGCCCGCAAGCTCCTGGCGGGCGAGGAGCTGACGTCCGACGACGGGCGCATCGGGCCCGTCCCCCGTCGCTCGAGGCGCGCCGATGCCAACGCCGCCACCCGCGCCGTCGACCTCGCCCTGGCCCGTCTGGGGGGTGATCGGGATGCCACCGAGGTGCCCCTCCCCCGCTTCGACCGGGTGAGCCCGGCCGCGCCCATCGACGACCCCTCGGCCGTCACCATCGCCCTGGTCACCGAGGGCGCCCTGGTGCCCGACACCAACCCCGACAAGCTGGAGTCGGCGCGGGCCACCAAGTGGCTCCGCTACTCGATCGAGGGCAGCGACTCGCTGGCGCCGGGCGAATGGCGCTCGGTGCACGGCGGCTTCTCCACCGTGTGGGCCAACGAGGACCCTCACCGCATCCTGCCTCTCGATGCCGCCCGGCGCCTGGAGGCCGAAGGTGCCATCGGCGACATCCATGGCGCCTACCTGGTGACTGCCGGCAACGGCACCTCGGTGGGCAACGCCCGCCGCTTCGGCATCGAGTGGGCCGCCGACCTCCGCCATTCCGAGGTGCGTGCCGCGGTGCTCACCGCCACCTGAGGCACAGGCACGCGTTGCGGGGCAACGCTGGCAAAAGAGCTGGAGCGGGCGGGCATCCCCACCGCGCTGCTCTGCAATCTCACGTCGATAGCCATGCGGGTGGGCGCCCCCCGCATCGTGCCCACCCGGGGCATCCCCTTCCCGACGGGTGATCCGTCGCTGTCACCCACCGCAGAGGCGGCGTGGAGACGGCAGCTGGTGGAGGCGGCGCTGAAGGCTCTCACCACCCCGGTCAAGCATCCGACGATCTTTGAAATGGCGTGACTGGGCTGTGCTCGGGCATCCTCTTGGCGTGAACACGCCGGTAGTTGTCAGCTCCGCCACCCAGGTGCTGGCCCACGCGCCCGGGCTGGCCCGGCACGGGTCGAAGCCACGACGGGAGCTGGCCGCCGACCCCGGCGTGGAGCGGGCCTTCCTGGGCGCCCTGCGCGGCTTCGACGACGCCGTCGCTTACCTGCCCCACCAGGCGTGGCTGGGCGCCCTCCACCCCCGCCAGCTCCCAGAGCGGCCGTGGACGGGGTCGTCGACCTCCGAAACGGGGGCATTGCGCACCGGCCCCTTCGGGGAGGTGCTGCCCGAGCTGGAGCTGCTCGGCCTGCTCGCCGCCCTCGACGAGTTCGGCCTGGTCACCCTCGACCCGGCCGTAGCCGACGACGCCGCCGCCGCCCTGGCCGCCCATCCCATCACCAAGGCCCTCGACCCCGACGGCATCGACAAGGCCCGGGGCAACGCCGAGAAGGCGGCGGCGGAGCCGGGATCCCTAGCCCTCTACCTCGGTGCCGAGCGTCTGGCCGGGGCGGTCAAGGCGGCGCAGGCCGACGACGACTCGCTCGCCGCCCATGTGCTCCTCGAGAACCTGGCGTCCAAGGTGACGGCCAGCCTGGCCCTGCTGCACCTGCTCGACCGCAGCGGCATCGACCCCACCTCGGTCGACTACGTGCTGTCGTGCGGCGAGGAGGCCATCGGCGACCGCTACCAGCGGGGTGGCGGCAACCTGGCCAAGGCGGTGGCCCAGGTGGCCGGGCTCACCGAGGCGTCGGGGGCCGACATAAAGAACTTCTGCGCCGCCCCTCTGCCGGCGCTGGTGATGGGCTCCAGCCTGGTGGCGGCCGGCGTCTTCGGGCGAGTGGTGGTGGTGGCAGGGGGCTCGCAGGCCAAGCTGGGCATGAAGTTCCAGGGCCACCTGGCCAAGGGCCTTCCCATCCTGGAGGACATGCTGGGCGGAGCGGCCGCCCTGATCGAGGCCGACGACGGGCACTCGCCGGTGGTGCGCCTCGACGCCGTCGGCCGTCACAAGGTGTCGGTGGGCGGCTCGGCTCCCCAGATCATGGAGGCCCTGGCGGTGGAGCCACTGGAGCGGTTGGGCCTGGCCATGACCGACGTCGACGACTTCGCCACCGAACTGCACAACCCCGAGATCACCGAGCCCCAGGGCTCGGGCAACGTGCCCGAGCGCAACTACAAGACCATGGCCGCCCTGGCCGTGCGCCGCGGCGACATCCCCCGCGACGCGATCGGTGACTTCGTCGCCCAGCGGGGCATGCCCGGCTTCGCCCCCACCCAGGGCCACCTGGCGTCGGCTGTCTGCTACCTGCCCCACGCCCTGCAACGGCTCACCGCCGGCGACGCCAGCCGTGTCTCGCTGGTCGCCAAGGGCAGCCTGTTCCTGGGTCGCATGTGCCAGCTGTCCGACGGCATGAGCCTGATCCTGGAGCGCAACCCGGCAGCACCGAGAGAAGGAGGATGACGTTGGCAGCCGTCGCCGAAGCCACGAGAGACAACTTCGACGACCTGGTGTCGTCGGGCACGGTGCTGGTCGACGTGTGGGGGCCGCAGTGCGTGCCGTGTGTGGCCCTGTCGCCCCACGTCGAGAAGCTGGCCGACGATCGGCCCGACCTCAAGGTGGTCAAGCTGGAGGCCCCCAAGAACCGCCGGGTGTGCATCGACCACAAGGTGATGACCATGCCCACGTTCCTGCTGTTCCGCGACGGCGCCGAGGTAGCCCGTCTGTCCGATCCCGAGTTGTCTCCGGCCGCCCTGCTGTCATGGCTCGAGGAGACCCTCGCCACCGAAGGGGGGTGAGCACATTGCTGGCAGACCGTCTTGTGATCGCCCTGGGCGAGCGCGACGGCATCTCCGGTCCCTCCATCGAGGCCTGCGTCAAGGCCGCGGGGGGCAAGGTGGTGTTCGGCGCCACGGAGTGCTTCGTCTGAACCGCCGCAGGGGCCATGGACCTGCAGAGCCAGGAGGCCATCCTCCGGCTGGCGGGTGAGCACGGCCGGCAGAACGTGCTGGTGATCCTGGGCGCTCCCGACCCCGAGAGCGCCGAGATCGCCGCCGAGACTGTCGTGCTGGGCGACCCGTCCTACGCAGGCCCGTTGGCCGGGGCCCAGTTGGGCCTCGACGTGTACCACGTGCTCGAGGACGAGATCCGTGCCGACGTCCCCGACGACGTCTGGGACGACCAGATCGGCGTCATGAGCGACGTCCTCGACGCCGAGGGAATCACCGCCGCGGTGAAGGCCATGCGCGACAAGGCCCCCGCGGTCGAGGGGTAGGCTGGAAGAACGACACCACTCGAAGAGGCACCGTGACTGATCAGGCATGAGCCAGCTCGCCGACATGTTGGCCCGCAGCAGCTGCGCCCAGTGCGGGGCCCCAGTGTTCATGAACGACGAGGGTCGGGTCGCCTGCGACACCTGTAAGGCGCCCACCGAGGAGTGCGCCTGCGAGGGCGCCCCGAAGCCAGACTCCCGCCTGCCCGTCTGACGGCGGCCACGAGCGGGCGACCCCCTCGCTCGCGCCTGTGGCCCGTCCTCCGCCTGGTGGCCGGTATGGCCCTGGCCGCCATTGCGGTCAAGGTGGTAGCCGGTCGGCGTGACGAGCTGGAAGGCGCCACCGCCATCCTCGGCCACCTGCGCTGGGCCTGGGTGGCCCTGGCTCTGGGAGCCGAGGTGTCGTCGGTCGTCGCCTTTGCCGAGGCCGAGCGGCGGATGCTGGCCGCAGGCGACGTGCGGGTCGGCATCTGGCCGCTGACGGGCATCGCCTTCGCCGGCAACGCCATACAGAACTCCCTGCCCGGCGGGGTGGCATGGGCCAGCGTGTTCGCGTTCCGCCAGTTCCGCGCCCAGGGAGCCGACGAGGTGCTGGCCGCGTGGACGATGGTGGCGGTGGAGATCCTCTCGGGCGTGTCCCTGGCCCTGATCGCGGTGGCGGGGGTGGCTCTTTCCGGCCATGCCGCCGCCTCGCTCAACCTGGTCGGCACTGTGGTGGCGGTGCTGGCGGTGGCCCTGGTGGTGGGGCTGGTCGTGCGCCGACGGGGAGACGACGTACCGGTGACGGTGGCGACCTGGGGGGTACGGATGTTCCGGCGCCTGGCCCGCCGCCCCGCTGGTGACGCTCGCGAGGTGGTGGGGCGGAGCTGGGCCCGCCTCACCGTCGTCACCCCGGGCCGCGGCGACTGGCTGGCCGGCCTGTGGTGGGTGGGTGTCAACTGGATGGCCGACTGTGCCTGCCTGGCCATCTCGTTCCGCGCCGTCGGCGCCTCGGTGCCCTGGCGGAGTCTCCTGCTCGCCTACGGCGCCGCCCAGATGGCGGCCAACCTGCCCATCACCCCGGGTGGGCTGGGGGTGGTCGAAGGCAGCCTGGCCATCGCCCTGGTGGCCTATGGCAACAGCGCGGCCTCGACGGTGGCCGCCGTGCTGCTCTACCGCCTGGTGAGCTTCTGGGCCATGTTGGCGCTGGGCTGGTCGGTGTGGGCCGTGCTCACCTCGGGGACTCGGCGCCGCCAGACGGTGGCTGTCACCGATGAGGCGCTCCCATGAGGAGGGCTCTCGTCGCCATCGGCATGGCAGCAGTGCTGGTTTGGGCCGGCTGCGGGGGGCCACGCAACTCGTTGAACACGGCAACGAGCGTGTGCTTCCGCTCCCTGGTGGTGGCCGAGGATGCCGTGCACCACAAGGGCCGCCTGGTCGGCGTCCGCAAGGTGAGCGCCCAGACGTTCGCCCGGCACGTACCCGACGCGCCCACCGTGCCCAAAGACGACGTGTGCCTGGTGGCCTTCGGGGGCGACTACCGCCCCGGCGACGTGGCGGGCACGCGGGCACCCACCACAGGCCGCTACGCGGTGGTGGCGGTAACCACCGGCCAGCCAGTGCTGCTGGGCGCCCGGGTCACCGACGACCTACCTATCCGCTTCCGCCACCGGACCTAGTGGATCGCCTGGCTGGCGACGGGAACCGGTGGTGACCAGGCCGGCTACGCCCACGATGATCAACAGCACGGGCACGGCCCAACGGGGGGCCACGCCGCCCTGGGCCAGCAGGGCCACCAGGCCCAGACCGGCGGTGAGTGCCCCAGCCACCAGCGACACGGCGTCGAGGTCATGCCGAGGCACGGTGCACCTCCAGGTCCCCGAAGCCCACCCTGGCCCGCAGCACGAGGCGGCCGCCCCCCTCCCGCCCCGGGTCGACCACATGACGGCGGGCGCCCAGCCCTTGGGCGGTGCGGTCGAGCACGGACACGTCGCCAGCACCGGTGTGGGCGTCGACGTCGACCTCGGCGCCGTCGGGTACCACCACCTCCAGGTCACCGGCGCCCACCGATGCCACGACGGTCGGGGTGGTACCTGAGAGGTCAAGGGCGCCGAGATCGACAACCATGTCGCCGGCGCTCAGCCGGTAGGGAGACCGCAGGTCTGCGGCAGTCAAGGGCCGCCAGGTGCGATCGCCCATGTCGCCGTGAACGGGCACGTCGGCCACCGAGGTCACCATCAGGGCCAGGCCCAGGACCACGGCGACGGGGATAAGGCCCCGGGCCCGCCCCCGCCACGCCCCCACCACCATGGACCCGCCCACCAGCAACAAGGCGATGGCAATGCCCACTGACGGCCGAACCGAGGCGACGCCGCTGGTACCGAGGAGAGCCAGGCCGCCGGCCAAGATGGCCAGAAAGCTGAGGGTGACGGGGACGAGAACCGAACGGGGTCGCGGCTCCGCCTGAACTGGTGACGGAGGGGGCAGGGGCGATGTAGGCGGGGGGCCGGCCGCTGCCTCTTGGGCGGCGGCGCCGCCCGGGCCGGCGGGCCCAGGGGGCCCTGAGCCCTCGCCATGGTCTCGCCGAGACCAGAGCAGGGCTGCTCCCAGCCCCACCAGCACCAGGCCGGCGGGTATGCCTGAGCCGCCGTGTTGTCCCAGGCGGTTGAGGAGCAGGATGCCTCCGATCCCCAGCAGGACGGCGGCGGCGACCTCGGAGCTTCGTCCCCGGCGGTGGTGGTTCAGAAGAGTGGAGCCGGTGTGCTCGTCGGGTATCAGCGCCCAGCCCAGCAGGTAGACGATCAGTCCAGAGCCACCGGCAAAGGCGAGGACTACGAAGGCGATGCGGAAGATCACCGGGTCGAGGCCGAAGTGCTGCCCCAGCCCGCCGCACAGGCCGGAGACGATCCGATCACCGTTCGATCGGATCAAGCGGGGTGGAGGTGGAGGCGGGGGCGGCGGGGGTGCAGGCGGGGGTGGGGGTACCGAGGTGGATCCGGTTGTGTCCATGGGCCAAGCGTGCGCCCATCGGGACAAGGCGTCCATCCGGGATGACCCTGGTTCTTCCCTGGTTCTTCCCTGATGCCCCCCGAGAGGGGAAATGGGATCATGTCGACGGTGACAGTCGACGTCCCGGTTACCGGTGCTCTCCCGGCGAGGTTCACCCGCAGTCGCGACGACAGGTGGGTGGCCGGTGTCTGCGGGGGCCTGGCGCGGGCCGTGGGCCTCGATGCCCTTGCCGTGCGGGTGATCTTCGCCGTCCTCACAGTGGCGGGAGGCCTAGGCGCGGCCGCCTACGTGGCCGCTTGGCTCCTTGTGCGCCGGGAGGGTGACGAGCAGTCGCTGGCCGAGGCGGCCGTACGAGGTCGACGGTGGAACCTGGTCCAGGTCTTGTCCGCCGGCTGCCTGGCCCTCGGCGTACTGCTCCTGGTGCGGGCCACCGGTTTCTGGCTGGGCGACACAGTCGTATGGCCCGTCCTGCTGGCCGCCGCGGGCCTGGGTGTGATCTGGCGACAGGCCGGTGACGACGACAGGCCGTCGCTGGCCCAGGTTGTCGGCCGCCTACCTCACGCCGGGTCAGGAACGGCTCCAGACGATGTGCGGTCGCGCCGGGCCGCTCTCGTCAGGGTGGCCGTCGGAGCGGTGCTCGTGGCAAGCGGGGTGGGCGGCTTCCTCGCCGCCACCGACTCATTCTCGGCCGTGCGCCAAGGGCTGGTGGCCAGCGCCGGGATCGTCACCGGGCTGGCCCTCATCACCGGGCCCTGGTGGCTTCGGCTCGGTAAGGACCTGGCTCATGAGCGGCGCCGGCGCATCCGCTCCGAGGAGCGGGCCGAGGTGGCCGCCCACGTCCACGACTCCGTCCTGCAGACGCTCGCCCTCATCCAGCGCAACGCCGGCGACCCCCGCGCCGTGGTCACCATGGCCCGGCGCCAGGAGCGGGAGCTGCGGGGCTGGCTGTGGGCCGACGGCCGCGACGCTCCGGAAGGCGACACGCTCGCCGCAGAGGTGGCGAGGGTGGCAGAGGAGGTGGAGACCCTCCACAGCGTTGCCCTCGAGGTGGTGGCGGTGGGCGATTGCCCCCTCGACGACGGCTTGGCGGCGCTGGTGGCGGCCGCCCGTGAGGCCATGGTCAACGCCGCCGTGTGGTCGGGCTCTCCCACCGTGTCGGTGTTCACCGAAGCCAGCGACGACGAGGTGACAGCGTACGTGCGCGACTGGGGAAAGGGCTTCGACCCCGGCAAGGTGGCGCCCGACCGTCATGGGCTCCGGGAGTCGATCACCGGCCGCATGGCCCGCAACGGCGGGACCGCGGTGGTGCGCTCGACCGTGGGCGAGGGTACCGAGGTGCAACTGCGCATACGCAAAGAGCACCGGTGACCGAAGACAGTCGGGGGGGGGGGGGGGGGGGGAGGGAGCGAGAAAGAAGAGAGAAAAAAAAACAGAAGGAACAAAAAACGGGGGGGGGCCTCTCCCCCCCGACAACCCCCCGAAACCGAGCAACGCACGGCCCCGTATCTTCCTGGTCGACGACCACGACCTGTTCCGAGCCGGTGTCAAGGCGGAGCTGGTCGACACCGTCGACGTGGTGGGCGAGGCATCCGAGGTGCGACCGGCTATCGAGATGATCCTGGAGCGGCGACCCGACGTCGTGCTCCTCGACGTCCATCTCCCCGGGGGAGGAGGCCAGGCTGTGCTCGAGGGGGTCGGTCCGGTGGCCCCCGAGGTACGCTTCCTCGCCCTGTCGGTGTCCGACGCCGCCGACGACGTCATCGGCCTCATCCGGGCCGGCGCCCGTGGATACGTCACCAAGACCATCTCCGGCCCTGAGCTGGCTGACGCCATCGCCCGGGTGGCGGGCGGCGACGCGGTGTTCTCGCCCCGGCTGGCCGGCTTCGTGCTCGACGCCTTCGCCGCCACTCCCGGCCCAACCGGTGACCCTGATCTCGACCAGCTCACCGCCCGAGAGCAGGAAGTCTTGCGCCTCATCGCCCGCGGCTACCCCTACAAGGCGGTGGCCACCGAGCTGGTGATCTCGGCTCGCACCGTCGAGACCCACGTCTCCTCGGTGCTGCGCAAGCTGCAGCTCTCCAACCGCAACGAGCTCACCCGCTGGGCCACCGAGCGCCGCCTCATCTGAAGCCAGGTCTGTCTCTACAACTCGCCGAGGTAGAACCGGGTCCCCTGGTCGTCGGTGCACAACGACGTGGTGCCGTAGGGGTGGCGCTCGGGGTCGTCCGCCGTTCCGCCCGCGGCCCGGGCCCGCTCCACCGCTGAAGTGATGTCGTCGACCTGGTACATGGGTACGACGGTCGCCCTGTCCTGTCCACCCACCATGCCCACCATGGGCATCACATCGGGCGCCTGCCAGCCGTCGTCGACACTGCCTCGGGTGAACTGCCACCCCAGCACCGAGGCGTAGAAGTCGCGGGCCTCGGCCGCGTCGACCACCTCCAACACGAGGTAGGCGAGGTCGCCGGGCCCGGCGCCCGTGTCGGGAGCCGCCCCAGCTGGGCGCGGTGCGGCTTGCACCAATGCCAACGGTGTGCCCTGGTTGTCCTCGCAGTCGACGACGGCGCCGTACGGCTCGATCCTGGGCGCGTCCGCCTGCCCGCCTGCCTCCCGCACTCGCTGCACCGCCTGCTCGACGTCGTCGACGGCGAAACACAAGAACAGGTTGCTGCGCTCCTGGCCGCCCCACAGGCCTTGCCGGGGGGTGGTGCCCTGCACCTGGCGGCCCTGCGGTCCGCTGCCCGGTGCATAGTGCCAGCCGACGACGGCCGAGAAGAAGGCCGCTGCCCGCTCCACGTCGGGTACCCACAGCGAGGCGTAAGCGACGTCGCCATGGCGCAGGCCCGGCGGGGTGGACGGGACCTCTTGGGGATCGAATGTGAGCTCGGACACGAGGACTCCTCTCGGGAGGTTGAGCGCCTTCTCGAGGCGGGCGCGCAGGTTGGCGGCGAACGACGGGTCGGGATAGGTGGGGATCACGGGAGAACGCAGCGCTTCTAAGGGGTCAGGCATCGCCGGCCTCCTCTGCGTAGGCGCGACGGAACGCAGCGCGGGCTCGCACCAACAGCGCCTCCGTGGCGTGGACGCTGCGCTCGAGCAGCGCGGCCACCTCCCGGACGGGCAGATCGTCGAGGTACCGCAGCGTCAGCGCGGCGCGGTGGTGAACGCCCAGTCGCCCCAGGGTCTCACGAGCACATACGGCGTCAATGTGAGCTTCCCACGGATCCTCGAAGCTACGGTCGTCGACGGCTACGGCCAGGCGGCGTTCGTCACGAGCCTTTCGCCGCCAATGGTCGACGAGCTTATGCCGGGCCACGCCCAGCACCCAGGGGATGCTCATGGCAGGTGGGTCGTCTTTGCGGACGGCATCGGCCACGGCCAGGAATGTCTCGGCCGTCAGATCCTCAGCGACAGCGGTCCCCCCGCAGCGGGCCAGCAGGTAGCCGTACACGTGGGGAAGGGCGCTGTCGTAGAGCTCCAGTAGCGCTCCTGCGGAATCCTCCCCGGCGGCCGACCGCTCGCTCACGTCCTCATAGTCGTCGCTGCCGGCAGTCCTCCGACGGGTCGACCCCAAGATTTCCTGTGCTGCCGTCTGGCCCGGTACCCGGTCATCCAGGAGGAGCCGTAAGATCGGGCTGGAGCGGCAGGGTCCGACACTACCTGCGACCCTGATCGGAGGTGCTGCGTGGATCGTCACCCTGGGGCCGGTTCCCACGGGCGGGTGCCCGACATCGAGGTCGTCCCGCCCGAGGGGCCGATACCGCTGTCCCGCCTGGCGCCCGAACGGGCCCTGCGCCGCGTCGACCGCTACGACCGGCGAGCGCGGCTCATCGCCATCGAATCCCTAACTCCTACCGGTACGGTGCGTCTCGAGTTCGAGGTGATCGACGACCAGCCCTTCGAGTACGAGCCGGGGCATTTCGTCGGCATCACCGCCGAAGTCGAGGGGTTCGGACGACGGCGCAGCCCTTATTGCATCGTGTCGCCGCCCAACGACCAGCGCACCTTTCGGTTGCTGGTGCGCCTGGTACCCGAGGGCCCGCTGTCGATCTACCTGGCCTCGCTACAGGTGGGCGACGTGATCCCCTTTCGGGGGCCGAGCGGGCGCTCGATGGTCCCCAAAGAAGATGCGGACGAGGAGCTCGTGCTCCTCGGCACGGGCGTCGGCGTCGGCGTGCTCATGGCCCTCGTCGAGCACCTGGCCACGACCGGCTTCGACAGGCCGGTCAGTCTCTACTGGGGCCTGCGCCTGGCCGAGGATCTGTGCCTGGTCGACGAGCTCGATGAGCTCGCCCGCCGCCACCCGTGGTTCGCCTGGTTGGCCAGTCTGTCGCAACCTCCCCCCGGGTGGGAAGGCCTCCGGGGGCGCCTCACCGAGTCGGTGCCGCCGTTGCTGGCCACGCTCGGAGGCAAGCGTTACGTGTTGGTGGGCAACGGAGCCATGATCGAGGAGATGGCGGTGGCTCTGTCCGACCTCGGCGTTGACGGAACCCTCATCCACGAGGAGGTGTACTTCAACGTCCGCCATCGGCCCGACCCCCAGGTGCTGAGCGACATCCGGGCGCGGTTCGTGGCCTCCGACCTGTTCTCGCCCCACGCCCACCAGCAGACGGGCGGCCTTCTCTCCCTGGAGAAGCCCATCGCCGCCCGCCGCCAGGCTCGAAACGGCGCCGAGGGAGGCTCGGTCCCTCCCGGTTGGCAGGAGTGATGCAGTCTCTGCCGAGGGCGAAGGGCCACGAAGGGATGACGTGGTGATCACGATCGGCCGTGGACAGGTGGACTACGAGTTTGATGAGGCCCAGCGGGTGCTGGCCGGTTACGCCTTCGGCCCCTCAGACTCTGATCGCCACTGGAAGAACCGTGAGAGCTTCTCAGTGGGAGCCGAGCCATCGGCCAGGGAGCCCCTGCGTTACGCCTACCAGTCCTACGACTGTGTACCGGCCAGCAAAGGCCCTCTCGACATGGCCGACATCGTTGTCAGCACCGGTCTCAACAGCCGTATCAGCGCCAGGACGATGTTGGCGATCTATGCGTTGGCGCCGGACATCTCGGCTGAGCTGGCCCTTCTTCCACCGCCATCGACGTTCTGGGAGCTCGACGAACCAGAGCTGTGCACGGCCCCCGACCCTCCCCGACAGGTGCGGCACATGTGGCGCGCCTGGTGGCTGCTGATGGGGATTCCGGGCGTGGGTGTCGCTGTTACCCACAAGACGCTCCACCACAAGCGGCCACGGCTGTGTCCCCTTCTCGACGGGAAAACCGTCCCGTACTACCGCGACGGACATCCCTGGGCCGGTATCCACCGCGAGCTCACTGCCCACGAAGCGGAGTTCCGCGATCTCGAAGCTTGGTTTGCCGAGCGCGCCGACGCCCGTGGCGGCGTTGGGCTCAGTCGCCTACGGCTGCACGACATCTTGCTGTGGTGCCACGCGACGAAGAACCGAACCCCTTGTGATGCTCTTGGACGGGAGCTCGTCTGACGCGACTCCCCGAGCACTCGCTAGTCTCCCTGGCGACGAACCTGTGGATGCGCGTCGTCCGTTGAGCGGATGTCAGTAGGACCGTCCTCGACGAGTCCGTCCCACGACCAGTGCGGGATGCGCAGGCCATCGGGCACCTCGTCCGCGGAGCGGTGATAGCGGGACATCGTCGTCGTCGTTGCCCACGCGAAGTAGTCGTGCATGACCAGTCGGAGCCGGTCGTCGCCAGCAAGGCCGACGTCTGTCAGCGCCTGATCGAAACAGGTGATCGCCCGACGATCCATCTCTTCATGCCGCCCGTTGCCGCTGTGCATCCGCACAACCGAGGTCTCGTCACCGCACGCCTCCGAGTACATCGTGGGACCACCCAACGCCTCCGCCCAGTACGCGGCCAGCCGCTCGGTGTGCGCAGGGTGGTATCCGTGACTGAACGCATGGCTCACGACATCGTCCGCCATCACCCGAAAATGCCACGCCCTGGCCAGAGCAAGCAGGACGTCGGCACCACCCATGGCCTCGTACACCGTCTGCACCCCAAACAACCCCCGGCCTTGTGTCCTTCGGATCAGAGACGCTCCATATGTACCGGCTAGGGAGCTGGGCGGCAAGGCGCCGTAGGTCGACACAGCCCCGCGGGCGCGGGCAACGGCTGGATCAGTAGGGAGCGACCAGGGCGGCGAACATGGGGAAGTGCCTGACGTTGCGGGTGACGATCCTCGCCCTGAGGTGCTTGGCAGTGGCGGCCACGGCCAAGTCGGCGACGCCGATTCCGGGGTGGCTCCGCCGCCAGCGCCGCCCCAGCTCCCCGGCTCGGCGGGCGATGGCCTCGGTGAGCGGCAACCAGTCGATCAGGGCGAACAGCTGCTCCGCTGCCCCACGCTCGTGGCTGCGCAGACCCTGGATCACCTCGACCCGCGAGATCTCCGAGCACGACGGCCGATCTTGGAGATGCGCCATGTAGGCCGTCGCCTCCGGTACGCCGCGGAGGTGGTCCACCAGGATGCTCGTGTCCACGACCAACTCCTTCACTCCAGCCCCCCGAGGCGGGTGGCATCGGCGGCACGAAGCTCCTCTACATAGGCCGCGCCGTCGGGGAGGTGGGAGGCGATGCCGGCGGTGTTGGCTACCGCTTCCTGCCAGCGGGAACGCCAGGCCGCCGGGTCTCGCTCGTCCCGGGCCAGGTACTCGTCGACGGCCCGTCGGATGACCGTGGACCGGGTGGCCCCTTCGGCGGCCGCCCGTCCGTCGAGACGAGCGGTCTGGTCTTCGTCGAGGTATATCTGGGTCCTGCGCACGATGTACGAGTATACATCGTGGTTTCCGGGTCCCGCGGCTCCTGGCTGGTCGATCAGGCCGGAGCCGGCACGTGGGAGGCACCGCTTCGAGGGCTGAAGCCTTCGAGCCTGACGTCGACAGTGTCGCCGACGGCGGTCGATTCAAGGCGATCCTGACGCTTGGCTCTGCCCTCCAGATCGCCGGTGGCATGCGAGAGCTGCGCTGACTACATGACATCGCATAACATCGCTGCTATAGCTTGGGGTACGATCGAGGCGGAGCCGGAGGTGACGGATTGGTTGTTGGGGCTGGACGACGAGAGCTTCGGTCAGGCCGAGCGGTACATCGACCTGCTCGCCGAGGAGGGAGTGCATCTCAGGGCGCCGTTCAGCCGGCAGCTCCGAGGCAAGCTCCGCGAGCTTCGCTTCTACTTGGGTCGAGCCCAAACCAGGATCACGTACTACATCGCGACTGGCCGGCGAATAGTCCTGTTGACAGTGTTCGCCAAGACTCGCCCGCGAGAGCGCGCCGAGATCGATCGAGCGTGGGGGGTCATGCAGCGCTGCATCGCCGAGGGACATGTGGCTGAGGGGGAGTTGTGACGAAACGCACCAGTTGGCAGGACATCAAAGCGACCAGGCGAGTGAGTCCGGCGCGCCTGCGCGGCTACGAGAAGGCCGGCCGCGCTGTGCGCCTTGCCTTCGAGATCCGTGCCCTGCGGGAGAAGAAGGGTCTCAGCCAGCGCGAGCTTGGCGAGCGGGTGGGAAGCACCCAGTCGGCGATTGCCCGACTCGAGGCCGGCAATATCTCACCAAGCCTGCCCACGCTCGACAAGATCGCCCATGCTCTCGGCGCAGAGTTGAGCCTGACGATCGTCGACCTCGACGAGGTGACGGCCGGGGGATAGGACCATGTTGGTACGGTGGCGGCCCGTGGCCGGCACCAAGCGCGACCGTCAACGAGAAGGGCGCCAAGCCCGCCAGGCTGCTCTGGCGGCCGCCCGCCGCCGCCAGGCCATGCGCCGGCGAGCGGTGTTCGTGGCCGCCGCCGTCTTGGTCGCCCTCGTGCTGGCGTGGTTCCTCACCCGGGGCGGCGACAAGAAGAAGACGGTGACGACCTCCTCGTCGACCACCAGTGCACCACCGTCTACCGCGCTGTCCTCGGCGGCGGGCAAGCCGTGCCTCGCCGTGTCCGACCCCCTGCCGCCAGGCGCTCCCCAGGTGCCGGTGAAGGTCGGCCCTCCGCCCACCGGGCTGGTCAAAGAAGACCTCAAGCAGGGCTCGGGGGTCACGGTGTCGCCCAGCGCTACCGTGACCGTCAACTACATCGGTGTGGCCTGCTCCACCGGCAAGATCTTCGACTCGTCCTATTCCCGCAACCAGACGGCGACCTTCCCCCTCGGCCAGGTGATCAAGGGCTGGCAGAACGGCATCCCCGGCATGAAAGTGGGAGGCCAGCGCCTGCTCGGCGTCCCTCCCGACCAGGGCTACGGGCCCTCGGGTCAGGGTACGACCATCGCCCCCGACGAAACCTTGTGGTTCGTCGTGCAGGTCACCGCCACCAAGGCGCCCTAGCCCGGCTGGGGTATGTCGCCGGTGGCGGGCTCCTCGCCCAGAAGGGCGCGCGGGTGCTCGAGAGGGCGAGCCGTGTCGGGGTCGTCGGCCCTGTTCTCCAAGCCGAGTGTCACCTGATCACCTTCGGGGCGAGGCCAGTCCCTCTCTCCTCCCGAGAGCTCCTCTTCGACGGGGCCCTGGTCGGGCATGGGCAGATCGGGCTCGGTCGGCCAGGAACCGCTGGACGGTTGGTGCGACTGCTCGGACATGCTTCCTCCTCGGGCGTGAACTCTGTTGCCGAGGATGCAATTACCCGCGGCGGCGGGGTCGCAATCAGACCATGGCCTTCCTGGTGAGGGGCATGCCGCTGGACCCGTCGGCGTCGAGGCGCACGGCCAGTACCTGGTGGATGCCGACTTCGGCGACCTCGAAGCTCACCATCGATCCCAGCAGGTAGAGCCGCCACACCCGCGCCCGGCGGTAGCCCACCAGGTCCACCGCGGCGTCCCACTGGGCCTCCAGGTTGGCCAGCCACAGCCGCAAGGTAAGGGCGTAATGCTCTCGCAGGGCCTCGACGTCTCGCACTTCCAACCCGTGCTCCTGCATGGCCTCGGCCACCACCCCCACGTCCTGCAGCTCGCCGTCGGGGAACACATAGCGGCCGAGGAACGACCTCCTGGTGTTCTCCGAGCCGCCCGGCGTGGAGATGGCGTGGTTCAGCAACCGGCCTCGGGGCTCGAGAAGACGGTTGAGCGCCCCGAAGTACTCGGCCATGCGGGCCCTTCCGACGTGCTCGAACATGCCGATGCTGGAGATGGCCGAGAAGCGCCGGTCCTCGGTGGCCAAGTGGCGGTAGTCCTCACGGCGGATCTCGACTTGGTTGTCGAGGCCGGCCTCCTTGACCCGCTGGCGAGCCATCTCAGCCTGGGCGGGAGAGAGGGTGATGCCCACCGCGTCGACCCCGTAGTGGGTGGCCGCGTGCATCACCATCCCGCCCCAGCCGCAGCCCACATCGAGCAGGCGTATCCTCGGCGCCAGGCCCAGCTTGGCGCAGATGAGGTCGTACTTGGCCGCCTGGGCCGTCTCCAGGCTGTCGTCGGGGTGGACGAAGCGGGCACACGAATAGGTCATCGAAGGCCCCAGCAACAGGCGGTAGAAGTCGTTGCTCAGGTCGTAATGGTGGGTGACGGCGGCCTCGTCGCGTCGGCGGCTGTGGCGCCAGCCGCGAATGCGCACCTCCTCGGGGGGAGGCGGCAGGGGGCGGCCCAGAACGCCCAGGCGGGCGGCACCCACGATGCCTTCGAGCAGGCGGGCCGGAGGGACACGGGCGTCTTCGGGGGCGTACTGGAGGCTGCGCAGGGCGGCTGCCTCGTCGCCCTCGATGGTGATCTCCTCCAGCACATAGGCCCGGGCCAAGCCCACCTCGTTGGGCGCGTAGAGGAACCTCCTCATGGCGTGGGGCGTGTGGAAGACGACGGTCGCCGGCGCGTCGCGCGGCCCGTCGGTGCTGGCGTCCCAGTAGCGCAGGCGGACGGGGAGGTAGGGGCCCAGCAGGGAACGGAAGACGGGGGCGAAGGTCTCGGCGGCGGAACGAGGCACCCGGCCAGTCTCCCCCAGCAGCGTTGGCGGAACTACGAGATGGCGTCCCTGGGCTCGGCCAAGCTCCCCAGCGTGGGACGCGGACCGGCCAGCACGGGCTCGGCCCAGTGGATCGCCTCGTCGTCGGTGGCACGGGCCACAGCCACGCTGGCCGCCGCTCCGGCCCGGCCGGCGTGAACGGACAGCTCCACCGGTTGGTGCTCGGCGAAGAGCAGGACATGACGCCACTGGCCGCCGGGTCCGCTGTCGCCGGGGTCGGTCATCGCGCCCATGGCGGCGGTGGCACCGGCTTCGTGGTCGGCGGCATGGGCACAGCCCTCCAGATCGGTCCATGTGGCGGCGGGCAACGTGCGGTACTCGCCGACGAACCACGGGTCAGCCGCCGCTGCGCAGGAAGCGGATGAACGGACGTAGCGCCACCAGCGCGCCCACTGCCACCGCCACGCCAGCCCAACCATCACCTGGACGGTGGTGAACGCTGCGGAGGGCAGCCAACGCTGGCCGGCGGGCGTGACGCCTCCCAGTGCTCGGAGAGCTTGGCCAGTCCCGACCCGGCCACCACGAACACGGCCCAGGCAGCCAGCACCAGCAGGGCACCCGACCGGGCCCGGTCGGGTGCCTCTCTCTCGCCCCCGGCCAGGCCCGATGCATGCAGGCACTCGACCACCCCGCCACGGGCGACATCGAGGCGCTCCCTGGACGAGGGCCGGCGCCCGCCCAACGAGTCCTGCAGGTGGGCGACCAGCTCGGCGCCGTGGCGCTCGCGCCACGACCGCGGGTACCACCGCAGGAGGCGCTCCAGCCGGGGGTCGCCGCTCATGCCGGGCTCCCGGCCAGGCGGGAAGCAGGGGCGAAGGTGGGCGTCGCCGCCGTGCTCATCGCGATTATGGGCGGGGCCAGGGGGGGGGGGACACAGAACGGAGGAGGGGCGGGGGGAAGGGAGAAAACACCCACCCCCCAGAACAAAAC
>JBPCJQ010000020.1:0-14175 GCA_051005135.1 Acidimicrobiales bacterium
CCCCAGGTCTCGGTCATGCCGTAGGTGGCGGTGATCGACGCCCCAGCCGCCTCGGCCCGGGCCCGGACATCGGGGCCCAGGGCGGCCCCTCCCACGAGGATGCGGGAGAAGCGTTCGAGGGCGACACCGGCATCGAGGCAGCGCCACACCATTGTCGGCACCAGTGACACCAGGTTGGCCGGCGTGGTGGCCAGCGCGCCGGGATGGAAGCGATCGACGACGTCGACGGGCAGGCCCGTCACCCAGCCCCGGGCGAGCACGCTCAGGCCTCCCACGGAATGGAGGGGCAGGCAGCAGAGCCACCGGTCGCCCGGCCCGGCTCCTACCGCCTCCGACGCGGCCCGGGCCGACGCGATCAGCCCGGCCGCGGTCAGCTCCACTCCCTTGGGCTCGCCGGTGGTTCCCGAGGTGGCGACCACCACCGCCACGCCAGCGGGCACCGGCTCGCCGCCCCCGAGGTCGTGGTGGCCGTCGCCGTCGAGCAGGGCAGTGGGACGCACCGCGGCCAGCACCCGCTCGCGCTCGGGGAGCGGCGAGCGCGGGTCGAGAGGGCAGACGGCCCGGCCCTGGTCCCAGGCGGCCACGACGGCCACCGCCGCCTGGGGAGCGGGCAGGCAGATGGCGGTGAGAGCCCCACTGTCCATGCGCCCGCTACGGTAGTGAAGTTCGTAGGAGTGAATGCTCTAGGAGTGTCGACACCCGTGGACGACGACGTCATCCGGCCCGGTGCGGCCTGGCAGCGCCAGGGTGACTACGGCGACATCAGCCTCGACCTGGCCGAGGGTATGGCCAAGATCACCATCTGCCGGCCCGAGGTGCGCAACGCCTTCCGCCCCCAGACGCTCTACGAGATGGCTGATGCCTTCGATAGAGCCCGCGACGATCCCACCGTGGGCGTGGTGATCCTCACTGGCCAGGGGCCGTTGGCTTTCTGCTCGGGCGGCGACCAGAGGGTACGGGGCGCCGACGGCTACAAGGACGCCTCCGGCATCGGGCGCCTGAACGTGCTCGACCTCCAGATCCAGATCCGGCGCCTGCCCAAGCCGGTGATCGCCATGGTGGCGGGCTACGCCATCGGTGGAGGCCACGTTCTGCACCTGGTGTGCGACCTGACGGTGGCCGCTGACAACGCCCGGTTCGGCCAGACCGGGCCGCGGGTGGGTTCGTTCGACGGCGGCTACGGGGCAGGCCTGCTGGCCCGCACGGTGGGCCAGAAGAAGGCCAAGGAGATCTGGTTCCTCTGCGAGCAGTACGACGCCGGAGCGGCTGCGTCCATGGGACTGGTGAACCGGGTGGTACCCCTGGCCGACCTCGAGGTCGAGACGGTGGCGTGGTGCCGGCGCATCCTGGAGCACAGCCCCCTCGCCCTGCGCATGCTCAAGGCTGGCTTCCACGCCGACACCGACGGCCTGGCCGGCGTGCAGCAGCTGGCCGGCGACGCCACCCTGCTCTATTACCTGTCGGAGGAGGCCCAGGAGGGGAGGGACGCCTACGTGCAGAAGCGGCGCCCCGACTTCTCTCGTTTCCCGCGGCGGCCGTGACCGGACTGTCCCTCTGGGTACAAGGAGCGCGGCCCAAGACGCTGGGCGCCGCCGTCTCTCCCGTGCTGGTGGGCACTGCGGCCGCTTCGCGCTACGGGCCCGTGTCCGACTGGCGGGCGATCGCCTGCCTGGTGGTGGCCGTGGCCCTGCAGGTCGGTGTCAACTTCTCGAACGACTACTCCGACGGGGTCCGCGGTGTGGACGCGGCGCGCGAGGGACCCGTGCGCCTGACGGCGTCGGGGCTGGCGTCGCCTTCCGCTGTGAAGCGTGCCGCGCTCGTATGCTTCGGGGTGGCCGGGGCAGTGGGGCTGGTGCTGGCGGTGGCCGTCGACCTACGTCTGCTGGCTGTCGGGGCGGTGACCATCGCTGCCGCCGGGCTGTACAGCGGGGGCCCCCGGCCCTACGCGTCAGCCGGTCTGGGCGAGGTGTCGGTGCTGGTGTTCTTCGGCCTGGTGGCCACGTGCGGGTCCGCTTACGTGCAACTACACCGGGTGCCCTTGCTGGCGGTGGGCGGCTCGTTCGCGGTCGGCCTGCTGGCCTGCGCCATCCTCCTCGTCAACAACCTGCGTGACGTCAGCTCCGACGCCGCCGCCGGCAAGGCCACGCTGGCGGTACGGGTCGGCGCCGCCAAGGCCGCCCAGCTGTACGAAGCCTCGATCCTGGGGGGCCTGGCCGCCGCCGCCGCCCTGGGGGCGTTCGTTCCTGGGGCCCTTCTGGCCTTGCTGGCCGCCCCCCTGGCCGTGTCTCCCCTGGCCGTTGTGGCTCGTCGCCCCGACCCTGCTGTCCTGGTGGATGCCCTGGTGGCCACGGTGCGCCTCCAGCTCGCCCTCTCCGCCCTGCTGGCGCTGGGCCTGTGGCTCTGACGGCTGGCAGCACCCGCCACCGTGTGCTCCTACCGCTGAGGATGCCGGTGGCCGGGATGGTTGCGGTGGCCGCCACCCTGGTGGAGGGACCGGCCGGTTGGGGTGAGTGGTCACAGCCTCCAACCGGCTACCCCGTGGACCCCTCCGCCGCCCGCCGGGCCGCCCATGAGGCGGCGTGGGGCGCCTGGCCGCGGCCTGTGCGCTCCAGGGTGCCGGTCAACGCCCTGGTGCCCGGCGTGGACCCCGAGCAGGCCGCCGCCCTGGCCGCCGCCGCGGTGGCCGGAGGCGCCCGGTGCGTGAAGGTCAAGGTTGGCGACGCGGGCGGCGTCGACCGGGTGGCCGCAGTGCGGTCCGCGGTGGGTCCCGATGTGGCCCTGCGGGTCGACGCCAACGGGGCGTGGGACCTCGACACCGCCGTGGCTGTGCTGGGCCGGTTGGCGGCCTACGACTTGGAGCTGGCCGAGGACCCGGTGCGCAGCCTCGACGACCTGGCCCGTCTCCGCCGGCGGGTGAGAGTGCCGTTGGCGGCCGACGAGAGCGTGCGTTCCGTGGGCGACGCTGCCCTTCTGGCCCGTCTCGATGCCGCCGACGCGGTGGTGGTGAAGGTGCAGCCTCTGGGTGGGGTCGTCCCAGCCATGGCCGTGGCCGAAGCATCGGGCGTGCCTGCGGTTGTGTCCGCTCTATACGAGACATCGGTGGGCATCGCCGCCGGCCTGGCGTTGGCCGCCGCCCTTCCCGAGCTACGGGGGGCATGCGGGTTGGGCACTGCTGCTCTGCTCGCTGCCGACGTGGTGGCCGACCCGCTCGTACCTGTAGACGGTGAGCTGGCCGTGCGTCGCCCCGTGCCCGACCCCGACCTGCTCGAACGCTACGCGGTGTGATGGGTGTCAAGGAAGGGCTGGACCAGCCCGAGCCACTCGTCGGGTCGCTCCAGGTGGGCGGCGTGGCCGGCGTCCGGGACCAACGCCACCATTGCCGAGGGGATGTCCGCCGCCATGGCGGCAGCCAGCGCCGCGAACTTGAGGTCGTCGGCACCTGCGGTCACCAAGACGGGCATGTGCAGCGCACCCAGCCGGTCCCACAGCGGCTCCTGAGAACCGGTGCCGAGCACGCGCAGCGCCCAGGCCAGGCCGTCAGGCCGGTTGGCCCTGCGGCCCTCCAGGTCGGCCCGCGACGGTCGCAGGCCGGCGAACAGGGGCGAAGCCAACCAACGATCGACGAACGCAGTGGTGCCCACATGTTCGATCTCGGCGGCCAGGGCGTCGTCGGCTCGTCGGCGGGCGGCCCGCTCGGTGGGCTCGGCCAGCCCCGGCGATGCGCCCACCAGCAACAGGGCGGCCACCAGGTCGGGTCGGTCGAGGGCAAGTCTCAGGCACAGACGGCCTCCCAGGGAGTAGCCCACGTAAACGGCCCTCCCCCCGGCCCCCCCGATCGCCGCTGCTGTCTGGGCGAAGCCCAGTCGCACGTCGCTGGAACCGCCGTGTCCCGGCAGGTCGACGCCAACGACCTCTCTATGGGCGGCCAGGGCGGGGGCCACGCTGTCCCACGAGCGCGCCGTCTGGGTGAAGCCGTGGACCAGCACTACCCGTCCCCCGCCAGCTCCGTCCACCTCCAGGTGCAGCACTGCAGGAGCATCGTTCAGTGAAAGTCGATGCCGCCACCGCCTTCGCCCGGGCCGTGGTCGACGAATGGGCTCGGGCCGGGGTGGTCGTGGCGGCGGTGGCCCCCGGGTCGCGCTCCGCGCCCCTGGCCCTGGCCCTGGCCGGCGACGGACGCATCCCCATAGAGGTGTTCCTCGACGAGCGCTCTGCCGCTGCCTTCGCGCTGGGCGCGGCCAAGGCATCGGCCCGGGCGGCCGTGGTGCTCACCACCTCGGGCACCGCCGCTGCCCTGCTGCACCCCGCGGTGGTCGAGGCCCGCCACGCCCGGGTGCCGCTGCTGGCGGTAACCGCCGACCGGCCGCCCGAGCTCCGTGACACCGGTGCCGGCCAGGCCATCGACCAGCTCAAGCTCTTCGGCGGCGCGGTGCGCTGGTTCGCGGAGGTCGGCGTGCCCTCCGAACTGCCCGGTGCCGGGCGCTACTGGCGCTCGATGGCGGCCCGGGCCGTGGCCGAGGCCCTGGGGCCGCCCGCCGGCCCCGTGCATCTCAACCTGGCGTTCCGCGAGCCACTGACCCCCACCGGCGACCCGCTGGTGGAGGCCCCCGGCCGCGATGACGGCGCGCCCTGGGTGGCCTCGTCGCACCACCGTCCCTTGCCCCGGCCCGACGATGTCCACCGCCTGGCCGAGGCGGTGGAAGCCACTCCCCGAGGCCTGGTGGTGGCCGGCTGGGGAGCCGCCGCCGACCCCGGTGTGGTCGGGCGCTTCGCCGCCGCCGCCGGCTGGCCGGTGCTGGCTGACGCGTTGTCGGGACTGCGCAGCGGCCCTCTGGCCGTGTCGACCTACGACGCCCTGCTCCGCCATCCCCGCTTTGCCGCCGCCCACCGGCCCGACCTGGTGGTGCGACTAGGGGCGGCTGTCACCGGCCGAGCCGGGTCCGGCTGGCTCGACGAGTCGGTGCGCCAGGTGCTGGTCGACCCCGACCGGGCATGGCTCGATCCCCATAGGGCGGCCGCCGAGCAGGTGGCCGTCGACCCCGGCGCTCTGCTCGACGCGGTGGCTTCACTGCTGGGGGGAGCTGCCGGTTCCTCGTCGCCCGGTTCGAGGGCTGATTGGCTCGAGGCGTGGATGGAGGCCGAGGCCGTGGCCCGGGCGGCCGTCGACGACCTGGTCGACTCGTGGCCCGAGCCCTTCGAGGGCAGGGTGGCCCGCGACCTGGTGGCCACCCTGCCCGCCGGTGCTGCCCTGGTGGCCGGTTCGAGCATGCCCGTGCGCGACCTGGAGTCGTTCGCCGCGCCCCGTGACGGGCTCACCATGGTCGCCAACCGCGGAGCCAGCGGTATCGACGGTTTCATGTCGACGGTCCTGGGGGTAGCCGCCGTGCACCCTGGCCCCGTGGCGGCCCTCGCAGGGGACCTGAGCGTGCTGCACGACCTGGGCGGGCTGGTGGGCGCATCCCGCCGGGGCGTTGACGCCACCATCGTGGTGCTCGACAACGACGGCGGCGGGATCTTCTCGTTCCTGCCCCAGGCCGGCGCGTCCGAGCATTTCGAGCTCCTCTTCGGAACCCCCCATGGCACCGACCTGGTGGCGGTGGCCCACGCCCTGGGCGTGGATGCGGAACGGGTAACGGCTGCCGACGAGCTCGTGGCTGCCGCCGGCCGCGGCCTGGAAGCCGGCGGCGTCCGCCTACTGGTCGTAACCACCGACCGGGCCGCCAACGTGGCCCGTCACCGCCAGGTGTGGGCGGCAGTGGCGGCCAGGTTGCATCCTGTATCGGGTGCAACAGCCGATTGACGCAGCTCGACCGCTGGGACGCTTGACGACCGGTGCCATGCTCCCGGCCAAGGTGAGGGAACCCGTGACCGGGACGACGGTCAGACCAGGTCGAAGCGATCGAGGTTCATGACCTTGTCCCACGCAGCCACGAAGTCATGCACGAACTTCTCCTTGGAGTCGCCGGATCCATACACCTCCGAGATGGCTCTCAGCTGGGAGCTCGAACCGAAGACGAGGTCGACGGCGGTGGCGGTCCGCTTCACCTCGCCAGTGGCTCGATCGCGACCCTCGTAGACGTTCTCAGCCGAGTAGGACGGCTTCCACTCCGTGCCCATGTCGAGGAGCGTCACGAAGAAGTCGTTGGTCAATGTCTCCGGCCGGTCAGTGAAGACGCCGTGCCCAGACTTCCCGAAGTTGGCGTTCAGGGCACGCATGCCGCCCACGAGAACCGTCATCTCGGGCGCGGTCAGCGTCAACAGGTTGGCCCGGTCCACCAGCAGCTGCTCCGCCGGCAGCTTCTCTCCGGGTCGGAGGTAGTTGCGGAAACCGTCGGCGGTCGGCTCGAGCACGGCAAACGACTCGGCGTCGGTCTGCTCCTGCACGGCGTCCGTGCGCCCCGGCGCAAACGGGACCGTGACGTCGTGCCCGGCGTTCTTGGCCGCCTGCTCGACGGCCGCACATCCTCCCAGGACGATCAGGTCGGCGAGCGAGACCCTCGTTCTGCCCGACTGTGAGCGGTTGAAGTCCTGCTGGACCTGCTCGAGGGTCGCCAGCACCGTGGCCAGCTCGGTGGGCTCGTTGGCCTCCCAGTCCTTCTGAGGCGCGAGGCGGATCCGAGCTCCGTTGGCCCCGCCGCGCTTGTCGGTGCCGCGGAAGCTCGCCGCCGACGCCCACGCGGCGGAGACCAGCTGGGAGATGGACAGTCCGGACGCGAGGATCCTGTCCTCGAGGACAGCGATGTCATCCTCCCCGATCAGGTCATGGTCGACCTCGGGGACGGGGTCTTGCCACAGCTGCGGCTCCGGGACCCACGCGCCGATGTAGCGCGAGACCGGTCCCATGTCGCGGTGCAGCAGCTTGTACCACGCCTTGGCGAATGCTTCTGCGAACTGGTCGGGGTTCTCGTGGTAGCGCTTGGAGATGAGCCCGTAAATCGGGTCCATCTTCAGCGCCAGGTCCGTCGTCAGCATCATGGGGGCGTGCCTCTTCGACGGGTCATGAGCATCGGGCACGGTGCCCTGGGCCGAGGCATCCTTGGGAGTCCACTGCTTCGCACCGGCGGGGCTCGTCGTCAGCTCCCAGTCATAGTTGAACAGATTGTCGAAGTACCCGTTGTCCCACTTCACCGGCTCGTTGGTCCAGGCGCCCTCCAGCCCGCTGGTGAGCGTGTCGGGGCCCTTGCCGGCGCCGCAGGTGTTCCTCCAACCCAGGCCTTGTTCCTCGACGGGGCAGGCCTCGGGCTCCGGACCGATGCAGTCGGGATCGACTGCGCCGTGGCACTTGCCGAACGTGTGGCCGCCGGCGATGAGCGCAACCGTCTCCTCGTCGTTCATCGCCATACGGGCGAAGGTCTCTCGGATGTCCCTGGCTGAAGCCAGCGGGTCGGGGTTGCCGCTCGGCCCCTCGGGGTTCACGTAGATCAGGCCCATCTGCACGGCGCCGAAGGGACCGGTGAGTTGTCTGTCGCCGCTGGAGCGCTCGTCTCCGAGCCACGTGTCCTCAGGCCCCCAGAAGATCTCTTCGGGCTCCCAGATGTCCTCTCGCCCGAAGCCAAAGCCGAACGTCTTGAACCCCATTGATTCCAGGGCACAGTTGCCGGCGAAGATGATCAGGTCGCCCCATGAGATCTTGCGGCCGTACTTCTGCTTGATCGGCCAGAGCAACCGGCGGGTCTTGTCGAGGCTCGCGTTGTCGGGCCAGCTGTTGAGGGGGGCAAAGCGCTGAGCGCCCCGGCCGCCGCCGCCGCGACCGTCGGCGATGCGGTAGGTCCCGGCTGCGTGCCAGCTCATCCTGATGAAGAGCCCCCCGTAATGGCCGTAGTCGGCCGGCCACCAGTCCTGCGACGTGGTCATGACCTCGAAGAGGTCCTTCTTGAGCGCGTCGAGGTCGAGGGTCTCGAGCTCATTGGCGTAGTTGAAGTCCTCGCCCATCGGATTGGACCTGGGCGAGGGCTGGCTGAGGATCGAGAGGTCGGGCTGGTTCGGCCACCAGTCCCGGTTGGTCCTGGGCCGATGCGGCTTGGGAGTGGGGGCGGAGATCGCCGGGTTCTCGCTCTCGCTGACGCTCTGCGTCTCGTCCTTGTCAGGCACGTCGGTTCTTCTCCTGTCTCGCTGGTTTCTTCTGATGGCGGAATGCTCTTGGCGCACACTCGGGGCACCGGCCCCAGTAGACAACCTCGGCTTCGTCGATCTCGTAGCCCGAGTCGTCGGCGGCCGTCAGGCACGGGGTCTCGCCCACCGCACAGTCGACGTCGACCATCCGGTTGCACGTTCGGCAGATGAGGTGGTGGTGGTTGTCACCGACCCGGTTCTCGTAGCGGGCCGGCGATCCAGCGGGCTGGATGCGCCGGAGCAGTCCCTTGTCGGTGAAGGCGGCCAGGGAGTCGTACACCGCCTGACGCGAGATGGCACCGATCTCGGCCCGTACCACCGTATGGATGTCGTCCGCGGCTCTGTGCGGTCCCTCGGACACCGCCCGTAGAACAGCCAGACGCTGGGCCGTGACCTGCAGACCGTGCCGGCGAAGAAGCGCATCGTCGTCGACGGAAGTCTCTCTGGGCACCATCGGAGCCTAACGCAGCCAGTAGAGTAAGTCCAGATCTAGCTGGAGGCCAGTTTCCGACTCCATCGTCATCCAGGTCGGTCGTGGCGGACATTGGACGGCAGCACGATCTCGGCCACTTCACCGTCGGGGTAAATGGCGCGGCACTCGAGCAGACCTCCGGTGGCCGCCACGTAGGCCCTCAGCGTGGACAGCCGAAGGTCGTGGCGCGACTCGATCTTGGAGATGTCGGGCTGAGATGCACCCAAGCCGGCGGCAACATCCACTTGGCGCAGGCCGCGGCGGGCCCGGAGGTCCGCTAAGGACATCCTCTCGCCTCCCAAGAGGTCGACCGACGGTCGGCATTCCGGAGGCTCGTGATCCAGCCCCGCCAGAGCGCGCTCGTGCCGTACATCGGGTGGGCATCGCAGATGTCGGCCACCGCATGAGCGAGAGGACCGTTCGGGTCGGCGAGGATCGATCGAGCCAAGGGCGCCCACTCGTCGAGATCGCCACGATCGAGGGCGTCGTCGAGCGCGGCCCGACCTCGCTCGACCAACGGAATGGCCTGGTCGTAGTCGAGATGGCGGTGGATCACTGGCCTTCTCGGGCGAGGTGGTCGAGCATGGCGCGGGCCAGTGAGCGGCTGTCCTCGACGACCTCTGCCCAGTCTCGCCAGCGGTGGACGAGGTGTCGATAGTGCACAAGGTCCACGTCGTCCAGGTCATATGGAGCGGGCTCTGCGAGCTGCTTCACGAGTTGGGTGGACACCCGACGCCCCCCCGGGCCGATCTGGTCCTCGTAGTAGTCGTCGAGCTGCAGCACCACCGCGGGCGCGCCCGTGCCGAGCCGATCAGCCAGGGCGACCAGGTCGAGGTAGTCCCGCGTCGCGTTACGAACCAGGACGAGCCAGGCCTTGATGCGCAAGATCTCGGTCAGGGTCGGTACGCGAATGGTTCGGTCGGCGGCACGAGCCTCCTCGATCTCCAGGGGCCGGCGCCGGATGAGCTGGCGAAGCCCGGTCTCGACCCCGTCGAGGCAGCCGAGGATCAGGACCGGCCGCTTCACTCGGGCGGTCACCCAGCCTTCGGAGGACTCGAGCGCCTCCAGAACCTCGTCGAAGCGGTCCCTCAGGTCGGCAAGGACGTGGTCGTCGTCGAAGGAGACGCGGTGGCCGGCGTGATGAGCGGCGGCGCTGCCGCCGACCAGGACAGCGTCGGGGACCAGCTCCTGAAGGCGCGCCGCGGAGGCCAGCACTGCGTCCCATTGCGGCGACACCAGAGGGGCCATACATGCAGTGTAATGCATGTGAGCAGGCCGGCCACCGCGTTCTGGCCACGCAGGCCAGGGTCAGGTTGCGGGAGACTCCTGGGCCGGGGTGCTGAAGCGGTAGCCCCGGGCCTTGAGGGCCTCGATCAGGGGCCGGAGGGCGGCGACGGTCTGGGAACGGTCGCCCCCTCCGTCGTGCATGAGGACCACCCCTCCGGGGCCTACGTTTGCAAGGATCCGCGCAACGATCTCGGCAGCCGGAGGGCGCCGGTAGTCGGACGGGTCGACCGACCAGTCGAGGACCCGTTGGCCGTTGGCATGGGCCACTGCCACCACGTCGGGCGACAGGGCGCCGCCCGGAGGCCGGTAGAAGAGGAGGGGGACGCCGGCTGCGGCGCGCACCAGGTCCGCGCCCTCGCCGATCTCGTCGACCACCCGTTGATGGGGGGCGCGGTCAAGGGTGACGTCGTGGTCGACGGTGTGGTTGCAGATGGTGTGGCCGGCGGCGACCTCGGCCCGGGCCAGCGCCGGGAGCCGAGCCGCGATTCGCCCCACCAGGCAGAAAGTGGCAGGCACCCCCTCGTCGTGCAGGATCGCCAATATCGCCGGGGTCCAGCGCGGGTCGGGCCCGTCGTCGAAGGTGAGGGCCACGACCTTGTCGGTCTCAGGGCGGGCGGCCACCGTGAGCTTGGGCTCGGTCGAGGCGACGATCTCTCCGCTGAACACGCCTACCAGCACCGGCTGGGTGGGGATGGCGGGGGCATGCCAGAGCGTGCGCTCTACGTCGGGCAGCCCGCTGGCGGCTACAGCCACCGGCCTGGCCACCACCGCCTCGGTCATGTCGACGCCCGAGGCCACCTCCACGCGATCACCGCTGCGAACGGCCGACGACAGGAGGGCAGGCCCGCCGTCCACGACTATGCGCACCGCGGTGCGGCCGACGACACGGTGGGTCTCCACCGACCAGACCCTGCCGGGGTGGGGTACGAGTCGGGCCGCCGCCAGGGCGGTAGCCACGGTCGGACGGTTGCCAGTGGCAGGAAGCTGGCGCTCGAACAAAAACGTGCCGGCGCTGTCGCCCAGCCGCTTGGCCAGCCGCCGCCGGGTGGCGACGGTGCTCACCGCTCCCCGCATGACGAGCGGCTGGCCGTTGACTCGAACGACCACCGCCGCCGGCGTCTCCCGCCGGATGGCCACGACGCTCGTGGCCGCGGTCACCAGCATCACGAACACCAACATGGCCGGCCGGGTCCGGAGGTGACGATGCCGCTCGCCAACTCCTTCGGTGGCATGGGGGCGGTTCAGACCGCCAAGCTCGGTTGCGACAGGCGTGCTGATTCCCAAGACCGACAACTTTGCCAAGGCGGGCGGGCGTCCGGGGGGATGCAGCTCAGGCGCCGCAGTTGCCGGAGGCCCGCAGCGCGCGGAGCATGGGCTCGAGCTTGGCTTGGGTCTCCAACCACTCGGCGTCGGGATCGGAGTCGGCCACGATTCCGGCACCGGCGGTCAACCGGGCCCGCCGGCCGTCGAGACGGCCACAGCGCAGGGCCACCGCCCAATCACCGTCACCGCGGGCGTCGACCCATCCCACCGGCCCGGCATAGAGGCCACGATCGAACAGCTCCACCTCAGCGATGGCTGCCAGAGCCTCGGCCCTGGGCAGGCCGGCCACGGCCGGGGTTGGATGGAGCAGGCCGGCAAGGGCCAGGGCCGACGGTGCCGGTTCGCTCAGACGACCGCCGACGGTCGTTGCAAGGTGGGTTACGGTGGCCAGGCGCACGGCGTCGGGAGCGGCACCGACCACCATCTCCCGGCACATCGGTTCGAGGGCGGCCCGGACTGCACCCACCACCAGGGAGTGCTCCTCGGCCTCCTTGGCCGAGGACGCCAGGGCGGCCACCAGGCCGTCGTCGTCGGCTTGGGTCGCACCCCGGAGCGCGGAGCCGGCCATGGGCCGTGACATCACCGTGTTGCCCCTTCGTCGCAGGAGGAGCTCGGGGCTGGAGCCGACGAAGTTCCCGACGGCATAAGTGAACGTGGATGGGTCGGCGGTGCGCAGGCGGTCGAGCACCAATCGGCGATCGAAGGGCCGGTCAGCCTCGACAAGCACCTCCCGGGCCAGTACCACCTTGGCCAACGCGCCTGCGGCGATGCGATCGAGCACACGCCGGACCGCGGCCGTCCATTCGTCGCGACCTCCCCCGTCATCGAGGGTCAGGCGGAGGGGGCCGTCAGGCGCGGGGCCCGGGTGCTCCGCCGGGAGCCCGTCGACGCCCGGGCCTCCGGTGATGGTCACCCATGCCCGTCCCTGGGGGGTGCAGCCGACGACGACCGCCGGAACCACCAGCTCGCCCTCTACCTCGTCGGAGAAGGGGACGGCACCCATGGCCAGAGGACCGGTGCCGGGCATCCGCAGTGGGTCGTCGTCTTCGACAGCGGCGAGGACCGCCGTCACCTCCTCGGCCGCCCTGGAGAAGCGGCCGGGGCCACGGGCCACGGCGATGCGAGCGGCCACGCCAGACGTGGCGACCCCACCACCCTCATGGAGCCACACCATGCCGCCAGGGCCCAGCACCTGGAGCAGGTCGCCAGGTGGGCCGAGCGGCCGAGTGCGGCTGACGAGGGTTGCGGGCGGGGGTGACGGGCGGGTGACGGTCACCCCGTCACGCCCTCGTCCCGGTGAGGAGCTGGGCGATACCCACGGACAGCACCTGGCGGCGGGCGTCCGGGAACCCGGCGCCAGCCAGCATGGCCACCATCTCCGGGCCTGGAGGCAAGTAGGCGAGCGACTTGGGGAGATAGCGATAGGCGGCTCGGTCCGACACCATGCCCCCCACCAGTGGCACGACCCTGCCGAAGTAGAGCGAGTGGCCCGTTCTGAGCAGCGGGTTGGCAGGCTCGCAGACGTCGAGCAGGGCCAACCTGCCCGCGGGGCGCAGCACCCGGGCGCACTCGGCGAAGAGGTTGCCCAGGCTCACTACGTTGCGCAGGGCAAAACCGCATGTGATGCCGTCGGCGCTGCCGTCGGGAACCGGCAGGCGCATAGCGTCGCCCCTGACCAGGGGTGCGGTGGTCTCGGGCCGCCGGCCCCGGCGGCGGAGCCGCCAGAGAGGCAGTGACCGTGCCGCGGCCAGCATGCCGGCCGAGCGGTCGATGCCCACCGGGCGCAGGCGGGCGGCTGCCAGCCCCCGGCACAGGTCGCCGGTGCCGCAGGCCAGGTCGAGGACCACCGAGCCGGCGGGAAGGTCGAGGGAACTCACCGCCTTCTTGCGCCAGCCGACGTCCATGCCGAAGGTGAGCATGCGGTTCAACAGGTCGTAGCGAGGGGCGATGGTGTCGAACATGGAGTCGACGGCGATCACCTTCTCCTCGCCCTGGGGGAGGCGGTCGCCCTTCAAGCTGACTCAGCGTGGACAACGCCGCTCCCGCCGGGCATGCCCTCGGTGCGGGAGCCGGCGATCTCCGCCGGCTCGCCGACCGCCTCGAGGTGCTCCTGGGCGACTTGGAGGAGTACTCGGCGGAAGTGGTGGGCCACCATCTCGGTGACGGCTGGGAGCAGCACTGCGAATGCGTCCACCAGCCGCTGCGCCCGTTCGGGCTCGGGGAGGTCGGTGGCTCGCAGGGGCTGGCGCACGTGGGCGTCGAACAGCGCCACCGCCCGGTCGGCCACCTCGCGGGTCATGGCCCGATGGGCCCGTGAGAGATCGAGCAGCTCGGGCATGGGCAGGCCCGCCTCGAGCAGGCGCAGGCCGCCGCCTACCAGGCGGACATCGGCCTCACTGAAGCGCGGCTCGTTTTCATGGATCCGGGGGACGAGCAACCCCTCGTCTACCAGGGACTCGAGTATCGGCTCCGGCACGCCACAGCGGGTCGCCAGCTCGGAGAGGTCGAAGAGGGCCTCGGGGCCGTCGTCGTCACCGGCGTGGGCTACCGCCGCGGCCAGCTGCTCGTCGGCCGGGTCGAGCTCACCGGCCAAGAACCGCCGGATCAATGCCAGGGTGAAACCCTGCCGTTGCAGCTCCTTGACACGGGCGATGCGCTCCAGGTGCTCGTCGGTGTAGAGAGCCAGGCGTCCGTCACGCTCGGGCGGTGGGAGCAGGCCCTGCTTCTGGTAATAGCGCACGGTGTCGACGGACACATAGGCGCCCGAGGCCAGGTCCTCAACCCTCATCCGCATGAGCAGTCATTCTAGGAGCAATCACTCCCAACAGTGGGGGGGGGGGGGGGGGGGGGGGGGGGGGGGGGGGGGGGGGGAGGGAGGAGGGGGGTGGGGGGGGGTGGGGAGCATAGAGTAGAACTAGGCAGGTACGAGCTTCGTGTAGTCCTTGGACGTCTCGTCGCCGAAGCGCACGTACAGAGGCACG
>JBPCJQ010000021.1:0-23306 GCA_051005135.1 Acidimicrobiales bacterium
GTCTACCGCCTGATCAAGGGCGGCCAGCTGGCGGCCGTCCGGGTGGGCAAGTCCTACCGGGTCCGCGAGGACGACGTCGACCGGTACCTCGCCAGCACCTACACAGAAGCCGGCTAGGAGCTGGGCCGGCTAGAAACTGGGCAATGCCAGCCGGCTTCGACACCATCTCGTTCCTCTCCGACTACGGGCTCGACGACGAGTTCGTGGGGGTGGTGAAAGCCGTCATCCGGGGTATCGCCCCTGCCGCGACGGTGATCGACGTCACCCACGGGGTGGCGACCCATGACGTGCGAGCGGGGAGCCTGGTGCTGGCTCGCAGCATCCAGTACCTGCCACCGGGGGTGGTGCTGGCGGTGGTCGATCCCGGCGTGGGCGGGGTTCGGCGGGCCGTGGCCGTCGAGGTGGGCAACGACAACACCGCGGACCATTCCATCCTGGTGGGGCCCGACAACGGCCTTCTGGCGCCGGCGGTCGCCCTGGCGGGCGGAGCCCGGCGGGCAGTGTCGCTCACCAACACCGACTGGCATCTGGCTGGCCCCGGCCCCACCTTTGCCGGGCGGGACGTCTTCGGCCCTGCTGCTGCCCACCTGTGCGCGGGAGTGCCGCTGGGCGAGCTGGGAGAGGCAATCGACCCCTTCACCCTCGTGCCTGGCATCGTCCCCCTCTCCCGGGTGGAGGGTGGCGCGGTGGAGGCAGAAGTGCTGTGGGTCGATCGGTTCGGCAACGCTCAGCTCAACGTGGGGCCCGAAGAGATCGAGGCTATGGGCTCGCCGGTTACCCTGCGGGTGGGCGACCGGGCTCGCACCGCCAACCGGGTCACCACCTACTCAGACCTGGGCCCGGGCCAGGTTGGGTTGGTCGTGGACTCCTATGGCCTGCTGGCCGTGGCCCTCGACCGGCGCTCGGCGGCCGACGAGCTGGCGCTGGCGCCCGGCAATCCTGTGCGCATAGAGCCCTCCGAGGCCTGAGTGCGGCGAGGAACCACTATCGCCCTGGCACTGCTACTTGTCGCCATCTTCGCCGCCGGTATCGTGCAGTTCCTCGTGATCGGCAAGTGAAACACCACGCCTCTACTACGACACGGTGACGGTCTGGCGGATGCCGGTACCCTTCTGGCCGGGCTTGCAGGCGATCTGGTAGCTGCCCGCCTTCATCTTGGCGGTGAAGCGGGCGGTGGTGCCGGGGCCGATGTTCTCCTTCTCCGCCACCACCTTGTCGCCGGGGGCATAGACGTAGACCTCGGTAGTGGTGCTTCCCTGGTTGGAGACCTCGAAGGTGTGGCTCCCAGGGGACAGGGTGGTGGTGGCTACCTGGCACGCCGTATCGGTGGCGGTGATGGCCACCGCGGGGCCCGTGGACACCGACGACGAGCATGCCGCCAGACTGGTAACGGCCGCCACGATCAGACCGGACAGGCGCTTCACCGGCTAGCGCTGGGGCTGGGGGCCTCCACCGGCAACGGAGGCGAAGGCGGGGCGGTGGCCAGCGGCACCGGGAGGCGGGGGCGTCGCAGGAAGATGACGAGAGTAGGCACCAGGTAGGCCACCCAGGCGGCCAGCTCCAGGCGGCTGGGGGCGGCGCTGATGCTGAACAAGCCCTTCCACAGCGCACCCCACCAGCTCGACGGGGGCAGGACTCCCGTGGCGTCGAAGACCACATGGCCGAGGCCACCGAAGGTGAGGTACCCGGCTTCTTGGAGGTCGTGGAACCCGTAGGCGAGAACGCCCGCGGCCACCACCACCAGCCCGGCCCCGGTGTAACGGAAGAAGCGGGCCAGGTTGATGCGCACCGAACGCCGGTAGACGAGGTAACCGAGCACGAAGGCGGTAGCCAGGCCCAAGGTGGCGCCCGCCACCGGCGTCCAAGTGGAGCCGGTGGACTGAACGGCGGTCCAGATGAAAAGGGCCGTCTCCAGGCCCTCACGTCCCACCGCGATGAAAGCGGTCAGGGCCAGTGCCCCGGCCCCCATGGCCAGGGCGGTGTCGAGGCGGTCGTGCAGCTCACCCTTGAGGTGGGCGGCAGTGCGGCGCATCCAGAAGATCATCCAGGTGACGAAGGCCACGGCCAGCAGTGACATTGCCCCGCCGAACGCCTCCTGGGCCTGGAACGACAACGAGCGCGACGTGAAGGTGAGCAGGGCGCCGGCGGCCAGGCTGATGGCGGCGGCCGCGCCTACTCCCAGCCAGATCGATCGCAGCGCGCTGCGGCGATCGGTACGAACCAGGTAGGCCACCAGGATGCTGACGACCAGTGCCGCCTCGAGGCCTTCGCGCAGTCCGATGAGGAAGTTGGCGAGCACGGGCGTCCCTTCGTCTCGACGGTGGAGTTAGGTGACCCTTATACAATGGGTCTGGTAAGGCTAAGTGTACTGGGCATCCACCGGGACGACAACCAGAAATCTTCAGACAGGCCCAGGCTTGCCTACGCCCGTGGCCACGAGGAAGCCGGCGAACAAGAGGGTGATGCCCACCAGCAGGGTGACGGCGAAAGCCTCCATGGCATCCAGCACCGAGTTGAACAGGCCGCCCGCTCCCAGCACGAGCGTGCCTCCGGCTATGAGGACGTCGGCCCCGGCCAGCCGTGCCTCTGGGCCGGTGCCACCCCCCGTCGCCGGCCACGCCAGAACCGCCCGGCGCTCCACACTGCACCCAGCACGACCGTCGCCCCCACGCCCGACGCCTAAGACCCCAACGTAGGTACCCAACCTTGTGAAGCATGGCACGAGGGGGGCCTACACTGAGCCGGGTGTCCGACCAGGTTCCGGACCTCGCAGGCGGCGAGGGGGCGAGGGTCGGCCGGCGCGTGCCCGAGGCCACCGTCGCCCGCCTACCCGTCTACCTGCGGGCCCTGATGGAGGTGGCCGACCCGCACGCGATCACCATCTCCTCGGAGCGCCTGGCCGAGATGGTGGGGGTAAATGCCGCCAAAGTGCGTAAAGACCTGTCCCATCTGGGCTCCTACGGGACCCGTGGGGTCGGCTACGAGGTGGACTACCTGGTGACGCAGATCTCGCGGGTCCTCGGGCTCACCCAGGACTGGCCGGTCGTGATCGTGGGGGTGGGCAACCTGGGCCATGCCCTAGCCAAGTACCGGGGGTTCGCCGCCCGTGGCTTCCGGGTCGTGGCCCTGGTCGACGCCGATGCCAACAAGGTGGGCGAGCGGTTGGGCGGGCTCGTCGTCCGCCATCTCGACGACCTGCCACGTATCGCCGTCGAGGAGAGCGTCGCCATCGGGATAATCGCCACACCGGCCGTCGCCGCCCAGGACGTGGCCGACCGCCTGGTCGACGCCGGGGTGTCATCGATCCTGAACTTCGCCCCGACCATCGTCACCGTGCCCAAGGGCGTCTCCATCCGCAAGGTCGACCTGTCCATCGAGCTACAGATCCTCTCCTTCTACCAACAGCGCCGGGCCACCGACGGGCGCATCGCCCACCCTCCCGGCCCCGCTGGCCCCCGCGTTCAGGCCACGCAGGCCGGCCCCCGCGTTCAGGCCACGCAGGCCGGGGACGACGGCTCGCAGGCTGTCGCACTCGGCGCCACCGATAGCACCGGTGTCGGTGGCCGATGACGCTGCCCGGGGCCGTCTACCCCGTGAACCTGATGCTCCAGGGCCGCTCCTGCCTGGTGGTGGGGGGAGGCACCGTCGCCGCCCGCAAGGTGGAAGGACTGCTGGCCGGGGGCGCCGACGTCTTGGTGGTGGCGCCTCGTGTCGATGACGAGATCCGCGGTTGGGCTCAGGCCTTGCCTCTTGGGCGGCCGCACCGCCCGGGCCGGCGGGCCCGAGTGGCCGTCGAGGAACGCCCGTACCGGCGGGGTGACGTCGACGGCCGGTGGCTGGTGATCTCGGCCACCGACTCGTCCGATGTCAACGCTGCCGTCTACGCCGACTGCGAAGCGGCGGGCGTGTGGGTGTGCGGCGCCGACGATCCCGAGCACTGCTCGTTCACGCTGCCCTCGGTTGTGCGCCGGGGCACATTGGTGCTCACCGTGTCCACCGGCGGCCGCAGCCCGGCCGTGGCCCGCTGGCTGCGTTCCCGCCTGGAGGACGAGATCGGCCCCGAGTACGAGGTGCTGCTCGACCTGGTGGCCGACCACCGGGCGGCGGTGAAGGCAGGCGGCAGGAGCCCTGCCTCCCTCGACTGGCAGAAGGCGCTGGATTCCGACATGCTCGGTCTCATCCGCACCGGTGACCTCAACGCCGCGAGAAAGCGCCTGGAGACGTGTCTGTCGTCGTCGTCGGACTGAGCCACCGCACCGTCGCCCTCGATCTGCTCGAGCGCATGGCGGTGGGCGAGGCCGCTCTGGGCAAGGCCCTGGGCGACCTCATGGGGCGCGAGTTCGTGAGCGAGGCCGTGCTGGTGTCCACCTGCCACCGCATCGAAGCCTATGTGGTTGCCGAGCGCTTCCACGGCGCGGCATCCGACGTGCGCAACTTCTTGTCGGAGCTCTCGTTCCTGGCCCCCGAGGAGTTCAGCGACCGGCTCTACACCTACACCGAGGATGCCGCCGCCGCCCACCTCTTCGCCCTCGCTGCCGGCCTCGACTCCATGGTGCCGGGCGAGAGCCAGATCCTCGGCCAAGTCCGCGACGCCTGGGAGCGGGCCGTGGACGAGGGGGCGGCAGGCTCTCGCCTGTCGGCTCTGTTCCGCCATGCCGTGGAGGTGGGCAAGCGAGCCCGCACCGAGACCGACATCGGCCGGGGCATCGTGTCGTTGGCCCATGCCGCCGTCGCCATGGCCGCCCGGCGGCTGGGGCCCCTGGCCGACCGCCGGGTGGTGGTGCTGGGGGCGGGGGAGATGGGCGAGGGAATGGTCTCGGCGCTGGCCGGTGTGGGCGACCTGGTGGTGGTCAACCGCACCTGGGAGCGGGCCGTGGGCCTGGCCGCCCGAGTCGGTGCCCGCCCCGTTGCCTTCGAGGACCTGCCAAGGGCGCTTGCCGATGCAGATCTGCTGCTCTCGTCGACGGGGGCGCCCGGCGTGGTGGTAGAAGAGGCCGACCTGGCGGCACTGGCCGGCCGTTCCGTCGATCGGCCGCTGATGGTCGTCGACCTGGGCATGCCGCGCAACGTCGACCCCGCGATTGGCGAGCTGCCCGGTGTCACCCTTCTCGACCTCGGCGACCTCCGAGGCTTCATCGACACCGGCCTAGACAAGCGCCGCCAGGAGGTAGTGAAGGTGGAGGCTCTGGTGGCCGAGGAGCTCTCCCGCTACACCGCTGGTGTGGCCGCTCGCGAGGTGGTGCCCACCGTCACCTCCCTGCGCCATCAGGCCGAGGCTGTACGCCAGGGCGAGCTCGAACGTCACCGGGCGCGCCTCGCCGGCCTCGACCCTCGCCAGCAGGAAGCGGTCGAGTCCCTCAGCCGGGCCATCGTCGCCAAGCTCCTCCACGAGCCCACGGTGCGACTCAAGGCCGCGGCCGGCTCGCCCAAGGGTGAGCGCCTCTCGGGTGCCCTCCGGGAACTCTTCGATCTGTAGCCCAGGTTCTTCCGGATGACCGCGGTGCTTCGAGCCGCCACCCGGCGGAGCACCCTGGCCCGCACCCAGACCGATCTGGTGGCGGCTCTTCTCGGCGTCGAGGTGGAGCCGGTGCTGGTGGAGACCTCGGCCGACCGCCGTTCCGACCTCGCAGTGTGGGAGCTGGGTGGCCAGGGGGCGTTCGTGCGGGAGGTGCAGGCCGCCGTCCTCGACGGCCGGGCCGACATCGCTGTGCACTCGGCCAAGGATCTCCCTTCGGCCACTCCCGAGGGCCTGATGATCGCTGCCGTCCCCGAGCGCGACGACCCTCGCGACGCCCTGGTCGGCTCAACGCTCGACCGTCTCCCCGTGGGTGGGCAGGTGGGCACCGGATCGGTGCGGCGCCGGGCCCAGCTGGGGTGGCTGCGCCCGGACCTCACCTTCGCCGGGCTGCGAGGCAACATGGAGACCCGGCTGGCACGGGCCGACGAACTCGACGCCATCGTCGTGGCCCTGGCCGCCCTGCGCCGCCTCGGCCGCACCGCGGCGGCAACGGAGACGCTCGACCCCTCGGTGATGCTCCCCCAGGTGGCCCAGGGGGCGCTAGCGGTGGAATGCCGTGTCGACGACGAGGCGACCCGCGCCCTGGTGGCACCCATCGAGCACGGCCCCAGCCGGCGAGCGGTCGACGCCGAGCGGGCCTGGCTGGCCGAGCTGGGCGGGGGATGTGACCAGCCCGTAGGTGCCTACGCCACGATCGACGACCATGGCCGCGTGGGCCTGGAGGCCATGGTGGCCAGCGGTGACGGCCGCATCCTGTTCCGCCACCGGGCTGAGGGCGACGACCCGCCGACGGTGGGGCGGGATCTGGCCCGGGAGATGCTGGAGCGGGCCGGCGCCGCCTGGGTGCTGGAGGATGCCTCGCCGTCGCTCGCGCCTGTGCCCCCCTCCCGGTGACCGTCTGGCCGGGCTGCGTGCCCGAACGCAATGGTGACCAGTACAGGCGGTCACCGAGCCATCTTCGGGAGAAGATGGCCGAGTGACCGTCTGGCTGGTCGGGGCGGGGCCCGGCGACCCGGGGCTCGTCACCGTTCGGGGGGCAGAGGCGCTTGGTCGGGCCGACGTGGTGGTGCACGATCGGCTCTCGGAGGCCTCGTTGCTCGACCTCGCCCCGGCGGGCGCGGAGCGGGTCGACGTCGGCAAGTCGCCCGGTGGCCCCGTGGCCCAGGACGACATCAACACCCTCCTCGTGGAGCGTGCCCGTGCCGGTCTCGAGGTGGTGCGGCTGAAGGGCGGCGACCCGTTCGTGTTCGGCCGGGGGGGCGAGGAGGCCGAGGCGCTCGCTGCTGCCGGCGTCGCCTTCGAGGTCGTTCCCGGTGTTACGTCAGCCGTGGCCGTCCCCGCCTACGCCGGGATCCCCGTCACCCACCGGGGCCTCTCCACCTCGTTCACGGTTGTGACCGGCCACAGCCGCCACGGGCCCGACGAGGCAGTCGACTGGGATGCCCTGGCCCGGGTGGGCGGGACGGTGATCGTGCTCATGGGCGTGGCTCACCGCGACGAGATCGCCCGCCGCCTGATGTCGGGCGGCCTGGCGCCGGACATGCCGGTGGCGGCCGTGCGCTGGGGCACCCGGCGGGACCAGCAGACCGTGCGCACCACGCTCGCCGACCTGGGTCGGGTCGACCTCGAACCCCCGGTGACCCTGGTGATCGGTCGGGTTGCGGCTCTCGACTTGGCCTGGTTCGAGCGTCGGGCCCTGCTCGGCCGCCGGGTGGTGATCACCCGCTCGCGGGCTCAGGCCGGCGCCCTCGCCGCCGCCCTGGCCGCCGCCGGAGCCGAGGTGGTGGCGGTGCCCACCATCGAGATCGCCGAGGCGGCCGACGGTGGCGCCGCCCTGGCCGCCGCCGCCTCAGCGGTCGGCGGGTACGACTGGGTCGCGTTCACGTCGGCCAATGCCGTGGAGCGCCTGTTCGCCCACCTCGTCGACGCCCGGTCCCTCGGCGGCGTCAACGTAGCCGCAATCGGCACCGGCACCGCCGACGCCCTGGCCCGACGGGGCGTGGTAGCCGACCTGGTGCCTGTCGAGGCCGTGGCCGAGGCTCTGGTCGTTGCCTTCCCCCCGGCCCTCCCCGCCGGCCTAGGCCTGCGTGGCCCAAACGCAGCAACTAGCCGGGTGCTGGTACCCCAGTCGGCCATCGGCCGGCCCGCCCTCGCCACCGGGCTGGCGGCCAGGGGCTGGGAGGTCGACGTGGTCGAGGCTTACCGGACGGTGCCGGTGACGCCCACCCCCGATGACTGGGCCCGGGCCGCCGGGGCCGACGCCATCGCCTTTACGTCGGCGTCCACCGTCGACAACTGGGTCGACGCCATGGGCATCGACGCCACCCCCTCGGTGGTCGCCTGCATCGGCCCGGTCACCGCCGACGCGGCCCGGGCACGGGGTCTCCAAGTCTCGGTAGTGGCTGACACGCCCTCGGTGACGGCCGTGGTCGACTCCCTGGCCGCGTGGTTCCGCGGATTAGACTAAGTCCATGCTGGTCAACATCCACCAGGCCAAGACCCACTTCTCCCGGCTGGTGACCCGGGCCGCCGCAGGTGAGGAGATCGTCATCGGCAGGGCGGGCGTCCCCGTCGCCAAGCTGGTGGCATACAAGGCGGACGAGGCCGAACCGGCACCGTCGCGGATCGGGTTCTGGAAGGGCCGAGTGTCGTACTCGGATGACTGGGACTCCCCGGAGACGAACGCCGAGATCGAGAGGCTGTTCTACGGCGACGACGAGGGAGAAGAAGCGGACCAGGTGTGAGGCTCCTGCTCGACTCTCATACCCTCATCTGGATGCTCGAGGAGAATGATCAGCGGTTGCCGGCCCGGGCCAGACAGGCGATCACCCCGCCCACCACGTCGGCGATGGTCAGTGTGGCAACTGCCTGGGAGATCGAGATCAAGCGTGCCCTCGGCAAGCTGAACGTGCCCGACGATCTCCCTGAAGCGCTGGCTGCCGGTGGGTACGAACCGCTACCAATCTCCCTGGAGCACGCCATCGCGGCCGGGCGTCTCCCACTGTGGGACTGAGCGAGTGAGCTTCCCGGCCCGACGTATGCGGCGGCTACGGCGTACGCCCGCCCTGCGGCGCCTGGTGGCCGAGACTCGGTTGTCGGTCGACGACCTGGTGGCACCCCTGTTCGTGCGCGAGGGCATCCGCGATCCCGAACCGGTTGTTTCCATGCCCGGGGTTGTGCAGCACACCCCCCAGTCGTTGACCAAAGAGGTCCGCGGCCTGGCCGACCTCGGCGTCCCTGCCGTCATGTTGTTCGGTGTCCCCGAGCACAAAGACGCCGAGGGCTCTGGCGCCTGGGCCGCCGACGGCGTGGTGCAGGTGGCACTGGCCTACCTGCGCCAACAGGTGGGCGACGAGGTGGTCCTCACCGCCGACTTGTGCCTCGACGAGTACACCGACCACGGCCACTGCGGCGTGCTTTCCCCCGACGGCACCGTCGACAACGACGCAACCCTCGAGGCGTACGGCCGGGTGGCGGTGGCCCAGGCCCGCGCCGGGGCCGACATCGTCGCTCCCTCGGGGATGATGGACGGCCAGGTGGCCGCCATACGCGCCGCCCTCGACGCCGCCGGCCACCGCGAGGTGGCGATCCTCGCCTACGCCGCCAAGTTCGCTTCGGCCCTGTACGGGCCGTTCCGCGACGCCGTCGACGTGTCTATATCGGGCAGCGGCGACCGGCGGGCCTACCAGCAGGACGGCCGCAACGGCCGGGAGGCCCTGGCCGAGGTCGCCCTCGACGTTGCCGAGGGCGCCGACATGGTCATGGTGAAGCCCGCCCTGGCCTACCTCGACGTGGTTGCCGCCGTGCGCCGCCACATCGACGTGCCGGTGGCCGCCTATCACGTGTCCGGTGAGTACTCGATGATCAAGGCCGCCGCCGAGAGGGGTTGGGTGGACGGCCCTGCGGTGGCTTTGGAGCACGTGGGTGCCATCAAGCGAGCGGGTGCCGACGTCATCATCACCTACCTGGCCCGGGAGCTGGCCGAGGCGGGACTGGGGTGACCGCCCCCCCGAACTTCGCGCGAAATCTAACCCCCAGTGTTGACAAGCGCGCAAAGAACGGGTGACGTGACGAACGAGGAGCTGTTCGCCCGGGCCCGGGCGGTGATCCCCGGTGGGGTCGACTCACCGGTGCGGGCTTTCGCCAAGGTGGGAGGTACGCCCTACTTCGTGGCGCGGGCCGAGGGCGCCTACGTATGGGACGTCGAGGGCCGCCGCTACACCGACTACGTGCAGTCGTGGGGGGCGTCGATCCTCGGCCATGCCCATCCCCGCGTGGTGGGAGCAGTGCAGCGGGCCGCGGCCGGAGGCACGTCGTTCGGTGCCCCCACCGAGGGCGAGGTGCTGTTGGCCGAGGCCATTAGGGCGCGGATGCACTCCTGCCAGCGGGTGCGGCTGGTGTCAAGCGGCACGGAGGCAGCCATGACCGCGGTGCGGGTGGCGAGAGGCTTCACCGGGCGCGACCGGGTGATCGTGTTCGCGGGCTGTTACCACGGACACGCCGACACCCTGCTGGCGGCCGGGGGAAGCGGGATGGCCACCTTGGGCGTTCCTGGTTCGGCCGGCGTGCCTGCCTCGGCGGTGGCCGACACCTTGGTAGTGCCCTACAACCGTGTGCCCGACGTGGGCCCCGACGTAGCGGCCGTGATGGTGGAGCCGGTGGCCGCCAACATGGGCCTGGTCCCGCCCGCCCCCGGGTTTCTCGCCGGCCTGCGGGCGGCGTGCGACGAGGCTGGTGCCCTGTTGATCTTCGACGAGGTCATCACCGGCTTCCGCCTCGGCCCGGGGGGCGCGCAGGCCGCCTTCGGAGTGACGCCCGATCTCACCTGCCTCGGGAAGGTGATCGGTGGCGGGCTCCCCCTGGCCGCCTTCGGGGGCAGGGCCGACGTCATGGACGTCCTCGCCCCCGACGGGCCGGTGTACCAGGCGGGAACGCTGTCGGGGAACCCCCTCGCCACCGCCGCCGGCCTGGCCGTGCTCGAGCTGCTCGACGACGCCGCCTACGCCAAGCTGGCAGGCAGGGCCGCCCAGCTCGGCGCCTGGCTCACCGACGTCATCGCCGAGGCGGGGCTGGCGGTACAGGTGCCGGTGGTCGGACCGCTGATGGGCCTGTTCTTCTCCGAGGCCGCTCCCACCGACTACGAGTCGGCCAACGCGGCCGACGGTGCCCGCTACGCCCGGTTCCTCCACGAGATGCTGGATCGGGGCGTGGCCCTGCCCCCGAGCCCGTTCGAGGCCCTGTTCCCCAGCCTGGCCCACACCAAGGACGAGCTGGAACGCACTGCCGACCTGGCCGCCGCCGCGGCACGCGCGGTGGCAGCCTCCTAGACGTGGCGGTCGGCTATCGGTTGTGTCCTCCTCCGGCGTCGAGGACACTGACGGCGTCTTCGAGGCCCCGGTAGTAGTCGGTGTTGTAGGTGAGAACGGCGGCACCATGGGCGTGGGCAGTGGCGGCGATCATGAGGTCCGCGGTTCGTGCCCGGTATGTTCGGCCGGTGGCTTTGACCAGCTCGGCGAGCATCCCGAAGCTGGTGGCGGCCCGGTCGTCAAAGGGAAGGCCGGGTCCGTAGGTGGCGCGGGCGAGGGCCAGTCTCCTGACGCGCTGAGCTCTCTCGGACCCAGTGGTAGCGAGGCGGGCTCCGGTTTCGAGCTCGGCGTAGGTGACGGAGCTGACAGCCAGTTGGTAGGAGGCGTCAACGACGGGGGCGTCGCCGATGAGGACGTTGGTGTCAATCACGACCCTTGTCATTGCTGCGCCCATGGGTCGACCACCAGGTCGACCTCTCGTTGCTTCTCGACCTCTGCGGCCCAGGCAGGATCGGGGCCGAGCTCTTCCCAATAGCAGAGCGCTTCGCCGGCGGGTGTCCAACGGTGCTGGCCGGTGAGGGGGCTCATGAGCACGGCGTCACGACCGTTGACGGTGACGACAACAGGCCCCCGCGCCTCCACCTCGCTGACGACCCTGCTCGCATTCTGTCTGAGCTCCCGGACCCCTATGCGTTCCATGCGACCCAGCCTAAGGCGGTGTAGACCATGATCTACACACCACGGACTCAGCCCCAGCCGAGCTGGCGGAGGCGGTGGTCGTCGATGCCGAAGTGGTGCGCCACCTCGTGGACGACGGTGGCCCGCACCTGGGCCACGATCTGGTCCTCCGTGCCGCAGATCGAACAGATGGGGCGGCGATAGATGGTGATGCGGTCGGGCATGACCATGCCCGCGTACCCCGAGTCGCGCCTCGTTAGGGGTACGCCTTCGTATAGCCCGAGCAGGTGAGGGTCTCGCTGCTCGGCCACCTGCACCCACACGTTGTCCATGAGCCGGCCCAGCTCGGCGGGGATGCTGTCCAGTGCGTCGGCTACCAGCTCCTCGAAGCGCTCGAGCGGGACTTCGATCAAGCGAACCGGGCGATGGCCTCCACCGCCTTATAGGCGGCTTCTGCGGGGCCGAGCTCGTCGGGGCGCAGGAGGTTGGCCATGATGCGCAGCACCCATTCCATGAGCGTGCGTGAGTGCATACCGGTACCCACCAGCGCCCTCATGAGGGCCGGGCGACCGATGATGCGAACGAAGGCGCGGGCCACCTTGAAGTAAAGGGCGTACTCGTCCTGGAGCAGCCGGTCGTAGGCTGAGACGTCGAGCCCGCCGGTGACGATGGTGTCGTGCAGCACCTCGGCGGCGTAGCGCCCGGTCTCGTAGGCGTAGGCAATACCCTCTCCGTTGAACGGGTTGATGGCGCCCATGGCGTCGCCGGTGGCCAGCCAGCCCGCCCCGCTCCAGGGGCTCACCGCCATACCCATGGGCAGGCGCCCTCCGGTGGGCGGCCCGCACGACGTCTCGGCGCGGATGTCCCATGACTTGGGCGCCCATCCCACGAAAGCGTCCATCAGCTTGGAGGTGTTGACGTCTTTCCACTTGGAGAAGGTGGACAGGAGGCCCACGCCCACGTTGACCCTGCCGTCGCCCACCGGGAAGATCCACCCGTAGCCGGGCAGCACCTTACCCGCGGGGTCGCGCACGTCGAGGTGCGACTCGATCCACGGCTCGTCGTGGCGGGGTGACGTGAAGTAGCCCCGTATGGCCATTCCCTGCGGCCAGGCCCGGTTGCGGGTGGTGCCCAGCGCCCGCCCGAAGCGTGAGTTGGCGCCGTCGGCCACCACCGTCCAGCGGGCCCTGACCTCGGTGAGCGTGGCCTCGCCGCCACCCCCGGGCTGGCGGCGCAAGACGGCACCATGGACCTGGCCACCGTCGGTGATCGGCTCGATCGCCTCGCTGCCCTCCCAGAGGGTGGCCCCCACCTTGGCCGCCCTCTCGGCCACCGCCTGGTCGAGGTCGTGGCGAGTGACGACGTAGCCGTGGCGGGGGAAGTCGGGGGTGGCCGGCCACTCCAGCTCCAGGGTGCGGCCGAAGGCGATCGAGCGCAGGCCGACGAACCGGTGGTGGCGGGCCAGCGTGTCGGCCAGGCCCATGTCGTCGAGCTGCTTGACGGCCCGGGGCGTGAGCCCGTCGCCACAGGTCTTCTCCCTCGGGTACCGCTTCTTCTCGAGAAGGACGACGTCGTGGCCGGCGGCGGCCAACCAATGGGCGCAGGCCGCCCCCGACGGGCCGCCCCCGACCACCAGGACCTCGGGGGAGGATGGGTCGGTGGACGTGGCTACAGCTGTTCCCGCTCGTAGGTGACGACGGCAGCGATCTCGGCGTCGGTCAACTGGCCCTTGAAGGCGGGCATGGCACCTGTCTTGTCCACGTGCTGGCCGCCGGGGCGGTTGGGGTCACCGTAGGGCTGGCCCTTCTTGGGCCCCGAGCCCGTCTCCACCCAGGCGATGTGGTCGGCCTCATTCGGGAACGTGAGCTTGGCTTCGCCCCCTGTCAGCTTTGGCCCTACACCACCCTCGCCCTTGGCTCCGTGGCATCCCACGCATCCTGCCTTTTGGTAGACGGCGGCGCCGTTGGGGGCGGCATTGGCTGACCCGGTGGTGCCGAACGCCCCCAGGTACACGATGGCCCAAAGGGGGAGCACTGCCAGCACCGGGTACATCCACACGGGAATGCCGCTCTTGGGCCCGGTTGGAGCGACGTAGGTGGGCAGGTCCTCGGTGGGTGACACGACCGGCCCTGCGACAACGGCGGCAGGGGCGGCGGCTTCGGCTACCGCCGGCGGTGCGGCCGCGGCCGCGGCAGGGGCGGCAGGGGCGGCACCGCCACCTGCGGGAGGCGCGCCTCCCTCGGGTGCCAACCCCAGGGCCTGGCGACGCTCCCTCGACCGCTGGAGCAGGTAATCCGGAACCTCGGTCACAGCCCTCCTTCCCGCCGCAAATGTACGTCGGGGAGGCAGCCGTTGGCCAAGCGGCCCCGATGTGCCTGGCCGGGAAGTGCCGTGCTAGAACCCGATACGACCCCGACTCCCACCCCGAGTAGAATGTGACCGCGTTCACGAGAGTACCGAGAGCACAGAGAGCAGACGGCCTGAGGGGAGGTGCCGCCGGGTGGTAGCGCTGCTGGTCTCCATGCTGATCCTGGTGGTCGGCATCGGCATCTGCTTGGCCGTCGGTCGCCGCCGACCCATCGGCACCCCTGTCACCTGGGGCGAGGCCTTCGTGGCGGGCATGTTCGCGTTCGCCCTGATGCTGGTGGCCTACGGCGTGATCCCTGACCAGTGGCTCAAGTTCGCCGACAACGAGCTGCTGTGGCGCTCCGACAAGCTGTTGCTGGCCGTGTCCACCAAGGGTCTGGTGATGGGCCAGAAGGCCAAGACGTGGGGTGGCAGCGGCCGGGTCATCGTCAACTACCAGGCGGTGCGCGACATGGTCGCCACCGTGTTCTACGGCGTGTTCCTGGGGGTGCAGGTGAAGCTCTGGTCCATGTGGCAGAAGCGGGGCCGCCGGGTGGAGCCCGCCGGCGGCGAGGTCACGTCCCGGTTCGGCCGACCCCTGGTCAAGAGAGCCTGAGGAGAGGAAACCGATGGCCAAGAACGACGCCAATCCGCCCATGCCCGCCTTCACCGGCGATTACGTGCTGCAAGAGGTAGGCACCGACTACCTGTCCAAGGCGGTCAAGCCGAAGCAGTTCCTTCACATCGACCAGTCCGAGTGCATCATGTGCGAGGGTTGTGTCGACATCTGCCCGTGGAAGTGCATCCACATGCTCTCCACCGACACCATCGCCGACGCCGTCGACACCGAGCAGCCCGGCACCGACCCCGACGACAAGATCGTCTTCATCGTCGACGAGGACGTGTGCACCCGCTGTGGCCTCTGCGTCGACCGCTGCCCCACCGGCGTCATCGTGATGGGCAAGGCGGGCGTGGCGGCCAAAGATGGTGACCCTCACGGCCGTGACGAGAAGCACGGCTTCGCCTACGGGATGCGGTTCTAGGCCTTGGCTCGGCGCATGAACGGCAACGGGAACGGCAACGGCCACAAGCGGCCCAGCGAGCGCCTGCTCGAGGTGGGCGACAAGATGCGCAGCTCGCAGGCCTGGACCGCCATCTTTCGGCCCGGCTCCATTTTCCGCAAGGGCTACACCGACAGCCCCAGGAACCGTTCCTACGTGATCATGAACAGCCTGCTCTACCACCTGCACCCGGTGAAGGTGAAGCGCCATGCGGTGAAGGTGAGCTACACGCTGTGCCTGGGCGGGCTGTCGTTCTTCTTGTTCATCATCCTCACCGTCACCGGCATCTTCTTGATGTTCTTCTACCGGCCTACCTCGGTGCAGGCGTGGAACGACATCCGCACCCTGGAGACGTCGGTCACCTTCGGGCTACTGGTCCGAAATATGCACAGGTGGGCGGCGCACCTCATGGTGATCTCCGTGTTCCTGCACATGTCACGCGTCTTCTACCACGGGGCCTACAAGCCGCCACGGGAGTTCAACTGGTTCATAGGCGTGATCCTGCTCACCCTCACCCTGCTGCTGTCGTTCACCGGCTACCTGCTGCCGTGGGACCAGCTGTCGCTGTGGGCGGTGACGGTGGGAACCAACATGATGGGCTACACGCCGGTGTTCGGCTCCCAGGTGAAGTTCGTGCTCCTCGGCGGGGCGGAGATCGGCACCGATACCCTGCTGCGATGGTACGTGCTCCACGTGCTGATGTTGCCTTTCGTCATCGTCATCTTTATGGCCGTCCACTTCTGGAGAGTCCGCAAGGACGGCGGCCTCTCCGGGCCGCTGTAGGGAGGGAGGTCGGTTGACCGAGGTACCCGAGCACCTCTTGCGCCGCTCGCGCGAGCGGCGCGCCGCGCTAGGCCTGTCGGTCCCCGACGAGCCCCAGGCCGGTGGGGGCGAGGCGACACCCGCCCCCGTCGACGACGGCGAGAGGATCCCCGCTCACCTGCTGGCCCGCAGCCAGGCGGCTGGCGAAGCGGCGGTGGGCGCCCCGGCCACCACCGCCGCTCCAGCCGGCACGGCTACCGCGGTCGCCACCGCGCCGCCCGCCATGGCCAAGGGCCCGGAGGGCCACACCCAGCGCCTGCTCACCGTGGTCAAGGCGGGGTCGATCCAAGACGTGCGGGCCACGCCCACCGACAAGGTGCACGTGTGGCCCCACCTGCTCATCGGCGAGTTCGTGGCCTGCATGGCGATGAGCGCGTTCCTGCTGGTCTTCTCCACCCTGGTGAACGCACCCCTGCTCGCCGCCGCCAACTACAACTTCACACCCAACCCGTCGAAGGCGCCCTGGTACTTCCTCGGCCTGCAGGAGCTCCTGTCGATGTTCCACCCGGTGGTCTCGGGGGTCATGATCCCCGGCATCGGCATCTTCGCCCTGATACTGGCACCGTTCAGCGACCGTAACCCCTCCAACAAGCCCGAGGACCGCAAGTTCGCCATCGCCCTGTTCACCATGTTCCTCATGTTCTGGGCCGTGCTGGTGATCATCGGCTCGTTCTTCCGTGGGCCCGGGCAGAACTTCACCTTCCCGTGGCGGGACGGCGTCTTCTTCGACCTCTAGGAGCCCCTGACCGCATATGGATGCCACCGTTGTCTTCCTGATCACGATCGTCGCCCTGGTTACCGCGGCGTCGACCTTCTTCCTGGTCACCGCCCGCCGCCGCGACGAGAAGCGCGCCCTTTCAGAACCAGAGGCCGGAGCCGCCACGGGCACGGCCATCGAGCCCGTTGCGGGCACGCGCGGTCGCACCGGCAGGGAGGTCGAACGGGCCGTGGCCGAAGAGCGCCGGGCCCGTAGCGCCGCCCCCGACCGTTCTGCACCGCCGCCTCCTCCCGCCCTGCCTCCCGACGAAGAGACGCTCGGGGTAACCCGCCGCCAGGTGCTGAACCGTGGCATCGTCACCGCCTTCTCCCTCACCCTGGCTGCCTTCGGCGGGGCGTCGGTGGCCTTCCTGTGGCCCAGTGTCGCCGGTGGCTTCGGCTCCAAGATCAAGGCTGGCAAGCTCGACGACATCCTCAAGCAGATTGCCGACAAGAAGGAGCCCTTCTACCTGGCCAGCGGACGCTTCTACATCAACCCCTATCCCAAGGACGCCGTGCCCAAGGCCAAGAAGATCGTTGCCTACTCGGCGGTGACGGACGGGTACGAGCAGGGGATCGTGGCCCTCTACCAGAAGTGCGTGCATCTCGGTTGCCGGGTCCCGTGGTGCACTACGTCGCAGTGGTTCGAGTGCCCCTGCCACGGCTCCCAGTACAACCGGGTGGGTGAGAAGAAGGGCGGCCCTGCGCCCAGAGGGCTCGACCGCTTCGTCGTTTCCATCGACGGCGGCCAGGTGACGGTTGACACCAAGCAGGTCATCCTGGGCCCGCCGATAGGCACGAACACCACCGGCCAGGAGACCGAGGGCCCACACTGCGTGGGGGGCGCCGAGTAGTGCACCTGCTACTGGCGGCAACGTCCCAACAGCGACGCATCGGCACATGGGTCGTGGTCGTCATGCTGGCGGGCTGGGTACTCTACCTGATCAGCTCGACCCGGCGCACCTACGTGCCGGGCGAGGAGCTGGAGATCGCCCCCAACCGCAAGCCCTACCTCGACGACGAGGCGATGGAGGGCCCCCGGCTCACCCGCTTCCTGTGGTGGGCCTTCGCCACGTTGGTCATCGTCTCCATCGGGCTGCCCCTCTACTGGCTGCGAGAGCCGTACCGCCAGCGAGGCCCCGGCCTGGAACGGGGTATCAAGTACTTCGACGCCCAGGCGGTGGCTCGGGGCAAGCGAGCCTTCCAGGCCACACCCGGCGACCCCCCCACCCCCCGGGAGCCCCACTACGGCTGCGAGAACTGCCACGGTGTGAACGGGGTGGGCGGGGTTGCGTCCTACACCCTCACCGACCCTGCCCGTCCCGACGCCCCGCCCCAACAGGTGCAGTGGGCGGCGCCCGCCCTCAACACCGTCATGCTGCGCTACCGGCCTGAAGAGGTGCTGTTCATCCTCACCTACGGACGGGTGGGCACTCCCATGCCGGCGTGGGGCGTGGCCGGTGGCGGTGCCCTCGACGACCAGCAGCTGTCTGATCTCATCGCCTACCTGCAGAGCATCCAGCTCGATTCGGCCAAGGTGAAGGCCGACGCCCTGGCCACCTACGGCACCGACGGGTCCAAGCTGTTCGACGCCTACTGTGCCCGCTGCCACACCCTCGGCTGGTCGTACGGCCAACCTGGTGTCACCGGTGGCGGCGCCTTCGGCCCTTCCATCAACAACGGCAGCACCCTGCGCCAGTTCCCGACCCCTCAGCTACAAGTGCAGTGGGTGGCAAAGACGGCCGAGGTGGGCAAGCAGTACGGCGTTCGAGGCATCAGCAAGGGAGTGATGCCGCACTTCGAGGACATGCTCTCGTCCGAGCAGATCCGGGCGATCGTCGACTACGAGAGAGGGATCTGATGCACACGGCTGTGACGTCTGGCCTCTTGGTGGGCGCCCTGAAATGGGAGCCGAACATCAAGGGCGCCCTCTACGTGATCATCGCCCTCGTGGTGCTGGCCGGTTCGGGGTTCCTGATTCTTTCCACCAACGTGGGCGCTCGGCTGGGCTTCCTCCTGGCCGCCGCCGGACTGTTCGGGTGGTTGACCATCCACGGCGCGGTCTGGTGGGTGTACGGCGCCGGGCCGAAGGGTCGGCCCGCGGCTTGGAAGGCGGTGGAGACAGCCCAGGGCGACCTCACCACCGTGTCGAGCGGCCCCTTGGCCGGCTACCCCGCCCACTGGCGCAAGCTCGATCCCGCCGATACCAACGTGGCCGACGCCACTGGGGTGGTCCAAGGCCGCATCGTGGGCCCCAAGGCCATCTTCAAGAAGGCCTCCGACTTCCTGGTGGTCGGTGCCGGCGAGAAGGGGGGCCAGACCTACGGGCCCTTCCACCTTCTCAACTTCCGACCCTTCAACGTCTTCCACGAGGCTCATTACCTGATAGTGCAGGTGCAGCAGGCGGTGAAGCCCCCCACGGTCCCAGGCCAACCCCCGCCCAAAGCCACCGTCGACCCCCAGGCCCCGGTCGTCTCGGTGGTGACGGTGCGAGACCTGGGTGCCCTTCGGGAGAACCCGGCCGTCGTCTGCCTCTCGTCGGCTTTGCTGTTCGGGATCATCTGCTACCAGCTCCACACCCGAGACAAGGAGGCAATGGCCCGACGGGCTGCGGCCGGCGCGGGCTAACGCTCGGCCTATTTCAGGGTCGCGCGTCCTGCATCGATGTCAGCCGTGTTTGAGTGCATCGAGGCCTGCCCCGGGCCACCAGCCGGGCCATGGCCTTCTTCGCCGACCTGGCCCGGGGCAGGGCCAGTGGCCCGGGACCTGGGCGCGCCCGAGCACTACCTGCGGGCGGCATTGGGGGCAGAGCGAGCCCGGGGCAGCGCCGCCCGGCCCCGACGCCTCGGCCGGCACCTCGCCATCGATGAGTGCTCGGTGCTCAAAGACCACGTCTATGCCACGGTGCTCAGCGCGGGGGCGACGGGCACAGATCACCATCGCCGAGGTCACCACCACTGTGCGAGGCCACGCCCAAGAAGTGAGCCTGGGTCCAGTCGACGGGATGCCCCGAGACTGCGTGGTCAACCTCGATCGGCTGGTCACTGTCGCCCGCACTGTGCTCGTCCGACGGATCACCGCGCTCAACACCACTCGCATGGGTGAGGTTGAACGGGCTCTTCACCTGGCCTTGGGCATGCGGCTTCCGTGCCGCGCCAGCTGATTGCGAACCAGGGCGGGCTGCACGACCCTTCCCGCGACCAGCGCCGATTGGGCTCTCTGTTCTGTCTCCTATGAGACGGTCGGCACCAGCTCGAAGCCTTCGGCTGCTGCCGCCGCCCGCAACGAGGAGTCGAACACGGCGATGGTGCCGCAACCAGGGTCGACGGCGCGGGTGGCCAGAGCCGATGCCAGCTGCACGGCGTCGTAGGCTCGCAGCCCATGGGTTGCACACAGCCGCGCCGCCTCGTCGAGAATGCGGGCTGTCGTCGCGACCGTGACGAACCGGGGCGGCTCGTTGTCGGTACCGAAGTAGTCGGCCTCGAACTCGGCGGTCAGCACCGCTGCGGCTTCGGCGCCGAGCTCGCCGATGCGCTGCTTGCGCCACAACGCCGCCGGTACCTCGACTCTGGCGACTTGGGCCACCGCCATGACGGTGAGGGTTCTGATGTCCTCGTGGCCCGGCTCGTCGGCATAGAGCTTAACGATCGCCGACGAGTCGGCGAAGAGCTTCAGCGCCCCTCTTCGACAAGCTTGGACAGCGGTGTGCCCCGAGATGCAGCGGCCCGGGCTGAGGCGACCTCGGAACGAGACGGACGCCTTCGTCTCGGACCCCGTGGAACCGCCAAGCCGGCAAGAGACAGGCGCTCCCGCAAGGCCGCCGCCTCCCCGCCGGCCAGGTCGGGATCGGTGGCGGCATTGAGGACAGCAGTGACGTAGTCGTTCATGCTCCGCCCCCGCTCCTCGGCGGCGCGGCGCACGCGCTCGGCCAGCTCATCGCTCGTGCGCCAGGTCAGCTGTGCCATTGCAGGCATGCTAGCAGGCATGCCTGCATCGGCGCCACGATCGGCCCGACCGACCGGACACACCAAGCCGTTGCGACAGCGGGACGGGTAAGCTCCCCGCGAGCCATGGCCCAGTACCTCCCGCTCCTGGTGTTGCTGATACTGGCGGCCCTGTTCGCCGGCCTGTCGTTCTTCGCGTCGGGCCTGCTGGGGCAGCGGCGACGGCCCACGGCCGCCAAGGTGGCGCCCTACGAGTGCGGCATCGTGCCCGAGAACGAGCCCGCCGAGCGCTTCCCGGTGCGCTTCTACCTGGTGGCCATGATCTTCATCATCTTCGACATCGAGATCATCTTCTTGTTCCCGTGGGCGGTGATCTACCGCCAGCTGGGCGCTTTCGGGCTCTGGGAGATCCTGGCCTTCGCCGCCGCCGTGTTTCTCTCGTTCGTGTACCTCCTGGGCCGGGGCGCCCTCAACTGGGGACCCGTCCACCCCCATCAACGGCTGGTAATGGACGAGCGCTCCACCGAGTCCACCATCCGCCGGGTCGGTGGCCCCGAACGCGCCGAGCGAGCCGAGCGCGTGCCTGCTTCGTCGGGGAGGCGCTGAGTGGGCCTCGCCGACCTCAACCACAACTTCCTGACTGGGAACATCGAGGAGCTGGTCAAGTGGGCCCGGCGCAACAGCGTGTGGCCCGCCACCTTCGGCCTGGCCTGCTGCGCCATCGAGATGATGGCGACGGGCGCCGCCCACTTCGACCTGGCCCGGTTCGGGATGGAGGTCTTCCGGGCGTCTCCCCGCCAGGCCGATCTCATGATCGTGGCCGGCCGGGTGTCCCAGAAGATGGCCCCTGTCCTGCGCCAGGTCTACGACCAGATGATGGAGCCCAAGTGGGTGATCTCCATGGGCGTATGCGCCTCCACGGGTGGCATGTTCAACAACTACGCCATCGTCCAAGGCGTCGACCAGATCGTGCCCGTCGACGTCTACGCCCCGGGCTGCCCCCCTGGCCCCGAGACGCTCATGCACAGCATCCTCACCCTGCACGAGCTCATCCGCACCGGCGAGATCACCCGGCGCCGGGGCCAGACCGGCACAGGCGCCGGCATCCGCCCCGAGAGGCCGGTAGCCGTCGCCACGCCGCGATGAGCGCCACCGCGGGCCCGTCGGCCCGGGAAACAAGGCATAGCCCCCCGGAGGAGGAGCCGGCGCTCGTTCATGGGGCAGTGGCCTCCCTGTCACGGGGCCAGCTCGTGGTCCACCCCTCTCGCGATTGCTACCTGGAGGTCGTCGCCGCCTTGCGCGACGACGGCTACCAGATGTGTGTCGACCTGGCTGGCGTCGACTACCTCGCCCACACCGGCCGCAGCCTCCCGGCAGGAGTCCAGCCCGAGCGTTTCGAGGTGGTCGTCAACCTGCTGTCGTTCACCGACCGGCGGCGCATCCGGGTGCGGGTGCAGGTGCCCGAAGACGACCCCAGCCTCGCTTCGCTGTTCTCGTTGTACCCGGGCACCGAGGCCTCCGAGCGCGAGACCTTCGACATGTTCGGCATCGTCTTCGTCGACCACCCCGACCTCACCCGCATCCTCATGCCCGACGACTGGGAGGGCCATCCCCTGCGCAAGGACTACGGCATCGCCCGCATCCCTGTTCAATTCAAGAACGTGCCAGGCCCGCGATGAGCGAAACCAGCCTTGTCGCCGAGACCTCGGAGGGGGCGCAGGAGCTCCTCATGGGCACCACCGGGGTGGAGGCCCTTCGGGAGATCGGGTCGGTGCTGCGCATAGCCCACCTGCCCGAGGAGGTGGAGTCCCAGCCCACCGACGACGACACCATGATCATCAACATGGGACCCCAGCACCCCAGCACCCACGGCGTGCTGCGGGTGATGATGGAGCTCGACGGCGAGACGGTGCTGCGCTCGAAGCCGGTGATGGGCTACCTCCACACCGGCATGGAGAAGACGGGCGAGGACCTCACCTACCTCCAGGGGCCGACCAACGTCACCCGTATGGACTACGTGTCGCCCCTGTTCAACGAGCTGGTGTTCTCCATGGCCACCGAGAAGCTGCTCGGTGTGGAGGTACCCCCTCGGGCCACGTGGATACGCATGCTGATGTGCGAGCTCAACCGCATGTCGTCGCAGGTGCTGTGGCTGGCCACCAACGGCATGGACCTGGGCGCCGTCTCCATGATGATCTACGGCTTCCGCGAGCGGGAGCAGATCCTCGCCTTCTTCGAGAAGTGCTCGGGCCTGCGCATGAACCACAACTACATCCGCCCCGGCGGGGTGGCCGCCGATCTCCCCGACGGCTGGCGCGACGACGTCGCTGCCATCCTCGATGCCTTCCCCCCCCGCCTCGACGAGTACGACACCCTCCTCACCGGCCAGCCCATCTGGCGCGAGCGCACCCAGGGTGTGGGCGTCATCACCGCCGAGGAGTGCATGGCCCTGGGTATCACCGGCCCCATCCTGCGCTCCACCGGCGTGCCCTGGGACCTACGCCGGGACACGCCCTACCTCACCTATGACCAGGTCGACTTCGACGTGGTGGTGGGCCAGTACGGTGACAGCTTCGACCGCTACGCCATCCGCCTCAACGAGATCCGGGAGTCGATCAAGATCGTCCACCAGGTCCTCGACGCCATGCCCCCGGGCGACTACCGGGTGCAGGACAAGAAGGTCACACCGCCGCCCCGGGCCCGCATCGACGAGTCCATGGAGGCGCTCATCCACCACTTCAAGATCTCCACCGAGGGCTTCAAGGTGCCCGAGGGCGAGATCTACGTGGCCGTCGAATCGCCCCGGGGCGAGCTGGGCTGCTACCTGGTGTCTGACGGCAGCGCCAAGCCGTACCGGCTGCACATACGGGGGCCG
>JBPCJQ010000022.1:0-27484 GCA_051005135.1 Acidimicrobiales bacterium
CCTCGACCTCCTCGCTCACGAAGCGCAGGTCGTAGGGGAGCACCGACCGAGCCACCATCTCGAACCGCCCGCTAGCCCTCGGCGTCACCGAGCGGATCTCGGGCCACCAGGCCGAGTAGGTCTCCGGATGCGACAGTACAGTGCACACGTCGTCGAAGCCGGCGCTCACGTCCCAAACGGCGTGGAAGACGTAATGAGTCGATCTCCGCACACGGAAACCGTACCGTGGGCAGCCGGCCGGCGGCTGAGGGATACCCAAGAGCGGGACGATAGAATGAACCTGGCTTTAGCAGAAAGGCCTGTCATGCTCGAACGATCCACCGTCGTAACCGGCCACTCGTGGGCGAAGCGGGCCGCCTGGTCTTTTGGCAGTGCCAAGACCGAGCTGGTCGAGTCCCAGCGGTCGGGGCACTCGGATCCGGTCGACGTGGAGGGTGCCATTGCCCGCTTTCGGGAGCTCGGTCCTGGCGACCAGCGTGCCGTGGTCGCCTTCATCAACGCCTACCACCACCTCAGCGGCGCCCTGGTCGGCGTCACCGGCGACCAGGAGGACGCCACCGTGGCGGAGACCTTCGCCCAGGTGGCCCGGCTCCTCATGGCCGAGGAGGGCTTGGAGCGCACGCTCTCCAAGATCAGCGAGCTCGCGGTGCAGACCATCGACGGCTGTGACCACGCCGGTATCTCGCTCGTACAAGGGGGCAAGGTGACCACGGCGGGAGCCAGCGACGAGGTGCCCGTCCAGGTCGACACCATCCAGTACGAGGCCAACCAGGGCCCCTGCCTCGACGCCATCTGGCACCACGCCGTGTTTCGCTGTGACTGCCTGGCCGACGAGGAGCGCTGGCCCGAGTTCTCGAAGCGGGCCTCCGAGGAGACCGGCGTGGCCAGCATGCTCGCCTTCCGGCTCTTCGCCGAGGAAGACACGATGGGCGCCCTGAACCTGTTCTCGAAGGAGCCTGGTGCCTTCGGCGACGATGCCCAGGAGATCGGTGCCGTGTTCGCCACCCACGCCGCCGTCGCCCTGTCGAGCGCGCTCAAAGAGGAGCAGCTTCACCAAGCGATCGGGTCGCGGGACATGATCGGCCAGGCCAAAGGGATCCTGATGGCACGCCAGGGCATGACCGGCGACCAGGCCTTCGACGTGTTGCGCAGCGCTTCGCAGCGCCTGAACCTGAAGCTGCGCGAGGTTGCCGACCGCCTGGTTGCCTCCACCGACGAAGCAGCCGGGCCTGCGCCGGCCGGGGCTAGCCCCGCAGCAGCTCAGCCACCTGGAAGGCCAGATCGAGCGACTGGCGGGCGTTGAGGCGGGGGTCGCACTTGGTGGTGTAGTTGTCGGCCAGGTGGTCGTCGAGCACCGCCTCGGCTCCGCCCAGGCACTCGGTGACGTCGTCGCCGGTGAGCTCCACGTGCACGCCCCCGGGCCACGACCCCTCGCCGCGGTGTACGGCGAAGAACGTGCGGATCTCGGCCAGGATGTCGTCGAAGTGGCGGGTCTTGTGGCCCGACGGCGAGACGAAGGTGTTGCCGTGCATGGGGTCACACGCCCATACCACCGGGTGGCCCGCGTCGCGCACGGCACGCAGCAGAGGTGGCAAGAGTTGCTCAACCCCTGTGGACCCCAGCCGGGTTATGAGGGTGAGGCGGCCGGGAACACGCCGGGGGTTCAAGGTGTCGCAGAGGGCCACGGCCTCCTCGGGCGCGGTCGTTGGGCCGATCTTCACTCCCACGGGGTTCTCCACGCCGGTGAGGAACGACACGTGCGCCCCGTCGAGGCGGCGGGTGCGGTCGCCCACCCACAAGAAATGGGCCGAGCAGTCGTACCAGGCGCCGCTGAGGGAGTCCTGGCGGGTGAGAGCCTCCTCGTAGCCGAGCAGCAGGGCTTCGTGGCAGGTCCAGAAGTCGACCTGGTGAAAGATGGACCCGGCCGCCAGGTCGACTCCGCAGGCGGCCATGAACCGCAGGGCTCGTTGGATCTCGTCGGCGATGCTCTGGTAGCGGCGGCCCTCACCGCTCCGGGCCACGAACTCCTGGTTCCACACGTGCACCTTGGTGAGATCGGCGAAGCCGCCTTTGGTGAAGGCCCGCAGCAGGTTCATGGTGGACGCCGACTGGTTGTAGGCCTGAAGCAGGCGCTCGGGGTCGGCTACCCGGGCCTCGGCGGTGGGAGCGTCGTCGTTCACCATGTGGCCCCTGAATGACGGGATCACGGTGCTGCCGACCGTCTCGGTGGGCGAAGACCGGGGTTTGGCGAACTGGCCGGCGATGCGGCCCATCTTCACCGTGGGCACGCCCGCCCCGTAGGTGAGGACGACGGCCATCTGCAAGATGACCTTGAGCTTGTCGCGGATGGAGTCGCCGGAGAACTCGAACGACTCGGCGCAGTCACCGGCTTGGAGCAGGAACGCCTTGCCCTCGGCTACCGCGGCCAGGCTGGCGGTGAGGTCGCGCACCTCGCCGGCGAAGACCAGGGGTGGAAGCGCGTTGATGCGGGCCAGCACCGCGGCCAGGGCGTCGGCGTCGGGCCAGTCGGGCTGCTGGTCGGCAGGTCGGGCTCGCCAGCTCGCGGGGGTCCAGGTGGTCTGTGCGCTCATGGGATTGGTGAGGCGACGATTGTCGTGCGTTGTGAGTCAACACTACCTGCAGGCCCGTACAATCCGGTGGTGGAACGCCTGGGGGTGTTCGGGGGCACCTTCGACCCCGTGCACGTGGGCCATCTGGTGGCCGCCACCAATGCCCGCCACGCCCTCGGGCTCCACCGGGTGCTGCTGGTGGTGGCCAACCAGCCGTGGCAGAAGCAGCACCGTGAGATCACGCCTGCCGAGCACCGCCTGGCCATGGTGGAGGCGGCGGTGGCCGACGCAGATGGCCTGGAGGCCAGCGCCTTGGAGATAGACCGTGGCGGCGACTCGTTCACCGCCGACACCCTCGAGACGCTGGCGGCCGCGGATCCCTCGCCTGAGCTGTTCCTGGTGGTGGGCGCCGACGTGGCCGCCGACCTGCCCAGCTGGCAGCGGGTGGGCACCGCCCGGTCCCTGGCCACCCTCGTGGTGGTGAACCGGGCCGGTGCCCCCGACGTCGACCCTGGACCGGGATGGCGTACCGAGCGGGTGGACATACCTGGCCTCGACCTGTCGGCTTCCGACCTGCGTCGGAGGGCTGCCGTCGGCCTGCCCCTCGACTGGTTGGTGCCCGCACCGGCGATCGACGTCATCGGCCGCCGAGGTCTGTACTCTGGGGGGAGATGACGATGGCGCCGCCCCTGTGACGACCCTGGAAGAGGTGCGTAGCTGGGCCTGCCAGGCGGCGCAGGCCGCCGATGGCAAGGGCGGTGAGGACACGGTGATCCTCGAGATCGGGGCCATCCTGGCCATCACCGACGCCTTCGTCATCACCAGCGGACGGAATCCCCGCCAGGTACGCACCATCGCCCAAGAGGTGGAGGCCAAGGTCAAGGAGGCCGGTGGCCCCTCGCCGCTGCGCATCGAGGGCCGCGACCAGGCCGAGTGGGTGCTCCTCGACTATGGCGACTTCGTGGTGCACGTGTTTGCCGACGAGACCCGTGCCTACTACGACCTCGAGCGCCTGTGGTCCGACGCCCCCCGCCTGGCCTGGCGAGAGCCAGCTATTGCCTCTCGCGTCGCCGACTGATCGCATGGCCATACGGGTGGTGCTGGCCGAGGATCACTACCTGGTTCGCGAAGGGGTCCGGCGCCTGATCGAGTCCCAGCCGGAGCTGGAGCTGATCGGCACCTGCAGCGACCTCGAGTCCCTACTCGCCGCCATCGACGCCGACCCCCCCGACGTGGTGCTCACTGACATCCGTATGCCGCCCACCGGCACCGACGAGGGCCTGCAGGCGGCTGAGCGGATGCGGGTCGTGCACCCCGAGGGCGGGGTGGTGGTGCTCAGCCAGTACGCCGATCCTCAGTACGCCCTGGCCTTCCTGGCCCACGGGTCCAAGGGGCGGGGCTACCTGCTCAAGGAGCGGGTGTCCGACGTCGACCAGCTATTGGCGGCCATCCGCGAGGTGGCTCGGGGGGGCTCCTACATCGACCCCAAGGTCATCGACGCCCTGGTGGAGGCCCGTTCCCGGTCGGCCGAGTCGCCCATGCGCCGGTTGACCCCCCGGGAGGTGGAGATCCTCGCCGAGATGGCCCACGGCCGCAACAACGCCGCCATCGCCTCCGCCCTGGTGCTGTCGGAGCGAGCGGTGGAGAAGCACATCAGCTCCATCTTCTCCAAGCTGGGCCTCACCGAGGAGCCCGATATCCACCGCAGGGTGAAAGCCGTTCTCTTGTTCCTGGGCGACCAGGCGGGCTAGCCCCACCGATCGGAGGGGGGCAGGCACGGTGTCCATCTGTTGCCGTCCCATGTGAAGATGGGGCACGATGCCCGAGGTCGACGTGTCAGTTCTGGTCGTCGACGACCAGGCGCCGTTTCGACGAGCCGCGTCCACGGTGGTGAAGCTCACTCCGGGCTTCGAGGTGGTCGGCGAGGCTGACTCGGGCGAGTCCGCGGTAGAGATGGTCGAGCGGCTGCATCCTGGGCTGGTGCTCATGGACATCAACATGGGTGGCATCAACGGCATCGAGGCCACCCGGCGTATCACCAGCTCCCACCCCGAGGTGGCAGTGGTGCTTCTCTCCACCTACCAGGCCGACGACCTGCCTGCCGACGCGGCATCGTCGGGCATGGCCGCCTACGTCAACAAGGACGAGTTCGGCCCAGTCGTGCTGCGTGAGCTGTGGACTCGCCAGGACGGGTTCACCTAGCCAAGCGGGAGACGTCCGGAGACCCTCGTGCCCTTGCCGGGGGACGACTCCACCCCCACGCTGCCGCCGATGGCGCCCACCCGGTCGCCCATGTTGACGAAACCGGCGCCGAGCGAAGCGCGGTTGGCGGTGTCGAAGCCGGCACCGTCGTCGGCTACCTCGAACAGCAGGCCACCTGCCTCCTCCCACACCCGAACCTTGGCGGTGGCACCTTCGCCGGCGTGCTTGCCCGCGTTCTGTAGGGCTTCCAGGCAGCAGAAGTAGACGGCCGCTTCCACGTCCTGGGGGTAACGGCCGGTGCCCGCCGCCTCGACCTCGGTGGGAAGGGCGGCTCGCCCCGCAGCCGCGGCCAGGGCCTCGGCCAGACCGCGGTCGACGAGCAGCGGCGGGTAGATGCCGTGGGCCAGGCTGCGCAGTTCCTGAACCGCGTCGGCCACGTCGTGGCCGAGCTGGGCGAGCATCTCCTTGGCCGCGGCAGGGTCGGCGTCGGCGAGCTGTGCGACCAGGCGGAGGTTGACGGCCAGCGCCACCAGGTGCTGCTGGGCCCCGTCGTGGAGGTTGCGCTCGATCTGGCGTCGGGCGGCGTCGGAAGCGGCCACCACCCTGGCGCGCGACGCCCGGAGCTCCTCGGCCTGGCGGCGGACCTCGTCGAGCGAGGCCTGCAGGGCGGAGTCGAGGGCGACGTTGTGCAGGGCCAGGCCCACCTGGCGGGCCAGCTCGGCCAGCACCGTCTCGTCCTCGGGACGGAAGGCGTCGGCCGCGTCGGGGCGTACGGCGACGATCAGGCCGAGGAGCTGGCCGGAGTGGGTGGCCGGCGCCACCCGCATGCGGATGTCCTCCCGGCCCCCGAGCAGACCGGCCAGCCACACCTTGACCCAGGCCTGGCCGGACACGCCTGCCCGGGCGACGACCGCCTCCTCGTCGGGGGCCATGGTGAGGCGGGCGGCGGGGGCGTCGGGCACCGACACCACCCGCTCCAGCTGGCCGCCCGAGCCGGTCCAGACCTCGGCCGAGGACAGCGCCATCGACTTGCGCAATGACTCGGCCACCTGGAGGAGGAGCTCGTCGAGGGGGATGGCCCGGGACAGGCGCGTGCCGAAGGTGCGCAGCACCTCGTCGGGCGCCTCTCTCTCGCCATATACCAGGCGGTTGGAGAACCGGCCGAGGCGCTCGCGGGCGGGCAGGTAGAGCAGGGCGGCGACGGCTGCGGCGAGCATGGACAGGAGCAGGAGAGACCGCTCCGAGGCGGTGGGGGTGCGGCCCAGGCCGAGCACCACCACCACGTAGGTGCCTACCACCACCCCGCTGAGGCCGGCGACGGACACGGTGTGGGCCAGCAGGTGGTCGATGCGGCCCAGCAGCCCCGACGAGCTGGAGATGGCCAGTGCTACAGGCATGACCACGGTGGCGGCGGCCACGATGGCCAGGCCCTGGGGCGGCCATCCCGCCAGCAGGCGGAGGGCCACGGTGACGAGGGTGGCCTCGGCGGTGACCACCATGGCCCAGCCGAACCACTGCAGGCGCTGGCGCTCGGCGCCGACCGAACGGCGGTAACGCCGGTTCGAACCCGCCAGGCCCACGGCCACCGCCACCACCCCTTCCAGCGCCACCGGCCACAGCGCCAGTGTTGGACGCTGCAGCCACAGGCCCACACCAATGACGGCCCCCACCCCGTAGGCGCCCCTCACGACGGCCCTGCTGAGGGCGCAGGAGCCGTCGGGCAGGCTGAGCAGCACGTGCATGGCGATGGCCGGCAGCACGGCCACGGCGAGGGGCAGCACCAAGCGAGTAGCAGTGACGGTCGCTGCTGCCAGGGCGCTGCCATGGGCGTGGGCACGCAGAGCAGCGGCGGCGAGGTCTGCCACCGCCGCGACCAGCGATCCCGCCACGACCAGAGGGCCGAGCGGTTCGTGGCGGCGGCGAACGGTGATCACCGCCCCTGCCACCGCCCAGGCACCTACCAGCGCGGCCCGTAGCACCTGGGCCGGCAGGTCGCCGGCGTGGTGGGCCACGACCGGGGCCGCGGCGGCCACCACCACAGCCGTCACCCCGGCGATGAGCGGGGCGGCCCGGGAGGGACCCTCGTCGGCCCGCGGCGGGTTGTCTGCCCGGGTGGTTGGGTGGATGGTGGTGGCCATGCTCACTCCGATCTGAGGACGACGGCAGGCGAGGTGCGGGCGGCGGCCCGGCCGGGCAGGACGGCGACCAGGTTGGCCACTGCGATGGTGGCCAGTCCCAGCAGCACCAGGGCCAGCAGCGGGAACACGGGCTCGGGCTCGATGCCCAGGTTGCGGGCGAACATCAGCCATACCGACCGGCTGGCGGCCAGGCCGAGGGGCACGCCCACGACGACGGCGACGAGGGCCAGGGTGGTCGACTGCCACCCGACGGTGGCCCGCACCTGGCGGGGCACCAGGCCCAGGGACTTGAGGATGGCAAGGTCGCGCCGGCGGCGGCGGACCGAGGTCACCAGCAGGTGGGCCAGGGTGGCCAGGGCGAAGGCGCCCAGCATCCCGCCCAGCACCACCGGCAGGCTCTGGACCCGGCCGAAGTTGACCAGGTCGACGGGCCGCTCGGGGGAGAAGACCAGGAAGGCTCCGGTGCCGATTCGCCGTTGCAGCGCAGCGGTGGCCCTGGCGGTGTCGGTCCCGGCGGCGAACCTGACCAGGATGGTGTCGGGCGGGGGGGCGTTGCCGGGAGGGACCATGGCCCGCAGCCCGTCGACGGTGATGGCCAGCCCCTTGCCCAGGCCCATGGCGTCGCTGAGGCTGGGGAACACCGCCCTGCCCACCACCTTGAGCGCCTCCGGCTCGGTCGAGGCTTCGGCCACGATGCCCTGCACGATGCTGCCCACGTGCGCGTGCAGTGCGGCCATGGTGGAGCGGCCCAGCACCGCTTCGCCCGGGGCGGTGGGCAGCCTGCCTTCGATGACGGTGGGCAGGAGCGTCGTTCCCTTCTCCGGGGCCACCGCGATCCCGTCGACCCGTACCCCGGGGCCCGAGCGGCCCCCTGAGCGGGGGGCGTCTGGGCCCGAGCGGCCCCCTGAGCGGGGGGCATCGAGGGCAACCGGGAAACCCGAGTAGCCGAGGGAGGCATCGGTGACGTCGGGGTCGCCGGCCACCGCCGGAAGAGCGCCGTCAATGTCGTCCTGGGCCACCGTGGTGACCCGTGCGTCCCAGGTTACGCCGTAGAGCCTGGGCGTGGCCAGCAGGTGGTGGAGGCTGGCGGAGAAGCCCAGGGCGGTGGCCAGTGCGACGACGCCGATCACAGCCCCGGTGAGGGTACTGCGCACCGGGACCGCGGTGCGCCCCCTTCCGGGCTCGAGGGCCAGGCGGACACCGTTCGTCATCGGGACAGGGGCCCCGGCGCGCGACAGGGCCTCGGCCACCATCGAGGGGCGGCCCTGGCCGCTGGGGGCCGGCGTGAGATCGGCGCGGACGGCGGCCGCTCGCCACGCCGGCCACGCCCCGGCCAGCGCCACCGCGGCCACGGTGGCCAGCACCCCCAGGCCGAGCGTCAGGGCATCGACGGCCAGGCCGGGGTGCGGCTCGGCGGTGCGGGCCAGGCCCACCGGCGTCAACGGCGACAGGGCCACCGCGGTGGCTGCTGCGACCACCGCGGCCATCATCCCCACCACCACGGCGCGGGACATGCCGACAACCCAGAGCTGGCCCCGGCTCATCCCCAGGGCAGCCAGGTCGGGATGCTCGGCGGACTCCAGCTGGCCCTGGCGGGCCAGGAGCTGGGCCACCACCAGGACACCCGCCAGGGCCAGCAGCCCGGCCAGCAGCCACAGTGCCACCGCCTGGAGGTGGATGGAGTGCTGGGTGTTCACCGCCTGGTCGGAAAGGGCGAACACAAGGGCGGGCGTACCCGCGGCCAGCTTCTGCACCTCGGCCTCGAAGGCGGGGATATCCCGGCCACCGCGACGCAGGCGGATGACGGCCGTCTCGTAGGCGGCCAAGCTCCCCTGCCGCTCCCGGTAGAAGGCGGGTGTGGTCCACACCTGGTCCGTTCCGCTACCCGTCTGGGGCGGGAAGTCCACGGCCGACGCCTCCACGCCCACCACCCGGAACGAGACGGGCACGGGGGGCGCCCCCGCTTGGGAGGCGGACAGCGACAGCGCCAGGGTGTCGCCCACGCCGACGTGGCGGCGCTCGGCCATGGTGAAGCTCACCATCGCCTCGTCGGCCCGGTCGGGTCGGGGAGTACGCCCGGTCAAGATCTTGTGGCCCAGGATCGTTGCTCCGAGGTTCGGGTTGGGCGAGGCGATGAGGGTGGCGTCGGACGGGCCGACGACCACGTAGTTGCTGGCGTCCACCGCTTGGACGACCTGGGGCAGGGCGGCGTAGGAATCCAAGCTGATGTGGGCGAACCCGGTGACGTCGGCGGGCGGGTTGAAGGCGAAGACGTCGGGTGCTCTCGTCGCGGTCAAGAACCGCCCGAAGGCGCTGTCGGTACGCCTGGCCCCGGCCGCAGCGGCGATGACCGCCCCGGCCATCAGGCCGACCAGCACGCCCAGGGCGGCCCAAGACCGCCAGCGCGCCCGCAGATCGGCCCACGCCCGGAAGGCGACGGCGCTCATCGCTGCTCTCCTCGAGCGTTCAGGGCCATGGCTACTCCGCTCGCAGGACGGCCGCGGGACGAATGCGGCTGCCGGCCCGAGCGGGAAGGGCGGCGACCAGGTTCGACACCGCCAGAGCAACGGGCACGAGGAGGAGAAGCATCGTCCGCGGCAGCACCGTCTCGTTGCCGATTCCCAGCTCGCGGGTGAAGAGGGCCCATCCCCAGCGCCCGAAGGCCAGACCGAGCGGCATGCCTATGACCAGGGCGAGGGCCACCAGGGCGGTGGCCTGCCAGGCGACGGTGGCCGACACCTGGCGGCGGACGAAGCCCAGCGTCTTGAGGATGGCCAGGTCGCGCCGCCGCCGGCGCACGGACGTGACCAGGGCGTGGCCGATGCTGGCCGCGGCCAGCAGCGCGAGCACCCCGGCCAGGAGCAGAGGGGTGGAGCGCACCCGAGAGTAGTTGTCGACGTCGGCGGGCCGGGGGGTGAGCGACGGGCACTGCGAGGCCGGGCAGCCGGCGGCGGTCGCGACCCGGCCCACCTCGGCCATGGTGGCCTTGCGGCTCGATCCCGGCGCCACCCTGACCAGGAAGAAGTTGTAACTGCCATCGGGCACGTCCGGGGTCCTCAAGGCCGCAGCGCCGGTCGCCACCCCCTCGCCCAGGTCGGTCGGGGGGAAGCCGCCCCGCCCGAAACCCGGGAAGACGGCCCGGCCGACGATGCGCATCGACCTCGTGCCTGCGGGCAGCTGGACGTCGACCGCCTGGCCGACCGACCGGTGGGCGCGGCGCAGCGTGTTGGTGCCCAGCACGATCTCGTCGGTGCGGGCGGGGCGTCGGCCCTCCAGGAGCGTGGGGAAGACGCTCCCCCGCATGTCGTCCAGGCCCACCGCCGCGATCGCCCGGTCCCCCACCGTGACGTTGCCGTACACGCCGCCACTGAAGCTGCCCACGCCCCGGACGGACGACAGCAGATCCGCGCCCTTGTCCCGGGGGAACGACTCGAACTGGGCGTCGAGGGCCATGTCCCAGGTCGTGCCATAGAGGCGGGGGGTCGAAACCAGGTGATCGAGGTCGGTCACGAACGACGACGCCGTGACCAGGGCGGCGACGGCCAGTGCCCCGCCGGCGAGGGCGCTGCGCACGGGAACCGATGTGCGGCCCCGGCCCGGCTCCAGGGCCATGCGGAGCCCGGTGGCCACCGTGGCGGGGAGGCCGCTGCGGGCCATGGCCACCGCCAAGCTGCTGGCCCGCCGGGCGTCGGGAGTCGCCGGTCGCAGCTGGGTATCCCCGGCCGACGCCGACCGCCACGCCGGCACTGCCACCCACGCCGCGAGGAGCACGGCAACCGCGGCCGCCCCCAAGCCCAGCAGACCGAAGTTCACAGAGAGTCCTGGGTGGGGCTCGGCGAGCCGGGCCACCCCGATAGGGCCGATGGGGGAGAGCGCGGTAGCGAAGGCGAAGGCGAGCACGCCTCCCGCTGCCGCCACTCCGGCGGCAGGCAGGGCGGCGATGGCGAACAGCTGGGTACCGGTCATCCCCAGCGCGCGCAGGGTGGGTCGGTCGACGGCGCCCAGCACCACGTGGCGGGAGATGGCCTGGCCGACGACGAGGAGGGACGTGGCCCCGGCCAGGGCGGCGAAGAGGCCGAGGGCGATGGCCTGGGGGCGTATGGCGCGACGCTCGGCCGTGTAACGGTCGGCGAACGTCGAGAAGAAGATGTTGGAGCCGGCCTCGGGGTGGCGGCCGGCAACCTCGTCGACCTCTTGGCGCAGTCGCGCCACGGAGGCACCGCGGTGCAGGCGCAGGAACGCCCCCGTGAAGCTGAGGTTGGTCGGGTCGCCGTGGGCCCGGTACCAGGCGGGTGTAAACAGGACGTTGTCGCTCACGCCCGGCTCCCGGTTGGTGAGCGCGTCGGGGAACAGGCCGATGCCCACGACCCTGAAGGTGTACCAGCGCCGCGACCGCTGGGGGTCGAACACCTGACTGTTGTTCTCATCGCGCGAGAGCTCGGCGAGGGTCAGCCGGCTACCGACCTTCAGGTGAAGTCGGTCGGCCGTCTGCTTGGTGGCCAGGATCTCCGACTCGGAGTCGCGACGGGGCATTCGTCCGGACAGCAGCTTGGGCCGGTAGATCGAGTAGCCGGCCCGGCCGTCAATGCTCGCGGGGGGAGCGGCCAGCAGGGGATCGACCTGCCCGGACGCGTCGATGCGGGCCAGCGGCACGCCCGCCACCTCGCCCATGGCCGCGACCTCCGGCAGCCGGGCGATCTCGGCGTCAAAGGCGCCGAGGCCGTTGTCCTGGGGCGAGATGAGGACGTCGGGCGCCCGGCTGGCCTCCAGGAGTCTCGGCAGGGCGGTGTCCGTACGGCGGGCGGCGGCCGCCGCGGTCAGGGAGATCGTGCCGGTGAGCCCCACCAGGAGGACCAGCCCGCACCATCCCCTCCATCTCCCGAGGAGGTCTGCCCGGAGGCGGGCCCACACCGGGCCCATCACTCGCTCCGCAGCACGAGGGCGGGACGGGTACGGGCGGCCATCCGGGAGGGGAGGACTGCGATGATGATGGCGGCGACGATGGCCGCCGGTACGGCCACGGCCACCGCGACTGCCGGCACCTCTGTTGCAGTCGCCACTCCCAGTTGGGCGGCGAAGAGCCGCCACAGCCAGCGCCCGGCGACGATGCCCAGTGGGAGCCCGAGTACCAGGGCGATGGCCGTGATCGTGGTCGACTGCCAGGCAACGGCAGCCGACACCTGGCGGCGGAGGAAGCCCAGCGTCTTGAGGATCGCCAGGTCCCGTCGCCGTCGCCGGATGGAGGTGACCAGGGTGTGGGCGAGCGTGGCCAGCGCCAGCGCGGCGAGATGCCCGGCGAGGACGATCGGTGTCGACTTGACCTCCGCGTACCCGCTGACCTGACCCGGCCGTTGCGCACCGCGCAGGCAGACGGCCGTTACGCACTGGTGTCCGAATCCCGCCAGGTCGCCGGCCAGGCGGTTCCTGGCGACCCGGTCCACCCGACGGCCGGAGTAGCGGACGAGGAAGAAGTTGTACTGGCCGGGGGGTACCGCTGAGCTCGGACCGGCGAGCACCCGACCCATGACCGCCGCACCGTCGCCCAGGGCGGTCGGTGGGAAGCCTCCTCTCCCCAGCTTCGGGAAGACGGACCGACCCACCACCCGCATGGGTCGCGGCGTCCCGCCCGCACCCCCGATCTGCACGTCGACTATGTCGCCCACCGATCGATGGAGGCGGCCCAGAACCTTGATGCCCAGGACGATCTCATCGGGATCCCTGGGTGGCCGGCCGTCGATCAACGTAGGAAAGACGGAGCCGACGAGGAGGTCGATGCCGATCGCGGGCACCTCTCGACCGCCGATCGTGATGTCGCCGTAGACGCCGCCGGAGATGCCGGAGACAGCTGGGTTGCCCCCGAGTGGTGCCGTCACGTCCTCGGCACCCATCTACTCGGCCCGCAGGACGAGAGCGTGCCGGCCCCTGTCGGCCATGCGGGCGGGGATGGCGGCCATCATCGGCGGTGGAGGGTCGGCCCGGGACCGGGCCCAGACGGCGACATCGTCTGGCCTATGCCTCGCCCGCATTCTTGAAGGTGAGGTCCCCGGCGGGCGCCCGGGGGCTCACGGACGCGTCCTCGATGCGGCCGTCGCGCATGCGCACGATGCGATCGGCGGCGGCGGCCACCTCTTGGTCGTGGGTGACCATGAGGATGGCCTGGCCGTCGGCGTGGAGGCGTCGGAACAGCTCCAGCACCTCGGCGCCCCCGGCGGTATCGAGGGCGCCGGTGGGCTCGTCGGCCAGCACGAGGGTGGGCTTGTTGGCCAAGGCCCGGGCGATGGCCAGGCGCTGGCGCTGGCCACCGGACAGCACCCCCGGTGCGTTCTTCGCCTTGTCGGCCAGGCCCAGCAGGTCGAGGAGGTCGCGGGCCCGGCTCTCGGCCTGCTTGCGTGACGAGCCGGCGATGATGGCGGGCAGCGCCACGTTCTCCAGCACGCTCATGCCTTCGAGCAGGTTGAAGAACTGGAAGACGATGCCGATGTGGGCCCGGCGCATGCGGGCCAACTGGTTCTCGTCCTTGCCCACCAACGTGTCGCCGGCCACCGAGATCTCACCGTCGCTGGGGCTGTCGAGGCCCGCGGCCAGGTTGAGCAGGGTCGACTTGCCGCAGCCCGACGGGCCCATCACGGCGATGAACTCCCCTTCGGCCATGGTCATTTCGACCCCGCGCAGCGCTCGTACCGGCACCCCCTCGGACTCGTAGGTCTTGCGCAGGCCCTTGGTCTCAAGCACGTTCATGTCGTCTCCTTCTTGGGGTTGATGAGCCGGAAGGCCTGGACGAGGGTCTCCCGGCCCTTGACCGTCGCCGGTTCGATGGCTTCGAGTTGGACCTGCCCGTTGAGGGCGGCGGCGGTGGCCCCGCTGAGCACGGTCTGGCCCGGTTCAGCCCACTGCTGGAGGCGCTGGGTCAGGTTCACGGTGTCGCCCACCAGCGTGTACTCGAGGCGTTCCTCGGACCCCAGAAGGGCGGCTGCCACCTCGCCGGTGGACAGGCCGATCCCGAGACCGAAGGCGGGCAGGGACCGTTCGGCCCAGCCCTTGTTGACCGCGTCCTGGCGGCCATGCATTGCCGCCGCCGCCGCGACCGACCGCCGAGCGTGGTCGGCCTGGGGGATGGGTGCGCCGAAGACAGCCATGACCGCATCGCCCACGAACTGCATGACGGTGCCACCGGCGTCGAGGATGGCGTGGTTCATCTCCGCCCGGTGCTCGTTGAGCTGGCCCGCCAGCACCGTGGGATCGGCGTGCTCGGCGATCGTCGAGTAGCCGCGGATGTCGGACATGAGCACTGTCACCTCGAGCGTCTCGGTCTGGCCGATGCGTCTTCCCTCCCGCCGCAGCTTCTCGGCGATGCCGCCGGGCAGGAGCCGGCTCAGGCTCTCGCCCTGCTCCTCCCGGTCGACGATCGCCTTGTGGAGCAGGCGTAGGCGGCGCAGGGCGCTGGCCGTCCCGGTGCTGGCTTCCTGGGCCAGCCTGAGGAACAGGTGCTCTACGGCGTCGGACACCGCCTCGGCCGTCGTGTCCTGGGCGGCGGCGATGGCCTTGATGGGCCGCCCCTCGGCCACCAGGCGGAGAAGCTCGTCCTCCCCCTCGCTCAGGTCCCCGCTTCCCGTGACGGGGTTGACCAAAGCGGCAACGATCGTCGGGTCGAGCATGGAGCCTCCGGTGGCCACCTCGCGCACTGCCCGGGCCAGTTGGTCGCCCTCGGCAACGCGGTCCTTGAGCAGGTAGGCGTAACCGGATGAACCCTCGGCCAGCAGGGAGATGGCGTACTCGGGGTCGTCGTACTGGGAGAGGACGACCACCCCAGTGCCGGGGTGGCGCTTGCGCAGCTCCTTGGCGGCGTCGATGCCCTCCCGTTGGAACGACGGGGGCATACGGATGTCTGTGACGAGCACCTGGGGAGCGGCGGCCTCCGCCCCCGCGAGCAGACTGTCGTAGTCGGCGGCCACTCCCACCACCGAGAGATCCGCCTCCAGCGACAACAGGGCCCGCACTCCCTCGCGCACGAGCAGGTTGTCGTCGGCGAGGAAGACTGAGATCGTGGCCTCGGGCATGTAGCCATTAGGCCTCGTCGGCGGTCACGGCGCAAGGGTGCCGGCCCCCTTTTCTAGGTACGGCCTGCCCCCCTTGCGCCGAGCCAGTTGGCACGCCTGAAGGTACCCTGAGGGTGTGGCAACCAGACAGGTTCCCAGTGGGGTGACGGCGGAGGAGCTGTTCGATATGGCCGACGACGGGATGCGCCACGAGCTGGTCGACGGGGAGGTCACCACCATGCCGCCTGCCGGTTTCGAGCACGGCCGGGTGGAGGCCCTGGTTGCCCACCGGCTTATGACCTTTGTCGGCGACGGCCGCCTCGGTGTGGTGGTGACCGGCGACACCGGGTTCATCCTGGCCCGGAACCCCGACACCGTCCTGGGCCCCGACGTGGCCTTCGTACGAACCGACCGGCTACCCCCTACGGAGATGCGGGCTCGGTTCGCCGAGATGGCCCCCGACCTGGCGGTGGAGGTCGTCTCGCCCTCTGACCGGGCCTCGGAGGTCGCCGAGAAGGTGACGCGGTGGATCGGCGCCGGTGTTCGCCTGGTCTGGCTCGTGTACCCGGCCCGGCGCCAGGTGGAGGTACACCGCGCCGGCGGCATGACACGCGTGCTGGAGGGCGACGACACGCTGGACGGGGGCGATATCCTTCCCGGCTTTGCCGTTCCCGTCGCCGATCTTTTCGCTGTGACGTAGCGCGCCGTGCGGGTTTCCGCACCCTCAAGAGGCGGGCTGGCACGGTGGGCGCCGGCAACGCTCGGCCGTACACTGCCATCCCACCCAGGGGAGGCACCCATGCGCATCGAGTCGGTAGTGACGGCAATCTCGTGGATCCCCTCGGAGGCAGTCACGGGCATGACCAAGCTGCCCTTCGAGATGGGGGTGAGCCACTACGACCCCCCGCTTCCCGACGTCATCGACAACCTCGAGGCTCTCAGGCAGGCGGGCCGCTTCCGGTTCGCCAACGAGCTGCGGGCGTGGATCGAGGTGGGTGACGACGGCCGGGTGGTGGCCTGGGGCCACGCTGGGCGCGGCCACATCAGCTCCACCATCGTCCAGGTGGGCCCCAAGGCGATGGACTTCCCGGCGGTGGCCTTCCCCGACCTGCAGCTCGAGCCTGAGGTCTCCGAGACCGCGGTGCGCTTCGTCCAGACCGCCGGCGGGCGCACGGGGGTGCCTGCTCCTCGCCACGTCCGCCGACCGCCGTTCGTGCAGATCGCCGCTCCCCTCGCGTGGTCGACGCTGGCCCTCACCATCGCGGCCGATGGCTCGTCGGACTGGGAGGTGCTGGGCGCCAGCCCCTTCCCTCGCCACTGGATCTACGACCACACCGGGGCACTGGCCGCCAAGACAGGGATGATCGACTTCAAGGAGTGGTACCGCACCGCCTTCGGCCGCCACACTCCCTGGGGCGAGGAGGACTCGCCCGCCCTGGTGACGGTGGCGGAGACGGCGCTGGAGCGCGAGCTGTCGTCGTCGATCATGCGGGCCGGTTCCAAGCCGCAGATGAAGAAGCTGGGTGCGGGCAAGACCCTGGTGGAACAGGGAGCGCCGGGCGACTCGCTGTTCCTGCTGCTCGACGGTGTGCTGGCCGTGGAGGTGGGTGGCCAGCCGGTGGCCGAGGTAGGACCCGGTGCCGTCCTCGGGGAGCGGGCAGTGCTCGAGGGCGGCACCCGCACCGCCACCCTGCGTGCCGTCACCCCGGTAAAGGTCGCGGTGGCGGAGGCCGACCAGGTCGACCTCGAAGCCCTGGCCGAGCTGAGCCGGGGCCACCGCCGGGAGGAGCGGTAAACCCCTCGCCGGCGGGGCAGGCCGACCTGCGGGTGGGCGACCTGGAGCTGCGGTACCTGGACGCGCACGAGCTGCCGGCAGCCGCCGGCGTCCTGGCGCGGGGCATGGACGACAACCCCGTGCACCTGGCCTGTTTCGGCTCCGGTGCCCGCCACCGCTCGGCCGCGCTGGCCCGTTTCTTCGGCGCCTTCCTCCCGCTGATGGCCCATCCGCCGCTGGCGGTGTGCCGCCGGCGGTGGCCCCTGGCCGTGCTCGGCATGGCGCCACCTGGCACTTGCCGCCCGTCGGCGGCCCAAATGGCTCGCATGCTCGTCCGCACGCCGCCGAGGGGGGTACATGAGGCCTGGAGAGTGGCCGTCTGGGGCCGGGCGTGGCTCAGGCGCGATCCGCGGGCGCCCCACTGGCACGTCGGCCCTCTGGCTGTCGATGCCCCGCTCCGGGGCCTGGGCCTCGGCAGCAGGCTCATGACCGAGCTCTGCGCCCGTATGGACCGGGAAGGCGCGGCCGCCTACCTGGAGACCGACCGGGAGGGGAACGTCGGCTTCTACCGCCGGTTCGGCTTCGAGATCGTTGACCGGGCCGAAGTGGTTGGCACGCCCAACTGGTTCATGCTGCGGAAGCCGGCAGCCGGGAGCCGCCCGTGAACGCGGTGTGGGCCCGCGTGCGGGTGGAGCTGCGCCGCCGGGCCGCGGCCACCGTCGCCCTCACCGTCCTGGTCGCCCTGGCCGCCGGTGTCGTCATCGCCTCGGTGGCCGGTGCCCGGCGGACCGAGTCGGCCATGGACCGCTTCGTGAGCTACTCCCGGCCCGATGACCTGTTCGTTCAGAGCCCCGACGGGGCCACCGCCGAGAAGGTCGCGCGGCTATCACAGGTGGCCCAGAGCACCCGCTCTCCCTTCGTCTTCCTCACCCATCGGGCCGACGGCGCCGACTCCGGCGACTTCGCCTCCTTCGCCGCCGCCGACGACCGGGCCTTCCGGACCATGGACCGGGTCCTCGTGGTCCGCGGCCGGCTGGCGCGGCTCGACGATCCGACTGAGGTGATGGTGAACAGCATCACGGCGCGCCGCCTCCACCTCGTCCCCGGGCCGCCCTCATCGGCACGGGGGGTGCTCTCATTGCTCCCGTGCTCGCCGCCGCCCTCTCGCCCCTGTTCCCGATCGGCCTGGCCCGTCAGGCCGAGATCCACCCGGGCATCTCATTCGACGTCCCCGTGCTGGCGGCGGGGGCGCTCGCTGCCCTGGCCCTGGTCCTGCTGCGCTCGGAGGTGTCGGCCTGGCGGTTGGCCACCATGACGGCCGTCGCCGGCGGGCGATCGGCGGTCGGTCGGCGGTCGCGGGTGGCGGACGGGCTGACCCGGGCCGGGATGCCCGCGCCGGTCACCACCGGCGTCCGCATGTCGCTGGAGGGTGGCGCCACCGGCTCGGCGGTCGCGGTGCGAGGCGCCATGGTCGGGGCGACGGCCGCGGTGGCCGGCGTGGTGGCGGCACTGGTCTTCGCCACCAGCCTCGACGCCCTGGCCGTCAACCGTCGCAGCCAGGGCTGGAACTGGGACGTCCTGGTGGGCAACCCCAACAGCCAGGGGGACGTGGCGGCCAGCAGCGTGCCCAAGCTGGCGGCCAACCCCGCCGTGGGAGCCTTCGAAGGTCTCGTCCCTCCCCAGTCCGTGCGCCTGGGCGGCCACGCGGTGGACGTCATGGCCTTCGAGGCCGAGAAGGGCGAGCTGTTCCCGACCGTTCTGGAGGGCCGGGAGCCGAGGAAGCCCGACGAGATCCTGGTGGGCACCGCCACCCTCCGCGCCATCGGCCGTCGTGTGGGCGACACGGTGGAGGCCGGGGACCGGCGGGCGCCGGTGCGCATCGTCGGTCGCGCCGTCTTCCCGACTCAGGGCCCGGCCGGATCGCGGCCCGGGTCCGCCCGGCGGTGATACTGCACACGGAGTGAGCGCGCACCGCAACGACGCCGTCGTGGTCGGGGCCGGTCCCAACGGGCTGGCGGCCGCCGTCACTCTCGCCCGGGCCGGCCTGTCGGTGGTGGCCCTGGAGGCGGCCGAGGTAGTCGGCGGCGGCACCCGCTCGGAGGAGCTGACCCTCCCCGGCTTCGTCCACGACGTGTGCTCCACCATCCATCCCCTCGGCGTGGCCTCGCCGTTCTTCGCCGGGCTGCCCCTGGGCGACCACGGCCTGGTGTGGGCCCACCCGCAGGCGCCGGCCGCCCATCCCCTGCCCGACGGCTCCGCCGCCATCTTGGAGCGGTCATTGGACACCACCGCCGATCGCCTGGGAGGCGCAGACGCCCGGGCGTGGCGGCGCCTGGTCGGTCCCCTCGTCGAGAGCTGGGACGACCTGTCGGCCGCCCTGCTGGCCCCTCTGCTGCGCCCCCCCAGCCACCCCCTGCTAATGGCCCGGTTCGGGCTCCGGGCGGTGTGGCCGGCACGGCAGCTGGCCCGGTGGGTGTTCGAGGGCCAAGCCGCCCGGGGCCTGTTCGCGGGCTTGGCCGCGCATGCCATCTTGGACCTGGGCTCGCCCCTGACCTCGTCGTTCGGGCTGACCTTCGGGGCCAGCGCCCACGCCGTGGGATGGCCGGCGGCCAGGGGCGGCTCCCAGCGCATCGCCGATGCCCTGGTGTCGTACCTGGTCTCGCTGGGAGGTGAGGTGCGTACCGGCCACCGGGTGAGCTCGCTCGCCGACCTGCCGCCGGCCCGAGCGGTGCTGTTCGACCTCACCCCCCGCCAGCTGCTGGGCATAGCCGGCGATCGCCTCCCGTCCGGATACCGGCGTCGCCTGGCCCGTTTCCGTTACGGGCCCGGTTCGTTCAAGGTCGACTACGCCCTCGACGGCCCCGTCCCCTGGAGGGCACCGGAGTGCGCCCGGGCCGGAGCAGTGCACCTGGGTGGCACCCTGGACGAGGTGGCGGCGGCCGAGCACGATGTGGCCAGCGGCCGCCACCCCGAGCGCCCCGTCGTGATCTGTGCCCAGCCCAGCCTCTTCGACCCTGGCCGGGCGCCAGCGGGCAAGCACACCTTCTGGGCCTACTGCCACGTGCCCAACGGGTCGACGGTGGACATGACCGGGCCGATCGAGGACCAGCTCGAGCGGTTCGCCCCGGGCTTCCGCGATCGGGTGCTGGCTCGTCACGTGATGTTCCCGGCCGACCTGGAGCGCCACAACGCCAACGAGGTGGGTGGCGACGTAGCCGGTGGCTCCCACGGCGGCCTGCAGCTCCTCGCCCGCCCGGTGCTGGCGGTCGACCCCTATGTGGTCCCCGTCGAGGGTATGTCGGCCTACCTGTGCTCGTCGTCCACCCCACCGGGTGCCGGAGTCCACGGCATGTGCGGGTGGTGGGCGGCCCAGTCGGCTCTGCGCCACCTGCGTTGAGGGTCGGGGCCAGCACGAGCCCCAACAGGTGCCAGCCCTCCCGCCAAGACACTGGTTGGCTCCCTTACCCCGGCCTCGGGCTCCTCTCATAATCGGTCCACCGGCGGATACGAGGAGAGAGAAAGGGATTCCATGCGAAAAGCCGTTGTGCTGTTGGCGATGATGACACTAGGAGTGGTCGCCTGTGGCAAGGGTGGGCCCAAGAGCCCTCAGGCCTACTGCAAAGACTTCAAGCCCGTCAACGAAAAGGTGAACGCCGACCTTGAGAAGGTCTTCGGCCCCTCTTCGGCGGCCGACCTCAAAGCGGCGATAAACGACACGGTGGCCCAGGCCCAGAAGGCCCTGGACGCCAACCCGCCAAAGAGCATCAGACCCGACATCGTGACCGCCCACGACACGTTTACCAGCGCCCGGGACGAGCTGGCCAAGGTCGATTATGACTCCAGCAAGCTCCAGGGGCCGCCCCGGGCCTTCCAGGACCCGAAGTTCCAGAGCGTCGGCGACCACCTCGACGCCTACGGAGCCAAGTACTGCGGGATCAAGCCTTCCAACGGGAACCAAGGGCCGCCCCCCGGCCCCGCGCCCCAAGCCCCGGCACCCGACGTCGTCGCCATCGAGAACTTCCAGTTCTCGGCGAACACAGTTGCGCCTGGGACGAAGCTGACGGTGAAGAACAGCGACCAGGCCCCGCACTCGGTGACCGCCGACGACAAGTCTTTCGACAGCGGCATCCTCGGCGCTGGTCAGTCGGGGACGCTCACGGCCCCCACCAAGCCAGGAACCTACGCGTTCCATTGCACGGTTCATCCCGACATGCACGGGGTGTTGACGGTCTCCTAGGAACCCGTCAATCGCCGATCCTGACGGGCCCTTCGATGAGGTGGGGCTCGGGCTCGGGCCCGTCAGGGGCGAACCACGGGGCGTCGGCGGCGGCATCGGGGCACAACCGCCACTTGCGCCCTACCCGGTCGATGCCGATCGGGTAGAGGGTGAGCACGCCGTCACCGTCGATGTGCATGCGCAGGAAGTGCTTGAGGTCGAAGTGGTGGAGGGGGGCGTAGGCCTCGTTGCCGTGGAAGCCCAGGCAGTTGGTGGTCCATAGGTACCCCGACATCCCCAGGGTGCCGCCCACTCCGCCCAGCACGGCCACCAGCACCAGGAAGGCGGCCAGCGAGGATGGGCCGGTGAGGCCGTACCACGTCGAGAGGCGGGATGCGACGACCATCACCATGGCCACGCTGGTGAGCTGCAGGGAGGCGTGCACTACCCCGAGGAGTAGGCGACTGAGGCCGCTGGCATCGTGGGCGAAGCGCACCATCAACACCATGATGACGACGATGGCCACGAGGAGCAGGAAGGCGGTAGGGCTGTCCCACACCGCCACCCAGAGGCGGCGCAGGCCGAGCGACTCATGACGGCGGCCGAGGTGAAGGCTCAGCATAAACGCGAGCAGCACCTGCACCGTGCCGAACAGCCCGGCGAGGGGAAGGTTGTAGGCAGGCAGGAACCACACCCGCTTGCGCAGCTTTCGGGAAACCTCTTCGGAGGGGTAGGTCGCGACCCGCTGGTACCGGGCGTCACCGACGCCATCGGGGGCATCGATGTAGGTGGGGAGCTGATGGGTGGGGTGCAGGAAAGCGCCACCGCCGCCAGCAATGATGTACTGGCGGGCGCCGTCGTCCTCCTGGTACCGGCAGTAGTGGTGGCGGCCGCTCTTCAGGTGCAGCAGCACCCGGGCTCCGGCAGGCTCGATGATCTCCCGCTCGACGTAGGCCAGGTTGCGGTCGGAGTAGATCTCGGCCTTGTCCCGGCCGCTCTCCACCTCTTTGGCTGTGCACACGATGACGCGGTCGCCGGGCTGGAGCTGGGAGCGGGCGATGTCGGAGAAGTACGCGAGCTGGGCCTCGTCGAGATAGGCACCGAACTGGACGTCGATGCCCCACAGCCACCAGCCGTGGGGAAGCTTCAGCGCGAAGTAGCTACGGCGCTGGCGGGTCTTCCATCCGCCGATCCACCGCTCCCGGCAGAACACGCCCAGAAAGTTGGCCAGGCCGTCGTACCAGTCGTGGCTGCCAGGGATGGCGAACAGCTCGGGGCTCTCTCCGACACTGCACGGCAACGCCGACCGGTAGGGGCCGAGGAAGCGGTTCTCGTATTCCACCCGCTTGGGCACGGGGTACACCTGGTCGCCGCCCATCACCAGGATGCGCCCCCGTTCGGTGACGTGGGGCTCGCCGTCGCGTTCGTCAGGGGCCCGAGCGGCGCCCTGAGCGGGGGACACCTCTAGCTTCTCGGCGGCGAGGAGACGGGCGACCGTGTAGGTGGAGTTCCAGCCGTCGCCCAGGTCGGCCACGTAGTCGAACCAAAGGGAAGACGCGTCCGAGCGATCGAAGGTCTCTGCCTCGACGAGGGCCTGCAGCTCGCGGGCGTCGGAGTAGGCGCTGAAGATGCCCGAGAGGAGCACCCGCACCGCAGTGTCGAGCAGCTGGTGGGGGTCGAGCCAGCGAACCATGTGCCGGCGGGTGAAGCCCAGCTCCGACTCCGACTCCGACGCAGGGCGGGGTGGGCAGTCGGGTCGTTCGTCTTGGTCGCGGTGGGGTCGTTCGGTCATCGATGGGTCTCCTCGTCAGAGGTCGAGGGTCATTCCCTCGGCGGCGCCGACCACCTCGACCAACCGGCCCTGGGAGCCGGCCACCAGGGCGTCGATCTCGTCGTCGGTGCGGGAGGGATCATGGTGGAACAGCACCAGGCGGCGGGCTCCCGCGGCCTCGGCCAGGCCCACCGCGTACTCGACGCAGGAGTGGCCTAAGCTGCGCCGGGCCGGGAGCTCGGCCGCGGTGTACTGGGCATCGTGGACCAAGACGTCGACCCCGTCGGCCAGTGTCGTGGCCGCTTGGTGGTAGCCGCCCAGGCCGTCGTCGCCCTCGCCCATGCCCAGCGGCCAGTGATCGGAGAGATAGGCAAGGGCCCGGCCGCCTTCTGACACCCGGAAACCGAAGGTACGGCCTCCCTTGTGGGGGATCTCGGCTGCTGTCACGTCGAAGCCCTCGATGCGATGGTGTCCCGGTTCCAGGGTCGCGAACTGCCAGCTGCCCCGGAGCTGCGAGGGCGTGATCGGGAAGTGGGGCGGTGAGAACGCCCTCTCCAGCACCGCCTCGGCGTCCCCCTGTCTCCCGCTCAGGGGGCCGCTCGGGCCCTGGGCGGGGATGAGCACGGTGATATCACTGCCGTCCCGGTCGCCCGCGGGGAAGAACGGCAGCCCATGGGTATGGTCCCAGTGGAGGTGGCCGAGCAGCATGGTGCCCCGGAAGGGGCGCCCGTCGAGGTGGCGCGAGAGGCGGCTCAGGCCGGTGCCGGCGTCGAGGACGAGGGAGGGGTCGTGGCCGTCGTGGGCCAGGGCGACACACGAGGTATTGCCGCCGTAGCGGACGAACTCCGGGCCTGGAGCAGGGGTCGAGCCTCGGACGCCACAGAACAGCACGTGCACGGGCGCCGCTCTCAGACGCCGAGGGCGGCGCGCACCGCGGCCTGGCCGTCGGCCACCGTCATGCGCGCCAGCTCGGGCAGGGGCAGGCCCAGGTGGCGGACTATCTGGTCGGCCACGAAGTAGCCGGTGCGCCACTGGTTCTCTACGAACCCCCCGCCGAAGAACGCCTCTACCGTCTCGGGGTCATCCAGCCCTGAGGCGAAGGCGTCGGCCAGCTCGTCACGGTGCTCGCGGCACCAGGGCAGCCAGTGCTCCACGTCGGGATGGCCGTACCAGAAGTAGTCGTCGTCGGGCCGGTCGGGCACCACCGCCCGGGAAGCGGCGATGGCCACCCCTTCGGCGAAGGCCAGGGCGGCGGCGTCGTCCTCGGGGAACACCTCGCCGGTGGCCGCCTCGCACCAGGCGTGGCTGGCTTCGTGGGCCACCAGCACCCGGGCACCCTCAGGCGATTGGAACCACTCGAGGCAGTGGAACACGGCCACATCGTCGCCTACCCGCCCCACTGCGGCGTTGGTGGCGAAGCTGCCCACCAACAGCACGTGCAGGGGCGACGGCTCGGGCTCGAGACCAAGGACCCGGGGCAAGGCGGCGTCGGACTCCTCTATGGCCGAGCGCATGACCGGTCCCGCCTCTGCCACCCGCCGACGAACGTTGCCCAGCTCCTTGACCAAGGCGGCGCGGCCTTCGGCGGAGCCGTGCTCGGCGTTGAACGCTTCGAACACCTCGGGGAACTCCGATTCGTAACGCTCCTTCCACAGCGTCTCCCGACGGATCGGCGTCTCCAGGTTGGCCTTCTTGGCGAAGGCCTCGAAGGCGGGGATGGTGTCGACGATATGGGCCATCGTGGAAGTCTCCGGCCCCACCGGGTGTCACCGCAAGTGACACCCGCTCGCCCGGGGGGCGAAGCCGCCGGCAACCACACGCCCGGCAGCGAGTCAGGGCCCCGCTGCTCGGAGGAGGGCGGCCATGCACGGGATATGAAGTCATCGAGAAGCCGACGACTGCTTCACGCCGGCTGGAGGTGCGGAAGAAAGGCTTCCCAGAAGTGGTCGAGGCGGACGAGCAGGTCGCGGCGGTCGCAGAGATGCTGGGAGATGAGCTGCGCGCCGTAGAAGTAGTCGACCACGAGCTCAGCGGTTGCTCGGGGATCTATGCCGGCCCGGACCTCACCCCTGGTCTTCGCCGTCTTCACCAGCGACTCGAGGCGCCTCACCCAGCCTATGAAGGGTTCGTGGAGCGTGGTGTTGATCAGGTGGCGTTCGCTGGACAGCCGTGCGCCTGCCCTGACGATCGGATCGCTCTGGAATAGGGCCGCAACCCGGTAAGTGACCTCGACCAGGGCGTCGAGCTTGTTGTCGTACGACGTGAAGACCTCCTGCGCGAGCGGTTCCCACGCCGCGAAGTGCATGTCGACGATCTCAACCGCCAGGGCCTCCTTGGTGGGAAAGAAGTGGTAGAGGGCCCCCTTGGTCAGGCCGAGGCTGGTCACGACATTGTTGAGGTTCACGCCCAGGTAGCCGCCGACGTCGAAGGCTTCGGCGGCGGCTCTGAGAAGACGAGTCCTCGTCACTTCGGCCCGTTCCGCCTTGGTCAACCCCTTGGTCGCTCTGGACCCTGTCCCTGCTCTGGGCTGGTCTGTCTTCGAAGCCGGGCGAACGCTTGCCGGCTGACCTACCGGAAGGTACTTTGAGGTATCGCCTGCTGTCGTGGGTCTGGGCGTTGCACCCGGAGGCCGCTGACTCCTGGAGAGGCGGGTGCTGTTAGATCGGGGAGCATCGGTGGACATAGCGAGAAGCTACCGTCCCAGCTGCCAAGTGGGCTGGTCTCAGACAGTCCGGCGAGAGCTCGTTCACCGAGCGGCGGTCTCCGAGGTGTTGCTGACGAGCATCAGCGAAGCAGGTCCGAACTGTTTTGTCACGGGGGCGCAGTGGCCACGGGCCCACGTCTTCTATGGACCGGATCGCTTCGGCCGTCACGACTCCATGTTGGTGCCCGAGAGCCTCCGCCAAGCGGGCATCGCTATTGCCCACTCTGGCTATGGCGTGCCTTTCGATCGCCAGTTCTTGATGGGGGACATGTGGTTCGCGGTGTCGGGAGGGGAGGGGTTGACAGTTGGTGGTCGGCCGACGGATGTATCGCTCCGGGTGGAGTTCTCGCATGTGCGGCGGGCTGACGGGGCCCTGCGCAGAGCACTGGTCACCATGTCGGTTCACCGCGACCAGGAACCGGTGGCGAGCGCCGCGGCCACCATGGTCTGCCTGGAAGCCGCCGTGTACCGCAAGCTGCGGTCGCGGACGGGAGGCGTTGTCGGCGAGCCGTCAGCGCCCGTCGGCCTGCTTCCCCCGGTGGAGCCGGTTCTGGTGGGTCGCGAGCAGCCGGCCGACGTGGTCCTCGGCCGGTCCGACGGCTGGGTGGCGGGCCACTCCGCCTCGTGGCCGTTGCGGTTTGACGCCAGCCATCCGATCCTGTTCGACCACCCCGTCGACCACGTCCCGGGCATGGCTCAACTGGAGGCTTTTCGCCAAGCCGCCTTCGCCCTGACCACGCCATCGGTCGGCACGCCCCTCATGGTCCAGCAGTGCCAGGCCAAGTTCCACCAGTTCGCCGAGATGGGAGAAGCGCTGTGGTGCAGTGGGGAGCGGAACGAGGACGGCAAGGTGGCGGTGAGCATTCACCGTCTGGGCCAGGCCCCGCTTGCCGAGGGTCAACTCAGTGTCGAATGAGCCCGCCGCACCTGTCCTCGGGCGGCCGGCCGCTGTGATCTTCGACCTCGATGGCACGCTGGTGGACTCGGTCTATCAGCAGGTGGCGGCCTGGCAAATGGCGATCGCCGCCGAGGATCTGCGGGTACCGGCGTGGCAGATCCACCGTGTCGTCGGCCTGGGCGTGAGAGAGGCAGCGGCACGACTCGGTCTCGCCCTCACCCCGCCAACCGCCAGGCGCCTGCAAGCGGAGCACCATCGGATCCTTCTGGAGCTGAGCCCCGGCCTGCTGCCCTGCACCGGCGCCCAAGAGCTCCTGGCCGCTCTGACCTCCGACGGTGTGCCCTTTGCCGTGGTCACCGGCGCTGGGGAAGCGGTGGCCGAGGTTCTCCTTCGCCATGTCCCCTCCATGGCCGGCTGTCCGGTCGTCACCGCCGACAGCGGCCTGCCGGCTAAGCCCGCACCGGATGCCCTGATGTGGGCGCTGGTCAAGCTGGGCGTCGCTGCGCCGGCCTGCTGGATGATCGGTGACACTCCGTCGGACATGGAGGCGGCCAGGCGCGCCGGAGGTTTGGCCATCGGGGTGCAGACAGGAGGGTGGCCCGTTGACGACCTGCACGAAGCGGGCGCCGCTCACGTAGTCTCGGACCTCCGCGACCTCGCACGCTGGTGGCGGGGCGAGCCGATGCCGCTCTTGCCCTGAGGCGTCCATGGTGGCCCTGCACCCCAACGTTGAGTGCGAGGATCTCGGAGCTCACGGAGGGCACCTTCAACCTCGACGTGCACGATGTGCTTGCCGACGGCACGGGCTCGCGATCTTGACCTCGTCGGCCCTCGTCAGGGGAACGCGACGCAGTGCCCGGATGGCTCACATCTTCGATATCCACGCCGAACGGCTGGCCGAGTTCTGGGAGACACCCCTTGAAGGCCCCGGCTCCCCGACTGGCTGGGGTGAGCGTGCTATTATGGACGTTACATACCTACGAGACGGTATGGGTCGCCCCCATTCTACGTCCGTCTGGAGATCAGTTGTCCCCCACGTCATTGTCTGATCTGAGCGCCAGGAATGGTAAGGCCGGAGCATGGTGTCCCCCCCCCCCCCCCCACCCAAGGGGGGGGGGGGGCGGGGGGGGCTTTGTTCGGCCGTGGCTTTTTGCGCTCGCTTCCCCCCCCATTGC
>JBPCJQ010000023.1:0-8179 GCA_051005135.1 Acidimicrobiales bacterium
GGAGGAGAAGGGGCAAGCGGGGCGTCGTTCTGGGGGGGGGGCGGGAGGTCTTGGTGCGGGGGGTTTTGTGTCCCCCCCCCCCCCCGGCAAGGGGGAGAGTTCCGGTCAGGCGGCCCGATCGTCAGCAGGGTCGTCGTCAGGGTCGAGGCCCTCGGCGGCGGCCAAGGCCCGGCGGTGGCGGTCCCAAGCCCAGGCAGCCGCCTCCCTGCACAACACGGGGTGGAACTTCCAGCGGGCCAGCTGGCGCTCGGACGCCTCGAGATCCTCGCCCAGCTCGAGCAGGCTCAGGGCCAGGCGCCGGCAGCGGCGCCGCTGCTGTTCGGCTGCAGGGGTGCGTAGCTGCTCGTCCTGCCAGGCTTGATGGGCGGCCTGGAGGTGCTCGGGTAGTCGCTGTACCTGGCGACGGTTGAGAGGCGGGAGCTTGCGGCGCACAGCCAGGGCGCCGTCGGGCCGGGCATCGGCCATCTCGAACTGGCAGCACCGGGTGAGAGCCCGCATGAACGGCGAGTGGCGACCACCCTTGCTCCCGAGGCCCAACGCCTGGGCGGTGTCGGCCAGAGCCAGGTCGAAGCCGGCGGGATGGGCCTCCAAACCCGCCGCCAGGCGACGGAGAAGCCAGGTGGTCGATGGCCCCAGGACGCCCAGCCAGAACTGCTCTACGTATCTCGAGCGGGGGTCGTGGCCCAGGGCGTCGATGACGCTGTCGGGCCAGGGACGGATGGTGAGGGTGGCGGGTGGGGTGGATGGAGGGGAAGAGGTGATGGTGGGAAGCTGCAAGCCGGTGCTCATGACGCCTCCAAGGCGAGGGCAGCGGATGAGTGAGGGAAAGTGGCCCACGGCGTCCCGTGTCTTCCCATTATTTCTCGTCCCTCGGTGACCGTCAAGAGGAAAGGTCCCACTGCCTTCGGTCAGGGACTACGCACCCTCTTGTCGCCTCCAGGTTCGACCCGCTTCTTGAAGCCGGGCTCGTCGCTCGCTGCACGCCCACCGACCTCGAGGCCGGCTTCTCGTCGCCCAGCCCCTCCGTCCACCGCGCCATGCGCGAGGCCCGCTCCGCGTGGCCGTTCGTGGCGATGGATCAAGCCATGCTCGACCGGGCGATCGAGGTCCAGCACGCCCTCGCCGAAAGCAGCCAGCACCGCGGTGCCAAGATCGCCGACCTTCTCATCGCCGCAGCGGCAGAAGCCGCCGACCTCGTCGTGCTGCACTACGACCATGACTTCGAGCGCATAGCCGAGATCACGGGACAGCCGACCGAATGGATCGTGCCGGCCGGCACGGTGGCGTGAGGATGGTCAGCGTCCGCCCGCAAGTCCCGTGACCAGGACGCTTGCTGTGGTCGGGACCGGCGTCGATCCGGTGACCTCGCGCTTTTCAGATGTACACAGGCGTTACAGGCTGTGGTTTCTTGTGTCGGGTCGTTCGCAAAACCGCAGGTCAGAGACACTATTCAGCAGAAGCTGAAATTCGGCGGCACGCACCGTCCGCGGGACGCTCGCGGGATCGTCGCGGGATGGGAGGCGAGGAAGTGCCATCGCGTCGGAGGCGGAGCGCACCCGCGTTGGCGACGATGGCCGTCAACCGAGTCATTGCGTCGATAACGTCCCGTCGTGGCGATCTGGGAGCCGCCCACCCACCCACCCACCGCGATGGTGTCGCCGATCCCCCATCACGTCGGTCATGTCATGGGGCCGCCGAAATCTCGGCAGGCCGGTGGTGAGCCAAGGCCGAGCGCCGCTGGCTCGACCCAAGAGCGTCACATGGGACCCGTACGCTATCTACCATGACGATTGTGGCCCGATCGATCCTCCTCGGCCGGGGCATCTACGACCCGACGGAGGCAGCTCGTCTGTTGCGAGTGCATCCCGACACGCTCGCCCGCTGGACTGCCGGCACGAAGCCCCTAGTCAAGCCCGCGTTCGGAGGGTTCTTTGACTTCGAAGATCTCGTCAGCTTGCTGGTGATCTCCGAGCTTTGGCGACGCAGCGTACCCACCAACGAGATACGAGCTGGCGTGGAAGCCCTCGCTCGCCAGTTGAATGTCGGGCGCCCCCTCGCTCACATGGACGCCCCGAAGCGTCTGGCGACGGTGGGGCACGCGTTCTTCGCCAACGTCGGGGAGTGGGCCGACGCTGGGAAGGGTTTCCAGCTCGCGTTCCTTCCCATGATCGAGCCGGTGCTGAAGCCACTGGAGTACGACTCGCACGGGATGGCGCACCTCTGGCGACCAATGGAGCGTGTCACCGCGACGCCAGAGGTCCAGGCAGGAACGCCATGCATCGAGGCAACCCGAGTGCCCACTTCGACGGTCGCCGGCCTTGTTGGCGTGGGGGAGGACATCGAAGACATCGCTTTCGATCTCGACGTCGAGATCGAGCAAATCGAGGCTGCCCTCCGGTTCGAGGCCGCACTTCGCGATCAGCTCCTCGCGAAGCAAGTCCTCGCTCAGTAGGTCGTCGCGTCACGGCGGCACGACCCGTTCTCAGGCTCCTCTTCGACGAGCAGCTCTCTTGGCGTGTCGCCGCCGCCCTCCGAGCGCTCGGCATCAACGCCAGCCACGTGGGACATGCCGCCGACGATGCTCCGCCCCGGGGTTCCAGCGACGAGGGCGTTCTCGCTCATGCCAAGAAGACGAATCAGGTCGTCGTCACCTCGAACCACGACATGATCCTCCTGTGTGCCGAGCAGACAGAATCCGTCATCTGGATTGACCCGCGTGGGCGACAACTCAAGCGCACTGAGTTCGTCCCACTCGTGTTCAACCGAGTCGAGGAATGGGAGAAGCTGCTCGGCGAGGCTCACGGCCCGATGTGCGTCCGTGTCCTGCGCACCAAGACGGAGGTTCTGACTCTTGAGCGAGCTCGGCGTCTCGTCGTTCAACGAATGCGCCGGCTTCAGGCCCGGAAGCGCTCCAAGGCGAGGAAGAGTGTTCAGGGACCGACGCTCGAGGAATCGTGAGGCCCGAACCGGGCGATTTCGGTCGCGGCGGGGTGTTGTCCTGGAGCACCAAGGCGCGAACGGCCGCCCCCACGTCGGCCCCGTTAGTACGGTGGCTTGGTGCCCGCTCACCTCGAGGACCTAACGCCCGGCGCCGTCGTGCGCGGCATCGAACGGGCGGAGGCGGTCACCGCCGTCGCCGTCGAGTGGCACGGCTCCTCCAGCGTCACCCTGACCTACCGGACGCCATCCGGCGACGTCGAGCATCGCCTGGTCTACCGGATCGACGAAGCCGCGCTCCAGGTCGACGAGCGTGGCGAGGGCTGGTCGTTCGACGCCGACGGACACCTGTTCCGGCTCGCCGCCGAGGCCCGGCGAATCCGGCTCGCGTACCTGTTCGACCCCCGCCTCGCCGTTCACCTAAGCCTTCTGGAGCCCCTGCCACACCAGATCCAGGCCGTCTACGGCGAGCTGCTTCCCCGCCACCCCCTGCGCTTCGCCCTGTGCGACGACCCGGGGGCGGGCAAGACCATCATGGCCGGGCTCTACATCAAGGAGCTGCTCCTGCGAGGGGTTGTCCGGCGATGCCTGGTCGTCGCTCCCGGGGGACTCGTGGGGCAGTGGCAAGACGAGCTGGCCGAGCGCTTCGGGTTGAGCTTCGCCATCCTCACCCGGGACATGATCGAAGCGACCCACTCGGCCGATCCCTTCGCCGAGCACGACCTGCTCATCGCCCGCCTCGACCATCTGGCCCGCAACGACGAGCTGGTCGACCGGCTTTCCACCACCGAGTGGGACCTGGTCGTCGTCGACGAGGCCCACCGCATGTCGGCCCACTACTTCGGCACCGAGCTGAAGGAGACCAAGCGCTACCGGTTGGGAAAGGTGCTGGGCCAGGTCGCCCGCCACCTCCTGCTCATGACGGCAACACCCCATGCCGGCAAGGAGGACGACTTCCAGCTGTTCATGGCCCTCCTCGACGCCGACCGCTTCGAGGGCCGCCCCCGGGACGGCGCCCAGGCGCCAGTCGACGTGTCCGACCTCATGCGGCGCATGGTGAAGGAGAAGCTGCTGCGCTTCGACGGGCGGCCGCTGTTCCCCGAGCGTCGCGCCACCACGGTGGCCTACCCGCTCTCACCGGAGGAGGCCCACCTCTACGAGCAGGTGACCCAGTACGTCACCGAGGAGATGAACAAGGCCGACCGCCTGACGGCCGAGGGCGAGGGCCGGCGGGGCAACCGTGTCGGGTTCGCGGTGACGGTGCTGCAACGCCGTTTGGCCTCCTCGCCCGAAGCCATCTACCAGTCACTGCACCGGCGGCGCGGCCGGCTCGAAGACCGCCTGGTCGAGGAGCGCCTTCGGGCCGATGCCCCCCCTGCGCCAGTACTGGCCGAGCAGGGCCCAGAGGTCGACGTCGACGACGAGGAGGACTGGGACGAGACCGAGCGCGAGGCCATCGAGGAAGAGCTGGTCGACCAGGCATCCTCCGCCCGTACGGTCGCCGAGCTGGCGGCGGAGATCGCCACCCTGGGCCGCCTCGAGACCGCGGCCGAGAGCGTCCGGCGCTCGGGCACCGACCGCAAGTGGACCGAGCTCGTCGCCCTCATGGAGGACGCGCCCGAGATGGTCGACGCTACCGGCCGGCGCCGCAAGCTGATCGTGTTCACCGAGCACCGCGACACGCTCAACTACCTGGTCGAGCGGCTGCGGTCGTTCCTCGGCCGGACGGAGGCGGTGGTGACCATCCACGGCGGCATCCGCCGCGAGGAGCGCCGGCGCATCCAGGACACCTTCACACAGGACCGTGACTGCCTGGTGCTGGTGGCCACCGACGCCGCCGGCGAGGGCATCAATCTGCAGCGGGCCCACCTGGTCGTCAACTACGACCTGCCGTGGAACCCCAACCGCATCGAGCAGCGGTTCGGGCGGGTGCACCGAATCGGCCAGACCGAGGTGTGCCATCTCTGGAACCTGGTCGCCGAGGCCACCCGTGAAGGACAGGTGTACCTACGGCTGCTCGAGAAGCTGGAGACCCAGCGGCGGGCCCTCGGTGGCCAGGTGTTCGACGTCCTCGGGGCAGCGCTCCCTGGGCGCGCCCTGCGCGACCTGTTGATCGAGGCCATCCGCTACGGCGACCGGCCGGACGTGCGGGCCCGTCTCGACCGCGTGGTCGACGAGCGGGTGGGCGAGGGCCTGGCCGAGCTGGTGGCCCAGCACGCCCTGGCCGGCGACGTGCTCGACGCATCCGACGTGGAGCGCATCCGTCACGACCTGACGGAGGCCGAGGCCCGGCGCCTGCAGCCCCACTACGTGCGGGCGTGGTTCACCGAAGCGTTCGAGCGGTTGGGCGGCCGCATGGCCGAGCGGGAGCACGGGCGGTACGAGATCACCCGGGTCCCCGAGCCGGTGCGCCATCGGGGCCGGAGGGTTCTGAGCCGCTACGAGCGGGTGACATTCGACAAGCACCGCGTACGAGTCGAGAGCCGGCCGTTGGCCGAGCTGCTGGCCCCCGGCCACGACCTGCTCGAGGCCGTGCTCGACCTCACCCTCGCCGACGTGGGCGACCTGCTGCGCCGGGGCAGCACGCTCGTTGCCGAGGCCGACGCCGGCGACGTCCCTCGGGTTCTGCTCTTCCTGGAGCACGCCATTACCGACGGCCATGACACACCGACGGGACGGCGAGTCGTGTCGCGGCGCTTCGAGTTCGTTGAGCTGTCGCCTGACGGCACCACCCGCTCGCCCGGCTACGCCCCCTACCTCGACTACCGGGCCATCACCGACGACGAGTTGCCCCTCGTCAAGGGCCTGCTGGCCGACCCCTGGCTTGCGGGCGACGTCGAGCGCCTGGGCCTCGACCACGCCATCGAGGTCGCCATTCCCGGGCATCTGGCCGAGGTGCGGGTGCGCAACGACGCCCGGGTGGTCAAGGTGAGGGCCGCGGTGCGCGATCGGCTGACCAAGGAGATCGCCTACTGGGACCTGCGGGCGGCCGAGCTCCGCGAGCAGGCCGACGCCGGCAAGCAGCCCCGCATGAACCCCGATCGGGCCCAGGCCCGGGCCGACGAGCTCTCAGGCCGGCTCAAGGCCCGCCTCGCCGACCTCGACCGCGACCAGCAGCTGTCGGCCCTGCCGCCGGTGGTGGTGGGAGGCGCCCTGGTGGTGCCCGCCGGGTTGTTGGCCAAGCTGGGCGGCACCAAGGTCGTTCCCCCGCCTTCGCTCGCTCTCGAGGTGGAGGCGGTCGAGCGGCGGGCGGTGGAGGCGGTGCTCGAGGCCGAGGAGGCCTTGGGCCGACGCCCGACGGAGATGCACCGCACCAACCCCGGCTTCGACGTCCGTTCCGAGGCGCTCGACGGCAGCCTGCTGTTCGTCGAGGTGAAGGGCCGCATGGCCGGCGCCGAGAGCTTCTTCGTCACCCGCAACGAGATCCTGCATTCCCTCAACGTGCCCGACGCCTGGGTGCTGGCCCTGGTGGAGGTGAGCCCCGCCGGGCCCGGGCACGACCGGGTGCGCTACCTGCGGCGGCCCTTCGGAGACACCGTGCACCTGCCGTTTGCCACCACGTCGACCGTGCTCGACTGGCCGGACTACTGGAACCGGGCAGGGGCGCCGACGTGACCACCAAGCTGGTCGAGGTGGCCCTGCCCCTGGAAGCCATCAGCGCTGCCTGCCGGCGGGACAAGGACCGCAAGACGGGCACGATCAAGAACGTCCACAAGTGGTTCGCGCCCATGCCCACGCCCGCTTGGCGGGCGTTGCTGTTCGCCACCCTCGTCGACGACCCTGGCGAGGAAGGGGAGCGGGCCAAGCTGCTCGACTTCGTGACCAGGCTGGTGCCCGACCACGGCGGGGCCCCCGACGAGGCCACGCTGGCCGAGGCCCGCATGCGCATCGGTGAGGCCACCGGCGGCGACCCGCCACCGGTGTTCGACCCGTTCTGCGGCGGCGGCTCCACCCTGGTGGAGGCCCAGCGCCTGGGGTTGAAGGCCATCGGCAGCGACCTCAACCCCGTGCCCGTGCTCATCACCCGCGTGCTCACCGAGCTGGTGCCCCAGGTGGCGGGCCGGCCACCGCTGGTCGGGGACCCCGCCCAGCTGGCCAAGATGGCGGGCGGGCCGTTGGACGGGTTCCTCGCCGACTGCCTGCACTACGCCCGCCGGGTGCGAGACGTGGTGTGGGACCAGATCGGCCACCTCTACCCGCCCGCGCCCGGCGGTGGGACCATCATCGCCTGGCTGTGGGCCCGGACCGTGACCTGCCCCAACCCCGCCTGCCGCGCGGTTGCTCCTCTGGTCAGCTCCTTCTGGCTGTCGAAGCGCAAGGGGGCCGAGACATGGGTCGAGCCGGTGGATCGCCAACCGGGCAAGCCGGTGCGGTTCGAGGTGCGGACCGGGGGCAGCGGACCGCCGCCGGCCCCGAAGGTCGGGCGGGGCGGCACCTTCCGCTGCGTGGTGTGCCAGGAGACGATCACCGAACCGCACGTGAAGTCGGAGGGGATGGCGGGACGGCTTGGCGTTCAGTTGATGGCAGTAGCAGTTGACCGCCCAGGCGGGCGCGCTTACCTGGCCGGCGACGACTTGGAACCACCGGCGGTAGCACGCCCCGCGGACGCGCCGGACATAGAGCTGCCGAACGACACACGCGTGTTTTGGAGCAAGCTGTACGGAGAACGCACGTATGCCGACCTGTTCACGAACCGGCAGCTCGTAGCGCTCGGGGCCTTCGCCGATGCGGTCGCCGCGGTTCCGGCGTGGGTGCGGCTGGATGGCGGCGACGAGACCCACGCCCGTGCCGTGGGTTCGATGTTGGGGCTCTGCGTCGGGAAGCTGACGGCGTCATGTTCGACACAGGTCCGCTGGAGACAGCGCTCCGTTGAGAGCAAAGCCGAGCCCGCCTTCGGACGGCACGCGCTCCCGATGCTTTGGGATTTCGCCGAGACGAACCCTTTCGCCCGCTCGGTGGGCGATTGGATGGCGCAAGCAGCTTCAGTCGTTACGGGGCTTCGCGCCTCTGCGACTGGCTGTCATCCGGCGAGGACCTTTTCAGCCGATGCTCGGAGCGCTGCGGATCAGGTCAACGCGCCGGTTCTGCTCGCTACTGATCCGCCCTACTTCGCGCATATCGGCTATGCCGACCTTTCCGACTACTTCTACGTCTGGCTGCGGCGGGTGCTCGCCGGGGTGCATCCCGACCTGTTCGCCACTGTCGCCACCCCAAAAGCAGCCGAGCTCATCGCCGCGCCCTA
>JBPCJQ010000024.1:0-27645 GCA_051005135.1 Acidimicrobiales bacterium
GCCTTGTCACACCCAGTCGGTGGGGGGCGGCGGCTGTCGTGGGGCTTGGGCACGGGCGTCTTCCCCCCTCCGCGGCCCGGGCCGAGCTGCTGGCTCGCCGCTGGCAGGCGGCGGCGGTGGCCGTCACCCGGGGGGCCGACGGAGTGGTGCTGTGGGCCGGCGAGGGCCCAGCGCTGGCTGTCCCCTCCCCGCCTGCGGTGGGCGATCCCTGCGGTGCGGGTGACCGCTTCGCCTCCTTCGCCGCCGGCATGCTGGCCGACGGCGCCCTGCCGTCGGAGGCGGTGACCGCGGCGGTGGCAGCGGCTTCCCGGTTCGTCGGTTCCGGAGGGGCCGGCGCCGTCACGCCGGGAGCAGGCAGCCAGACCCCCTCCGCCCCGACCGGCGGCAACCACGCCTACAGCCTGGCCCGCCGGGTGCGGTCCGGCGGGGGCACGGTGGTGGCCACCGGGGGCTGCTTCGACCTGCTCCATGCCGGCCACATCGCCACCCTCGAGGCGGCCCGTGCCCTGGGTGACTGCCTGGTCGTGTGTCTCAACTCCGATGCCTCGGTGCGCAGGCTCAAGGGCGAGGACCGCCCGGTGGTGCCCCAGGCCGACCGGGCCGCGGTCCTGGAGGGCCTGGAATGCGTCGACGCCGTGGTCACCTTCGACGAGGACACGCCGGCCCGGGCGCTCGAGGGCCTGCGTCCCCATCTGTTCGTGAAGGGCGGTGACTACGGCGTGGCCGACCTTGCCGAGGGCGAGATACTCGCGGCCTGGGGGGGCAGGGCGGTGGTCGTCCCCTATCTGGAAGGGCGGTCGACCACCACCCTGGTGGCAGCCGCCGGGCGTGCCAGTTCTTAGCGGGAGGGGGGCCGCTCGGGCCACTGGGCCTCCCCTTCTGGTTGCCCTGCGGCCCCTAGGGCTAGGCGACCTGCTCACTGCCGTCCCCGCCCTGCGGGCCCTGACCGACGCCTTCCCCGACCACCGCCGGGTGCTCGCCGCTCCCACTGTCCTCGAGCCCCTGGCCCTGGCCAGCGGGGCCGTGGATGCGGTGGTTCACACCATGCCCCTGCGCCCTCTCGGGCCCGAGCTGGCCCAGGCCGACGTGGCCGTCGACCTGCACGGGCGGGGGCCGGCCAGCCACCGGGTGTTGCTGGCATCACGTCCCCGTCGCCTGGTGGCCTTCGCCAACCCGGAGGTGGCGAGCACGTCCGGCTACCCCGAATGGCATGACGGCGAGCACGAGGTGGCGCGCTGGTGTCGCATGCTCACCGAGAGTGGGATCCCCGCCGACCCCTGCCGCCTCGATCTACCCGCGCCCACGGTCGAGCCGCCCTGGGCCGCCGTAGGGGCCACCGTCGTGCACCCCGGTGCCGCCTACCCGGCCCGGCGCTGGCCCCCCGCGCGGTGGGCGGCCGTCGCCCGCCACGTTGCCGCCGAGGGCCGTCGCGTCCTGATCACCGGGGGGCCGGCGGAGATCGAGCCGGCCGCGGCCGTGGCAGCCGTAGCCGGCCTGGCGCCGGAGGCGGTGCTGGCCGGACGCACCGACCTGATCCAGCTCTCGGCGGTGGTGGCCGGAGCCGAGCGGGTGGTGTGTGGCGACACCGGGATAGCCCACCTGGCCACCGCCATGGGCACGCCGTCGGTGGTGCTGTTCGGCCCCGAACCCCCCAGCCGGTGGGGGCCACCTCCTGACCGGCCCTGGCACCGGGCGCTGTGGGCGAGCCGGCGAGGCGACCCCCACGGCGCCCACCTCGACCCCGGCCTGGCCCGTATCACGGTCGACGAGGTGCTGGAGGCTCTGGCCGGGCTGCCTCTCTTGGCGGACCACGTAGCACTGCAGCGCGGAGGGGCGTGCTAGACAAGGGGACTCATGAACGGCGTTCGCTTCACCTCAGGCATGACCGGTTCCGGCAGACGACGCTCGCCTCTGGCGTTCGTGGCTGCCACGGCCGTCGGGGTGCTGCTCTTCGCCTCCCCTGCCCTGGCCGCTGACGCAGCAGGCACGCAGGCGGCCACAGGAGGCTCCACTGTCGGGTCGGCGGGAGCAGGTGGCGGTGGGGGCGGCAGCTCCAACGTCACGTCCAACCCGGTGGCTACCTCCGGCAGCTCCGGTGCGTCTACCGCCCAGTCCAACGCAACCAATACCGGCAACACCGGCAACGCCACCTCCTCGGCGGTGAGCAACCCGGTGGCGATATCCGGCGGTAGCGGCCCCAGTGGCGCCACCGGCTCGGTGTCGTCGCCCGCCGTCGCCAGCCCCTCGTCATCGCCGAAGACGAGCTCCCAGCCTGCATCGGTACCGGTCGTCGCCCTCACCAGTAGCCCAATTACTCCCACCGGCGTCGCGGCCTCCCCCGTGGCCCAGGCCGCGGGCGCAGCGATCGCCGAGGCCCAGGCCACCGTCGCCGCTCTCACCGGCCCCGCTGGTCCAGCGGCCGTCGCCAACGCAGCTGTGCCCGCCAACGTGAGTGGGTCGCCCATCGGTTTCCACGGCCTGGCTCCCGCCAATCCCCCCGGTTCCGCCAGCAACACCATGACGCTGCTGGTCCTCGGCATGGCCGCGTGGGCCAGCCTGGTGGTGCAGCGCCTAGCCCGGCGCCGGGCCGCCGCCTAGCGGGCCACTGCCACCAGGCGGCGGATGGGGTAGGCCAGCGTCACGGGCGCTCTGGCGACCTTGCGCCTGAGCATCTCCGCAGCGGAGTGGAGGCGTTCCTCGGTGGTGCCCGGTGTGTAGAACGAGCGCATGACCAGGTCGGCTTCGGCGGCAGTGCTGATCTGACGGACGAAGTGGGCGTGGCGGTCCTCGCCCAGCTCGAAGCCGGCGGCGGCGAAGCGAGCGGGCAGGGACTTGGCCGGTAGGTGCTCGGGATAGTCGGTGCCCAGTTGCCCCAACCTGGTGAGGATCTTCACGAACAGCAACTGTGTCGAAACCCGGTCACACCGCGATGACCGGGTGGGCACCGTGGCTGCCAGCACGCCCCCTGGAACCAAGAGGCGCCGAGCCTCGGCCAGCACCGCTTCCAGTGGTGAAGCCAACATCAGCGCCATCGACACCGTTACCGCCCCGACGATCCCGCCCCTGATGGGTACGGCCGCCATGTCGCCTCGCACCAATGGCATCCCGTGAGCCGTGGCCCTACCCCGTGCCAGCTCGCCGTGGGAGCGGTCGATGCCCACGGCACGGCGTTCGTCCAGGCGGCGCAGTACAGGCCCGTTGCCACAGGCCAGGTCGACCACCAGTGCCCCGGCCTTATGCACGGCCTCGATCAGCCATGCATAAGGCGAGCGGCCCTCACTGTCGAGCGCATCGGCCAGCAGGTCCTCGGTGACGCCGGGATTTGCGTCGTGGTAATCGGCCAGGTAAGCCGCCCAATCCGTCATGCGAGCATTTTTCCCCAGGCCGGGTACACCACAAGGGTCGCCATCAGCGGTAAGCTCGGTGCGCTTCTCCTGGCCGGTCGGTTACGGGCCGTGATCCGCCTAACGGCGGCGCCCGGTCAGTTGGGCCCAGCTGGGAGAAGGAAAGGGTTGCGGGTTTCGGTGCCCGACGGGTAACCACCCTCTCGCGGCCACGAGCGCGGAGGCACATGCACGACACGGCAGTCACAGCGACCCCGACAGTGAGTCGGGTAGATCCCGGCGAGCTCACCGTCGCCGTCGAGGACGAGGCGGCCGGCTACGCCAACGCAGCGCAGATGGCCATGCTTGGGGCCAATCGCCAACTTTGGCGGGTCGAGCTTCGCCATCTGCTAGCAGAGACCGAGGCCGCGCTGGCATCGGTGCGCGCTCTTCCCGGCCCGGGGCGCCAGCAGGTGGTAGCCGACTTCGAGGGCGAGCGAGCGCGGCTGGCTTCGGCCCTGCGTCGCCTCGACGGCGACCACGCTCCCGCCGCCGACGACCGTTCTCTCGACGGCCCGGGCGAGGCCCGGCTCCAAGCTTCATGGTCCGACGGCCGGTTGGTGGTGTGGGCGGCCGGTCCCGGCGCCCCTCCAGCGTCGGCCGACGAGCTGTCCGAGCTGCTGGCAAAGGCCGAGGCACCCACCAACGGATGGTGGCCCCACGACCCGGTGGCGCTGCCTCCCGCTCAAGGGGTCGCTGGCGCCCTGCCTTCCGCTCAGGGGGCCGCTCGGGCCCTGCCTTCCGCTCAGGAGGCCGCTCGGGCCCTGGCGCAGGTCCCGGCCCGGGCCATCGGTGTGGGTGAGGCGCTCGGTTGGTTGGTGGCAGTTGGCGCTGGTGAACGTCCCGACGGCGTGGGAGCCAGCGTCGTTTGGCTTGGTCGGGTGGCCGTAGAAGCGGTGCGCCTGGTGGCTCGAGGCTCGATTGTGCCCACCCTGGAGCCGGCTTCGCGCTCAGAGGGTCGCTCGGGCCCGGGGGGGCGGTCCGCCTCTGGCGCAGCCTCCCACTCGGTGCGGTGGGTACCGGCTCTGTTCGACCGCTCGAAGCACGACTCGCTGGCCCGCTGCATGCCCCCGCCCGTAGCCGCCGTCGATGGCTCCGACGCCCGCACCCTTACCCTGGAGGTGCTCGGCGCGGTGACCGACACCATCGCCTCCGACGCTGCCCGCCGGCTCGACCTGCCCGCCCCCCCTCCTGCGGTGCGTACGCCCGCCGACGTGGCCGAGTCGGTGATCACCGGGCTCGACGGGTCACCCTTTGCCGCCCCCTCACGACTGCTGGCACCGGTCGCCGAACGCCTCGACCGGTGGGCGGCAGCGGTGAAGGGCCCGGTGGGAGCCCGGCTGATCGTGGCCCTCGACCCACCCGACAAGGGCGGCGCGTGGTACCTGTCGATTCTCGGTCCTGGCCAGGGCGGTGGCCTGGTGCCTCTGGAGGTGGCCCTAGTCGACGGTCATTCCAAGCGCCACCTGGCCGACGAGGCCACCCGCCTCGAGCGCCTGCTCCCCGTGTTGAACCGCCCCGGCGGCAAACGACGGGGCGAGGTCGTCCTCAGCCACGACGAGGCCTTTGAGCTGATGTCCACCACGGGCGCCGCGTTGGAGGCGGCCGGCTTCGACGTGCGGGTGCCCGCCCTGTCGCGACGCAAACCCCGACCTTCGCTGCGACTGACCGCCGAGCCGGTCGACGCCTCGGTGATGGGCGCCCACCAGCTGGCCGACGTGCGCTGGTCGGCGCTGTTCGACGACGTGGAGCTCACTGCCGACGAGGTGCGCCGGCTGGCTGCCGAGGCTCGGCCCCTGGTCCGCTCCCGGGGCCGCTGGGTCGAGCTCGACCGTGCCGACCTGGTCGAGGCGGCGGCGGCACTGGCCGAGCGGGCCACGCGGACCCGCCTCACGGGTGCCGAGGTCCTGCGCCACGCCGTGGGCCTCGACGACTCACCCCTGGCCGGAGCAACGAGCGTGGGAGGCTCCGGATGGGCCGCCGACCTGCTGGCCCGCACAGAGACGGCGTCGACCGAGGCGGTGGCCACGCCCGAGGGGTTCTCCGGCTCCCTGCGCAGCTATCAGACCGAAGCCGTGGCCTGGCTGGCCTTCCTCGACTCCGCCGGGCTGGGCGGCTGCCTGGCCCTGGACATGGGGCTGGGCAAGACCCCCACCATGCTGGCCCACATGGCCCGCACCGCAGCCGCCCAGGAGGCGGTTACCGGGCCCACGCTCGTGGTGGCCCCGACCGCGGTGGTGGGCAACTGGGCGGCCGAAGCAGCCCGGTTCACGCCCGGACTGCGGGTGGTGGTCCACCACGGCGCCTCCCGTGCGTCCACCGACACCTTCGCTGCCGAGACTGCCGGCGCCGACGTGGTGCTCACCACCTATGGCACCGCGGTGCGCGACGTGGACGCCCTGGAGCAGGCGTCGTGGGCCCGGGTGGTGCTCGACGAGGCCCAGGCCATCAAGAACCCGGCCAGCGAGGTCGCCACCCAGCTGCGTCGCATCCCTGCCCCCAGCCGCATTGCCCTCACCGGCACCCCGGTGGAGAACGGCCTGGGCGACCTGTGGTCCATCCTGGACTTCACCAACCCCGGGCTGGTCGGGCCCCGCTCTGCGTTCGTCACCGCCCTGGGCGCCCGCAGCACCGACTCCCGCCAGCGGGTCGAGCATGCTCTGCGGGCTCTCAACGGCATCCTCCTGTTCCGCCGCACCAAGGCCGAGCCCGAGGTGGCAGCCGAGCTGCCCGACAAGATCGACCAGCTCGACCACTGCACCATGACCACCGAGCAGATCGGCCTCTACCAGGCGGTGCTCGACCGCCTGGCCGGCGCCACCGACGACGAACGGCGCCAGGGCGACATCCTCGCCGCCATCACCGCCCTCAAGCAGATCTGCGACCATCCCGCCGCCTACTCCGACGACGGGCGCCCCCTGGCGGGGCGGTCAGGCAAGCTGGCCCGCCTCGAGGAGATCGTCGACGCCGTGTTGGCCGCAGGCGAGAAGATGCTGGTGTTCACCCACTTCGCGGAGTGGGGCACCAAGCTGGCCGGCCACCTGTCGGAGTACACCGGACGGCCCATAGCCTGTTACCATGGAGGGCTGTCGCGGGGCCAGCGCGACCGCCTGGTCGCCGAGTTCCAGCAGGCCGAGGGGCCCGGCGTGCTCGTGCTGTCCCTCAAGGCCGGGGGCACGGGCCTCAACCTCACCGCCGCCAGCCACGTGGTGCTCTACGACCGGTGGTGGAACCCAGCGGTAGAAGACCAGGCGCGCGACAGGGCGTGGCGGCTGGGCCAGTCGCGCACCGTCGTGTCCCACCGCCTGGTGTGCCCGGGCACCGTCGACGAGCGGGTGGAGGACGTGGTGGAGGGCAAGCGCCACATCGCCGACCTGGTACTGCCCAAGTCCAGCTCCCTTGCCGACCTCGACGCCAGCCAGCTACGAGCCGCCCTGGGCCTGTGCCCTGAGACCCTGCTCGCCGCCGACGGCGACGACACCGCCTCACCCGACCGCGAAGCCGCAGCATGAGCTCACAGCAGGCGCCGCGGCCCCGGCGCAACACGCGCAAGCCGTCGCGGGGCCCCCAAGGTGGCGGAACCAACCGGGCCGAGCTGTGGCAGCGGGCCCCCGAGGCCGCCGTAGCCCCGCCAATCATCCCCGCCGCCGACCCCACCGCCCTGCTGCGCTCCCTGGGTCGTCCCCCCCTCGACGTTCCCGGGGCAGACGAGTACCTGGCACTGGTGATCGACCGGGCGTCAGGGTTGGCCACCGCCCTGGCCGCCGCCGCCGGCATCCTGTCCTCACCCGAGGACTGAAACGTTCTTGGTATCGAGCGGTTACCGGCAGGCGTCCCTCAGTAAGGGGAACGGGTTGGCCGCGGTGGTGCCGCCGCCGGGGTGGAGCTCGAAGTGCACGTGGGTGGGACCGCCCATGGCGTCTCCGGTGTTGCCCACGTAGCCGATGACGGTGCCGGCGGCCACCCTGCCCGTGCGGCCGTAGGCGTCGAGGTGGGCGCCGTAGTAGCGGTTGCCGTCGTCGCCGAAGAGCTGGAACGCCTTGCCCCCCATGGGATTGGGGTACGGCGCCACCATCCCGGCCACCGGTGCCAGCACGGGCGTCTTGGGCGGGGCGAAGACGTCAACACCCTGGTGGACCGTCCCGTCCGGCTTCACGTAGCCGAAGTCGTCGACGAACCGGGCGCCGGGCACCGGGCAGGTCCACGGCCGCCTGACAGTGACCAGCGCCGGGCCCGGGGTGCCGGCCGGCGTGGGAGCCGGCACCGCCCGGGTGGCAGTGACAGGGCCCGCCGACCCGGGCGGCGCAGCCGCCCAGGAGGCATTGACAGGGCCCTGGGAGTGGGAGACCAGGCTCGCTGGCACGAGCAGGGTGCGACCAGCGAAGATCATGTCGGGGTTGCGCAGGCTGTTGGCTGTCACCAGCCCCGCCTCGGCCACACCCAGGCGTGGTGCCAAGGCCCACAGGGTGTCGCCGGGGCGGACCTGGTAGGAGGCCGGCGACACGGTGAGCACCTGGCCGGCACGGATGTGGTCGGAGTCGACGATGCCGTTCACGGTGGCCAGGCGGCGGGCGTCGACGCCGACCCTGGCTGCCACCGCCGTCAATGTGTCGCCGGGCCGCACCGTGTAGGTGTCGGCCCCGGCGGCGGCTCCCGCGGCCAGGTACGCCACCAGAGCGGCAGCTGCCAGTGTTGCCCATATAGAACGCATTCGTCGAGACCTCCCGCTTGGCCCCCCTCAGCGCCGGCGCAACAATAGCAACTCCAGCCACATGCGCAACAGCGAAGATGGGCGGGCCCGGGCAGGGCATGTGCCATCGTGTCCCGGTGGTAGCCCGGTGAGAGACATCCTCGAGATCGTCCGCTACTCATGGGAGCTGAAGCGCTTCTACCTGGCGACCGCTGTTTTCGTGGTGATGATCGCCCTGCTCAACCAGGCCAACCCGTTCCTTCTCAAGTACCTGGTCGACGCCGTCGTCAAGCGAGGCTCGGGCCGGTCGGTCACGACCCAGTACTTCGGTGTGCTGCTCACACTGCTCTTCACAGCAGGAATCCTGATCTCGCTGGTGACCAACGTGCAGGGCTACATCGGTGACCTGCTGGGCGCCAAGCTGCACACGCTGTTGAGCCAGCGCTACTACGACCATCTCCTGGCACTCCCACTGGAGTTCTACGACAACGAGATCACCGGTCGCATCACCGGCAGGCTCGACCGCAGCATCGCCACCATCTCGGGGCTGGTGCAGGCCATGGCCAACAACTTCATCAGCTTCTTCCTCACCAGCGCCTTCACCCTGGTGATCCTGGCCCGCTACTCCCCTTTCGTCGCCCTGCTCCTGGCTGGACTGTTCCCGCTGTACATCTGGCTAACCACCCTCACCAGCCGGGGATGGCAGGCCAAGCAGGAGGGGATCAACGAGCAGTCCGACTACGGCAACGGTCGCTTCATCGAGTCGATCGGCAACATACGGGTGGTCAAGTCGTTCGTCCACGAGCGGGCCGAGAGCCGCATCTTCGCGGCGACTCGCACCTCGGTAGAAGCCCAGACGAAGGTGCAGTCAAAGGAGTGGCACCGCTACGACTTCGTACGGGGCCTGAGCCTGAACCTCATCTTCTTCGCCATCTACGCCACCATCATCGGACAGGCCCTCAACGGCAACTTCGGTCCCTTGCAACGGTCGATCGGGACGGTCGTGCTGATGTTGCAGCTCACCCTCCAGGCCCAGTTCCCCCTGTTCGCCTCGTCGTTCATCGTCGACCAAGTCCAGCGCGCCGCGACGGGGAGCAAGGACTTCTTCGCGGTCATGGACCTGGTGCCCGCCATCTCGGACCCCGACGGGGCGGCCGAGCTGGAGGTCACGGCGGGCCGGGTGGAGTACCGCAACGTCTCCTTTGGCTACAAGGGCGGCCAACGTGTGCTCAACGACGTCAGCTTCGTCATCGGGCCGGGGACCAAGGTGGCTCTGGTGGGCGAGAGCGGTGAGGGCAAGACAACGCTGGCGAACCTGCTGCTGCGCTTCTACGACACGTCCGAAGGCCAGATCACCATCGACGGCACCGACATCCACGCCGTCACCCAGGCGTCGTTGCGCGCCAACATCGGCGTCGTCTTCCAGGAGCCGGCGCTGTTCTCGGGTACCGTCACCGACAACATCAGCTACGGCCAGCCCAGCTTCACCTCCGACCAGGTAGTCGCCGCGGCCCGGGCCGCCAACGCCCACGACTTCGTCGAGGCGCTACCGGCGGGTTATGCCACCGAGATCGGCGAACGGGGCGTGAAGCTCTCCGGTGGGCAGAAGCAAAGGGTGGCCATCGCCCGGGCCCTCATGAAGAACCCGCCCATTCTCGTCCTCGACGAAGCCACCAGCTCGCTGGACAGCAGGGCCGAGCGGGAGGTTCAGGACGCCCTCGAACGCCTGATGCGCGACCGGACCACGCTCATCATCGCCCACCGCCTGTCGACCATCGCCAACGTCGACGTCATCGTCGGCATCAGCCAGGGCCGGGTGGTCGAGATCGGTACGCCGGCGGAGCTGGCGGCCAGCGACGGCATCTATGCCGAGCTGCTGCGCCTGCAGGCCCCCACCACGGCCAACAAGGCCAAGCTCGAGGAGTACGACATCGCCCGGGTGTAGCTCCCAGCTTCACGACGCCATCGGCGTGGCGGTGCGATCGACGATGGCGGTGAGCTGGGCCAAGAAGCCGTCGGCGAACAGGCCCGCCGCCCGGGCGTCGAACAGGCGGTGACGATAGCGGAACGACAGGTGGAGGCGGCCGTCAACGGTAACGGCGCCGACGGTGAGCCCAAGGGGCATGCGAGCCGGGGGCGAGAACCATGCCTCGACGGTGGGCCCGGCGTCGGCACCGAACGACGGCGCGTCGGCCACCAGGCCCAGGTTGGAGAGCATGGCGGTGTCGACCAGACGGTTGCCCCCCAGGGGCAACGACATGACCATGGCGTGCTTGGCCCACAACGGCAGGCGGTGGGAGCGCCCCAGGACCTCCAGGAGGGCGGTGCCGAAGCCGGCGCCCTTCTTGCGCCGGGTCTGGGCGGTGAGCGCCCGCAGGGCCGACTCGGGCCGGCGGCGGTGGCGGCGGTTGGTCAGCACCCTCGCCGGCAACGAGAAGTTGCCGGCAACGTCGTAGCGCCACTCGGGCGGGCGCAGGTTGGCGGGCACCAGCACGCCGATACGCCCGCAGTCCTCGCCGCGCTGGGCGTTCCACTCGGCGATGGCCAGGTGCAGGGCGGCCAGCAGCACGTCGTTCACCGTGCCGGGGTGATCGAGGTGGACCAGGGCCTCGGTGAACGGGGCGGGCAGGCTCACGTGGTGGAAGCCGTAGCCGGCCTTGCCACTCGGACCTTCGGGTACCACCCGGGCTGGCCGCATCACCACGTCGGTCAGCTTCTCGGCCAAGGCCAAGCGTCGCCGTACCCTGGTGTGGCCGTCGGCGTGGACGAGGTGGAGCAGCCGATCCCTCGCCCGGATGGGGTCGGGGCCCGCTATCCGCTCAGGGGGCCGGGCGGGCCCGTCGGCGTAGGCGCGGGCCACCGACCGCAGGACACCGAGCGCCCCGAAGGCATCCATGGCGGCATGGTTGACGTTGAGCATGACCAGATCGCCACCGGGGTGGCGAGCCAGCCGAGCCCGCAGCGGGGGCGACTCGGCCAGGGGTACGGCCATGCCCTGCAGCACCTGGCGGACCCGGGCTACGGCGCCGTCGTCAGGGCAGTCGACGACCCGGAGGGGATCCACGTCGACGCCGGGTTCGATCTGCCACCGGTCGGTGTGCTCGGTACGGCCCGACGGCGCCTTGCGGGCCCTGGCCATGGGGTGGACGGCGAGGGCGTGCCTGAAGGCGGCCCGTAGGCGGCCCTCGTCGAGATGGCCGGCTACCCGGACCTCCATCTGGATGCTCCAGGGCGCGGCCTCACTGTCGAGCAGATGGACGGCTTCGTCGACCACGCTGAAGGGCACCGTGGCCGCGCTCGTGCCGTCGGCAAAGCGATGATCCATAGCTCCATCGTTAGCAGCAACAGATGTCCACGGGGTTACACCGGGGCGGCGAAGCAGCGAATTCACCGACCGGACATTCGGCGGCGACGGGATGTTCACGCTCGTGAGCCACACTTGTCAGGTGCGCGTGAGGATCGGCTGCCGGCTGGACTACGAGGTCCTGGAGAGCGCACCGTCGCTCTGGCAGGTGCGGCCCCGTCCCGATGGCGACCACCAGGTCGTCACCGAGAGATGGGAGCCGCCCGCTCCGGCCCGGGCCTACCTCGACGCCTACGGCAACCTCTGCGACCGTCTCGTCCTGCCTCCCGGGCCGTCCACGCTGCGCTACGACGCCACCGTCGAGGTGCCTGCGACGTTTGACGCGGCCGACAAGGAGGCGACCCAGGAGCCCATCCAGGAGTTGCCCGACGGGGCCTTCGTATACCTGCTGCCCAGCCGGTTCTGCTGGCCCGACGTTCTCCACGACGAGGCGTGGGGCCTCTTCGGGTCGATCGAGCCCGGCTGGGCGCGGGTGCAGGCGGTGTCGGACTGGGTGCACGACAACATCACCTACCAGGTGGGGGCGAGCACACCGCTGACCACCGCCCACGACGTCTGGCGGTCGCGGGTGGGCGTGTGCCGGGACCTGACCCAGCTCATGGTGACGCTGTGCCGGGCCCTCAACCTGCCCGCCCGCTACGTGGCCGGCTACCTGCCCGACATCGCCGTCGTCCCCCCCGACCTGCCCATGGACTTCTGCTCCTGGCTGGAGGTCTGGCTCGACGGGCGGTGGTGGACGTTCGACCCGCGCAACAACCAGCCGCGAATCGGCCGCGTGGTGATCGCCAGAGGCCGCGACGCCCTCGACGCGGCCATGGTCACCACCTGGGGTGCGGCCGAGCTCAAGGTGATGGAGGTCTGGGCCGACGAGGTGGGCGATGAGCCCTGAACGGCCCGTAGCCGGGGACGGCATCTACTTGCTGAAGCAGCGGTTCACCTATGTGTACCCGACAACCGTGCAGCACCTGCGCCACCGCCTGGTCGTGGTGCCCCGGGCCGTCCACGGCAACCAGCACCGCCTCGACCACCGCCTCACCGTCACTGGCAGCCCCGCGCTGGTTGCGCCCACCGTCGACTGCTTCGGCAATCACGTCGTCGACGTGATTGCCGCCGAGGTGAACGGCCGAATCGACTTCGAAGCCTGGGCACTGGTGCGGCGCGACGGGCCGGGCGGCCAGACCACCCTCCCACCCGCCGCCATCGGCGACTCTCGGCTGCTGGCCGCGACTCCCCTCACCAGGGCCGACCCTTTGCTGGCCGCCGTGGCGCTCGAGCTGGCAGCAACCGGTGGTGGGATCGGCCTGGCCGAGCGGGCCAGCTCGTGGGCGCATGCCGCCCTCACCTACGGCTACGACGTGACCACCGTGCGCACCACCGCGGCGGAGGCCGTGGCCGGAGGACGCGGGGTGTGCCAGGACTACGCCCACGTCATGCTGGCCCTGTGCCGGGCGGCCGGCCTGCCCGCCCGCTACGTGTCCGGCCACCTGGTGGGGGAGGGCGGTTCCCACGCCTGGGTCGAGGTCGTCGTGGCCGACCCGTCGCGGCCCGATCGGGCGGTGGCGACAGCGTTCGACCCCACCCACGACCGGCGAGCCCGCCACGGCTACCTCACCGTCGCCGTGGGCCGCGACTACGCCGACGTCGCCCCGACCTCGGGGACCTACGAGGGCCAAGGCCCCGGCGTCTTGTCCGGACGCAAGCATCTGGCCCTGGTCGACCAGGACGCCAGCAATCAGGGCCTGCCGTCGGGGTTCGGGACTCGGGGCGCAGTCGGGGGGCCGAGCCCCCCGACTGCGCTGACCACCTCGTCGAGGGGTGCATGGTCGGCGGCATCGGAGTCGTAGTGCTGGTAGTGGACCTGGGGGCCAGGGCCGATCACGAACGTCGCCCCGAGCTGGGCGATCCTCCTGCCGCGGCGGTGTTGGCGGTGGCCCTGTGACCAAGCCTTTACGACCGTCCGCCACGTGGCCGGGCCCGCCACTCCCAACAGCCCCCCCTTGGTGACCGATGCCGCCGCTGCCGCCCGTGCGTCGTCGTCCACGAGGACCAGGAAGGGCACGTGCTCGTCAGCGATGAAGTCCCGGGCGTAGGAAGCGTCGCCGGTACCGATGGCCACCACATCGGCGCCGACCGAGGTGATCTCCGCATAGGAGCGGCGCAACTGCGCCGCGTAGTGCCGGCAGTGCAGTCAGCCGAAGTGGCGCAGGAACACCAAGACGATCGGGCGCGTGGCCCACAGGTCACCGAGACGATGCTTGCCGCCCTCGGCGTCTTCGAGCACGACGTCGCCCAGCTCGGCGAGGTCGAGGCCCCCGACGTCACCCGGCCGCATACCAGACCTTAGCCTCGCGTCATGGACCGCCCAGCCCCTTGCTCCTTCTGGGACCGTCGCCGCATCGGCTCGGCCGTCGTGCTCCTGCTCGGAGCCATCGTCTACTCGGTCATGGCGGGCCAGGCCAAGGCCAACTTCGATCTCACGCCGCTGACCCTCGGTCTCATCGCTGCCGCGGCCGGCCTGGTCGGCGCCCGGGGCCGGCCCCTGAGCCTCTACCTCACCTACGACATGTCCGCGGTGGGCCGGTGGGCCGATGTGGGCGGTCGTGCTCGTGGCCTGGGCGGCCTGGGAGCTGTTCTGGTGCAACCAGGGGCTCAGGGCCACAGGCCCCGATCCTCGAACACCTCCTTCAGCACCGAAGGCCGGTTGGACATGATCCCGTCCACGCCCAGGTCGAGCAGGCTGCCCATCTGGTCGGGGTCGTCGATCGTCCACACGTGCACGACCACCCCCCGCCGGTGAGCGCCGTCCACGAACCGCCCGTCGACGATCGGCAGCACGCCTTTGCACACGGGCACCTGCACGCACGGTGACCGGAAGGCGCCGGTGGGGACGCCCACGCTGGCCATACGCATGCGCAACATGTCCCGCCGGCCCATCCATGTGCACACCCGCCCGTCGGTGAGACTACGGATGCGTCGCACCCGTTTGTCGACGAACGATCCCAGGCACACCCGGTCCTGCGACCCGGTCCTGCGCACCGCTGCCACCATGGGCCCCACGGCGGCATCGGCCTTGGCGTCGACGTTGAACCGGATGCAGGGGAAGCTGCCCAGCACGTCCTCGAACATGGGAATGGGCTCACCCCCGATGCGGGCCAGGCTGACGTCGGCGTAGGGAAGCTCGGCAACGACGCCCCTACGGTCGGTCGCCCGATCGAGCTCGGCGTCGTGGAACGTCACCAGGACCCCGTCGGAGGTGACGCGCACGTCGGTCTCCAAGGCGTCGAAGCCGAGGGCCACGGCCGCCTCGAACGCGGCCACCGTGTTCTCGGGCGCCTCGGCCGCTCCCCCGCGGTGGGCGAACGCGATCGGAGCGCCCGATCCCAGGAACGGCCACGTCGGGCCAACCCCGCTCATGGGGATATGGCGTGCCGACCACCCGTTGTGGCCGGCACTCCACCTTGGGGCTTACCTACCAGCCGCCGTTGGCGAGGTAGCGAGCGGCCGCGGGAACTCGGCCGGGCTCGGCGATGAGGTCCTGGCGCATCCGGAAGGCCTCTCGACCAAGGTCCCAGTTGCGGGCCAGCAGGTGGGCCTGCAGCTTGGGGATGATGGTCGACTCCTCATGATGGATGTGGTCGACGACCATGTTGCGCAACTGGAACATCATCTCGCGTAACTCGGGATCGCCAGCCTCGAGGTCTTCGATCTGGGAGATCAGCTCCTTGGCGTCTTCGTGCTCCTGCTCAGCCGAGTCGGCCTCGCGGCTGTCGATCTCGTTGCGCAGGATGGGATAGACGAGCTCCTCCTCGATGGTGGTGTGGGCTTCGAGCTCCCTGCACACCGTCAGGGCTATGGGCAGGTTGTTGGGATCCTTGCCGTAGGCGTCGAACGCCCGAGTGATGCGGTCATGGTCCTGCAGCAGGAACCGGGTGAGGTGAGCCATGTGGGCGACGCTCCTTCTGTCGGTCGACTGGCCTCGACTCACAGATTCTGCCCGAATTCGCGAAGTCCTGCATCTCGGGCCCCGGTCATACCAGGACAGGGCGAGCGAAGGCCGGCCTCCGATGGCGGTACCCTTGCCCCAAGGGCGACCTCCCACCGCGGCCCGGGACAGAGGTGTAATGGCAGCAATTCGGCTACGGGTCGAGTCGGAGGCTGGTGACCTTCCTCTGCGTTCGGGCCACGCAGGCCGGCCGGACCAGGTCTTGGTCGAAGCCGGTGCCGCCGGCGACACCAGCGCCTTCGCCGAGCTGTACAGGCGCCACCGGGAACCCGCTCTGCGCGCCGCCCGTGGCGTCGCTGCCAACGCCGACGATGCCGCCGACGCCGTAGCCGAGGCGTTCACCCGGGTGTTCGACGCCATCGCCTCCGGACGCGCCCCGCAGATGCAGTTCCGCCCCTACCTCCTCATGTCCGTCCGAAACGCTGCTATCGACCAGCGACGCCGGGCCAATCGCCTGACCCCGGCGGGTGACATGGGAGACCACGACGGGCCAGCTACCGACGCCGGGCCCTCGGATCGGCTGGCAGGCGGCGAGGACTCCGCTCTCATCGCCGAGGCCTTCGCCGATCTACCTCCCCGATGGCAGGCGGTTCTGTGGCTGACGGAGGTGGAAGGGCGGCCCCCCCGGGAGGCCGCCGACGTCCTGGGCCTCAGTGCCAACAACGTGTCCCAACTGGCCGTCCGGGCTCGGGCCCGCCTGCGGGAGCGCTACCTGCAGGCCCACGTCCGCAACGGTGTCCCGTCGACCTGCCAGGGCACCGTCGACGCGCTCGGCGCCTATCTGGCCGGCACCCTGGCGCCCGGGGCGCGCGGGAGGGTCGAAGCCCACCTCGACAATTGCCAGGCCTGCCGTGAACGGGTGGCCGAGGTGGAGGACCTGGGCATGGTCATTCGCCGGGCCCTCGGCCCAGTTCCCCTTGTGGCTGCCATCGTGGGCCGCCTGCAAGCCGGCGGCCACAAGCGGGGGCGTCGGACCCGCCCATGGTCCCGCCCGACGCGAACGCCAAGGGCGACCGGCGAGGCCGACAAGATGGCCGGCCCGGAGACCAACCGCGTTCCCAGGCGCCTGCCGACAGGTACCTCCCCGGTTGCTGCCGTCGACACCTTCGCCCGTGCCTCGCTCCAGACGCTTGCCTTCACCCCGGTATCGGCCGTGGCGCCGTTCCTGGCCGCCGGGCCGGCTGCCCGGGCCGCGGCCCGGATGGCCGTCGCCACCGTCGCCGCTCTCATGGCCGCCCTCCCTGGCCTCGGCGCCATCGCCCATCTCCCCGACCTCCCCAGGGTCCCCGCCATCAGTGGCTCGGGGGTCTCCGACGGAGGCCTGCAGGCTGCGACCGCCTCTTCGGCCACTGTCACGTCCACCACCACGACCACCGTCGGGCCCGGGCCGGCGCCGGCCTCCCCCTCCCCTTCTGCCACCACCAACACCACCGCGCCGGCCCCGCCGCCGCCAGTTGCCGCCCAGCCGGATGCCGTGGCCACGGCCGGGCCGCTGCCGCACACGACCAGCCCCCACACCGTCGTCGCCCAGGCCGTAGGCGATGCGGTGGGAGTGCACCTGTCGGCCGACCTCAGCGACTCCCCACGGATGCTCGCCAACCCGCAACCCTCGGGGGCCCCCCTTGTCTTCGTCGTCGTCGACCAGACCACCGACGCCCTACGTGTGTTGCTGCCCACCCGACCCAACAGCAGCACGGGTTGGATAGCCCGCAGTGACGTCAGCCTCAGCGAGCACGACTGGAGCATCGTGGTGGAGCTCGGGGCGCACCGCCTCACCGTGTTCCAGGGAACCGGCGTCTTTTTGAGCAGCCCGGTGGGCGTGGGCACCACCGACACCCCCACCCCGGGCGGCCTCTACTACACCAAAGAGCTCATCCAGCCGACCGACGCCTCGGGCCGGCTCATCCCCGACGGCCCCTATGGCCCTTATGCCTACGGCCTGTCTGGCTTTTCCAACGTGCTCTCCAGCTTCGCGGGGGGAGATGGAGTCATCGGCATCCACGGCACCAACGACCCGTCGGGCCTGGGCCGCGACGTCAGCCACGGTTGCCTGAGGGTGAGCAACCAGACCATCACCGCCATGGCCGGGGTCCTGCCCCTCGGCGTGCCCGTCGACATCCGCCCCTGACCCGTTCTTTGCGCGATTTCTAACCCTCGCGGTTGGAAAGCGCGCAAAGAAGCCAGGCCTGTGGCAACCGGCGGGCGGCCATATCGGGCCCCCACCCTTTGACCGCCGCCGGCTGTTGAATACACTCTACCCACAGTGCTCACTTCAGCAACAGGGCTAACGACAGCCACATGAGCTCGATCGAACGGGTGCGCGCCTGCGAGGTCCTCGACTCCAGGGGCAACCCCACCGTCGAGGTGGAGGTGACCCTCGACTCCGAGGCCCGGGGACGAGCCCTGGCCCCCTCGGGGGCGTCGACGGGCCGCCACGAGGCGGTGGAGCGACGCGACGGTGGCCCCCGCTTCGGGGGCAAGGGCGTGCAGGGCCCGGTGGCCAGCGTCAACGGCGAGATCGCCGACCACCTTCGGGGCCTGGACGCCCTCGACCAGCGGGGCGTCGACGCCACCCTGGTGGACCTCGACGGCACCGACGACAAAGGGCGGTTGGGAGCCAACGCCCTGGTGGCCACCTCTCTGGCGGTGGCACGCGCTGCCGCCGACGAGCTCGACCTTCCACTGTTCCGATGGCTGGGCGGGGCCAACGCCCACCTGCTGCCCACGCCGATGTGCAACGTCCTCAACGGCGGGGCCCACGCCTACAACACCATCGACGTCCAGGAGTTCATGCTGGTGCCCGTCGGCGCCGCCTCCTTCTCCGAGGGGCTGCGGTGGTGCACCGAGACCTACCACGTGCTCAACAGCCTCCTGCGCGATCGCCGGCTGGCCACCGGGGTCGGTGACGAGGGCGGGTTCGCCCCCGACCTGGGCTCCAACGAAGACGGTGTGCGCTTCCTCGTGGAGGCGATCGAAGTCGCGGGCTACACGCCCGGCGAAGACCTCGCCATCGCCCTCGACGTGGCCGCGACCGAGCTCTGGCGCCCCGAGACGAAGGACTACGAGCTGGCCGGCGAGGTCCGCACTCTCGGCCGCGACGAGATGGTGGCCTTCCTCGACCACCTGGTGTCGAGCTACCCGCTGGTGTCCATCGAGGACCCCATGGCCGAGGACGACTGGGAAGGATGGGTGGCGATCACCGACGCCCTGGGGAGCCGGGTCCAGATCGTGGGTGACGACTTGTTCGTGACCAACGCTGCTCGGCTGGAGCGGGGGATCGCCGAGAAGGCCACCAACGCCATCCTCGTTAAGTTCAACCAGGTGGGTACCCTCACCGAGACGCTCGACACGGTGGCCCTGGCCAGTCGCTCGGGGATGGGAGTGGTGGTGTCGCACCGGTCGGGCGAGACGGAGGACGCCACCATCGCCGACCTGGCGGTGGCCGTGGGGTGCGGGCAGATCAAGGCCGGCGCTCCCGCCCGCAGTGACCGGGTCGCCAAGTACAACCAGCTGCTGCGCATCGAGGGCCAGCTCGGGGAGGCGGCGGCCTACCGGGGTGGAGCAGCCTTGGTGACGGGCGGGGGGGGCGGACGGTGAGGGCGAGGGCATGGCTGGCCGTCGCGGTGCTGGCCCTGGTCGGCGTGTTGATGCTGGCCGTGTTCCCGGCTCGCACGCTGGTGGCCCAGACACGCGAACGGGCCCGGCTGGCGGCCCAGGTGAAGGATCTGGAGTCCCGAAACTCCCGTCTCGACGACCAGGGCCGCCTCCTGCAGACCGATGCCGAGATCGAGCGCCTCGCCCGCCAGCACTACAACCTGGTGCGCCCCGGCGAGGAGGCGTTCGCCATACTGCCGCCCGTCACCCTGCCGCCCCGGGCACCGTCACCCGCGACCGCCGTGGTGCACCAGCCCAGCCACCTTCCCTTGTTGCGCCGCACGGTCGGCCTGGTCACCGACTTGTTCTGAGGGGGGCCAAGAGCGAGCAAGCGCTCGGCTCAGCGCCATCGGCGTATGCTCGCCGGCCGTGCCCCAGGCCAGGGTCGGGACCAGTGGGTGGTCGTACGCCGAATGGGTGGGTCATTTCTACCCCGATGGCACGTCGCCGCCCCGAATGCTGCCGTTCTACGCCAGGCGGTTCACCACCGTCGAGGCCCACAGCACCTATCGCCGCTTGCCCAGCCCCGCCGCCCTCGAGAGGTGGTGTGGCCAGGTACCCCCTCACTTCCACTTCGCGCCCAAGGCCCACCTGGGCATCACCCACCGGCGTGACCTCGACGGGGTGGAGAACCGCATCGGGGCCTTCTTCGACGCGGTGGCCGGCCTCGACTCCCGCCTCGGGCCCGTGCTCTTCTCCGTCCCCCACCAGGTCCCCGACCTCACTCGCCTCGACCACCTCCTCGCCGGCTTGCCCACCGTGTCCCGCCCTCCGGTCGCCTTCGAGCTGGGCCCGGCGTGGGTCACATCCGAAGTGATCGCCCGCCTGGAGGCTCACGAGACGACCCTGGCGCTGGTGGATGCCGACGGCCGTGCTGCCCCGGATCTGGTCGTGGGGCCTTTCACCTACGTCCGCCTCCGCCGTAGCCGCTACAGCCGCGCCGAGCTGGACAACTGGGCTGACCGTCTGAGCCAGGCCACCGCTGACGGGCGCCCCGCCTATGCTTTCTTCAAGCACGACGAGAGGGGCGACGGGCCTCGCTACGCTCGCCGGATGATGGCCCGACTGAGCACACGATGAGGCCCAGCCCGACCGAGCGAGCCGTCGTCGCCGCCTTGTTGAGTCGTCCGCCCGAGGGTGAGTTCGATGTGGCCGTGCAGGGCGCCGACGGCAGGCCCATGGTCATCCGCAACTCGCCTCTGCTGCGAGACGGCACGCCCATGCCGACCCGCTGGTGGCTCGTCGACCCGGAACTGCGCCGGGCGGTGAGCACCATCGAGGCGGCCGGTGGGGTGAGGGCTGCGGCGGCCGAGGTGGACGCCGGCGAGCTGGACCGCGCCCACGCGCGCTACGCCGCGGAGCGCGACGCCGACCTGCCTGCCGGCCACCGGGGCCCGCGCCCCGCCGGGGGCGTCGGCGGCACGCGCCAGGGCGTGAAGTGCCTGCACGCCCACTATGCCTGGTGGTTGGCCGGCGGCGACGACCCAGTGGGTCGCTGGGTGGACCGGCAGCTCGGCCACCAGACTGACCCATGAGGGTAGCCGCAATCGACTGCGGCACCAACTCCACCCGGCTGCTGGTGGCCGACAACCGAGGGGTCCCGCTCGAACGCCTCATGCGAATCACCCGCCTCGGCCAGGGCACCGATGCCACCGCCACGCTGGCCGACGAGGCTGTGGATCGCACCATTGCCGTACTTCGGGAGTACCGCGCCGTGATGGACGCCCACGGCGTCGAAGCGGTGCGGATGACGGCTACCTCGGCGGCGCGTGACGCCACCAACCGGGAGACCTTCTTCGCCGCCGCCGCCGAGGCGGTCGGCACCAGGCCCGAGCTGCTCACCGGCGCCGAGGAGGCGACCTTGTCCTTCCGGGGCGCCACCGCGGAGCTGGACGCCGCCGACGGCCCCTTCCTGGTGGTGGACATCGGTGGCGGGTCGACCGAGTTCGCGGTGGGCACCGACCAGCCGGAGGGGGCGGTGTCTACCGACATGGGTTGCGTGCGCATGACCGAGAAGTACCTGCACCACGACCCGCCTGCCCCCGAGGAGCTGTCCCAGGTCCTATCGGTGGCCCGTGACTGGCTCGACGACGTCGCCCGTGAGCTGCCCGCGGTCGCCGACGCCCGCTGCCTGGTGGGCCTGGCGGGCACGGTGACCACGGTGGCGGCCGTCGAGCTGGGCCTGCCCGCTCACGACCGTGAGCGCATCCATCACTTCAAGCTCAGCCGCGATGCCGCCGAAGACGTCTTCCGCGCCCTCGCCACCGAGCCCCGGGCCCAGCGAGCCCACAACCCCGGCCTGGAACCGGGGCGGGTCGACGTGATCGTGGCCGGCACCGCCATCGTGGTGGCGGTCATGCGCTACTTCGGCTTCGACGAGTGCCTGGTGAGCGAAGCCGACATCCTCGACGGCATGGTTGCCACCTTGGTCGACCGTTCCGGTCCGGGCAGGGAGAGGTGAGCGCTCTTCCCGACCAACTGAAAGGGCGGCGCGTGCTGCTGCGCCCCCTGGCCTCCGCCGACTTCACCCAGTGGCGAGAGGTGCGGCGACGCAACTCCGACTGGCTGCTCAAGTGGGAGCCGAAGCCGCCGTCCGGCAACCCCGACGACACCACCGACCTGGCCGCCTTCGGCGCTCGCTGCGGGGCCCGGCAGCGCGAGTGGCAGCTCGGCACCGGCTACGGCTTCGGCATCTTCGTGGATGGCCACCTAGCCGGGGAGATCAACGTGTCCGGGGTCCAGCGCGGACCCTTCCAGAACGCCTACATCGGCTACTGGGTCGACCAGGCCTGGGCGGGACAGGGCTATGTCCCCGAGTCGCTCGTCACCGTCGCTCGCTTCGCCTTCGAGGACCTGGGCCTGCATCGCCTGCAGGTGGCCATCATCCCCCGCAACCAACCCAGCCGCCGCGTAGTCGAGAAGCTCGGCTTGCGCGACGAGGGCGTAGCCATCCGCTACCTGGCCATCAACGGCGTGTGGGAGGACCACGTCCGCTACGCCATCACCGCCGAGGAATGGGCCCAGCGCGGTGAGGAGCTGCTGCGCACCTGGGTGAGGTGACGAGCCGAAGGCGACTACAAGTAGGGCATGGGGTCGACGGGGGTGCCGTCGACCCGCACCTCGAAGTGCAGGTGAGGACCGGTGCAGTCGCCGGTACAGCCCACCGCGCCGATCACCTGGCCTCGCGACACCTGCTGGCCAACCGACACGCCGATCGAGCTCTGGTGAGCGTAAAGAGTGGCCAGACCGTTGCCGTGGTCGATGACGGTGGCCAGGCCGTAGCCTCCCATCCATCCCGCCGACACCACCGTGCCCGCCTCGGCAGCGTGGATGGGTGTCCCCTCGGAGATGGCCAGGTCGACCCCGGTATGCAGCCTCACGGTGCCGAAGACCGGGTGCACGCGGTACCCGAAAGGAGAGGTGACGGTGGCACCGGGCACGGGCATGGCCAGCTTCCCGCCCCGCGGGGCGGCCACCCCTGCCCCGCCTGCCGCCCGGGCCGCGGGCTTGGCCTTCGACTGCCCCGCTGGGGCAGGTGCCGCGGCCGCCGCCCGAGCGCGCAGGCTGGCGGCAATGGCGTCGGACTGGGCCTGGAGGGCGTTGGCCTTGGCCTCGAACTCGACCTTGCGGGCCAGCGCCTGGTCTCGTAGGGCGTTGCCCGAGGCGATCTGGTTGGCCAACGCCGCTGAAGCCGATGCCTGGGCGTCGCGTTCGGACTGGAGGCGGGCCTGGGCGCCGGCAACGGTGTCGCGTGAGGCCTGGGCGGCGCGCCGGACCATCGTCGCCTGGTCGCGTACGTCCCTTACCTGGTTGCGCAGGCGCTCGGTGGTAACCACCGTCTCTCGCTGAGAGCCGGCGACGGCCTTGATGTAGCCACGTTTGGCCACCAGCTCGCCCATGTCACGGGAGCGCAGGGCGGCGTCGAGGAACTGGGTGGCCTCGGTCTGGCCGGTGTAGGCGGCGATCGCCTGGCGGGCCAGCTCAGCCCGGGCCGTACCGAGGGCGCCCGCCACCCACGACAGACGAGCCTCGAGCGATTGCTCGGTGACCATCTGCGCCGCGAGGCGTGCTTGGGCGGCGTCAACGGCTTGTTGGGAAGCGGCGACCTGGCTGTCGAGGCTGGCCACCAAGGCGTCGAGGTCGCGCTTGGCGCCCTCGGACGCGTCGATCTGGGAGAGCAGGCGGGCCTCGTCGGCCGAGGCGTCGGAGGCGGCCTGGCGGGCCGATCGGATCTGATCGCCCAGCGGCGCGGTGCTGGTCGTCTGGGCGACGGCCGCCACCATCCCGGTGCCCGGGCCACCCACACCGAGGCCGACGGCCGCGGCGAGGACCGCCGCCACAAGCCGCAGACGCCTCACTGCAGCAACGCTAACAACAAGAGCCACAACATGGAAGGGCGGGGGATATTGCTGGCGCCTTCGGCGCCCCGGGAGGGGCCCCTGCCCCGCCGCCGGCCGTATTGCTGGCGCCTGCTCGCTGGGGCGGGCTACACGTCGAGGAAGCGGCTCACGGCTACGGCGGATCCCACTGTTCCCACGACCATGCCCACGACCACAAGAAGCAGGCCGGTGCCCATCACGTCGCTTCCGGTGACCAGGAACTGCTTGAAGAGCTGCACATCGCTGTGCGAGCCCTGGATCCAGCGCTGGAAGAAGTTGCGCAGGATCCAGACCAGGGAGAAGGCGGTGACCGCTCCGATCACCCCCTGCACCATGCCCTCGAGCATGAACGGCACCCGGATGAACCAGTTGGTGGCGCCCACCAGCTTCATCACCGCTACCTCCCGGCGGCGGGCGAAGATGGCCATTCGGATGGTGTTGAGGATTAGCAGGCAGGCCGCGCCCAGAAGCACCACCGCCACCGTCCACAGCATGATCTGGAGGAACTTGGTGATCGACACCAGCGCCGCCACCTCGTCTTTGGCATAGCTCACGCGAAGGACTCCAGCGGTGTTGTTGAACCGGTCACCGATGAGGTTGGTCTGCTCGGCCTGGCGGGGCACCACCCGGTAGGAGGGGGGTATCTGGTCGACGGTTATGGCGTCGCGCACGTCAGGCTCGTTGGCGAAGATCTTCTTGAACTCGATGAACGCCTCGGGCTTGGAGACGTAGTGGAACTTCTTCACCTCGGGCATGGCCCGCAGCTGGCGGTCGATGGCGTCGGACTCGGGGGCGGCCGCGTCGGGCTTCATGAACACCGACAGCTCGACGTTGCCCCGCCACTGGATGGTGGCCCGATCGACGCCACGTTTCACGAGCAGGGCTCCCCCCGCCAGCGTCAACGACACGGCCACGGTTATCAGCGCGGCTGATGCCATGGAAAGGTTGCGCCTCAGGTTGGAGACAGTCTCCTTGGCGACGTAGTCGACCTTCATCGCCATGGCGCGCCAGCCTTCCAGTTCCCCAGCCGCATGCCTAGGTGAACGCCCCGTACACGCCGCGGGCCTGGTCTCGCACCAAAGAGCCCCGGTCGAGCTCGACGACCCGCCTGCGCATGGTGTCGACGATGTTGTGGTCGTGGGTGGCCATGACCACGGTGGTCCCCGTGCGGTTGATGCGGTCGAGCAGGCGCATGATGCCCACCGACGTCGAAGGGTCGAGGTTTCCGGTGGGCTCGTCGGCCAGGACGATGAGGGGCCGGTTCACGAACGCCCGGGCGATCGACACTCGCTGTTGCTCCCCACCGGACAGCTCGTGGGGCAGATTGTCGTGCTTCTTGGACAGGCCGACCAGGTCGAGCACCTGGGGCACCTGGGCCCGGATGACGTGGACGGGCCGGCCGATCACCTCGAGGGCAAACGCCACGTTCTCGTAAGCGGTCTTGTTGGGCAGCAGCTTGAAGTCCTGGAAGACGCATCCGATGTTGCGGCGCAGGAGCGGTACCTTCCATGAGCTGAGCTGGCCGATGTCCTTGCCGGCCACCCAGATGCGCCCGCCGTCGGGCTTGTCCTCCTTGATGAGGAGGCGGATCAGGGTGGACTTCCCCGAACCGGTGGGCCCCACCAAGAACACGAACTCCTGCTTGGCAATGTCGAGGGAGACACCGCGCAGCGCGGTTACACCGCCCTTGTACGTCTTGGTGACGTTCTCAATCCGGATCATGGGGGGGGTGCCGGCCCGAGTCCTGGTGAACGGCCGACGGCCCAGGTTACCCGCCTCCGGCGGGCCCGGGCAACCACGGGCTACAACTGGGCCTCACCGGGCTGCTGGTCGGCAGCGGCGGCGAAGGCGATCGCCTCCTCCAGCCACGCCAGCCGCTGCGCAGGAGTGGCCGCCAGACAGGCCTGCTCCTCGGCATCACGGTGGGACTCCCATCCGCCGTCCCAGTCCGAAGCGTCACTGGCGCTCGCGGTCTCACTCACCGGCGGTCCGCCCCTTGATCGTCTCCAGTGCCTCGATGTCGGCCAAGTCCTTGGGGCGCCCGGCCAGCCGCTTCATGATGATCAGGTCCTCGATCGAGGCGACACGGGCCACCACCCCTGCCAACGTTACATCCACGGCCCGTTCCCACAAGCCTTCAAAGGGGACGGGTTCCTCGGCGAACACATCGACCCGTCTCAGAGGATCGGCCGGATCGTAGAGCGAGAAGACAGTGAGGTTGCGCGTGGCAACCCAGTCGGCGCGCACCGCCGGGTCGGCGAAATCCATGGCGTCGACGGGCAGCACTGGAGCCAGCCCGAGCTGGGTGAGGGCACGTACGGCCTTGGACGGCTGATCGGCGCTCAGGTCGATCGCCAGGTCGAGGTCAACGGTGAGCCGGGGATGACCGTGCAGCACCGTAGCCACTCCCCCTACGACGACAGCCCGTACCCCAGCGGTCTCCAGAGCGGCAAGGACCGGCTCGAACAGGGCCAAGGCCGACTACCGCCCGGTGTTGCGGCGGCGCCAGCGCAGCCACGACTCCATGAAGTCGTCGAGGTCGCCGTCGAGGACGGCATTGACGTTGCCGGTCTCGTGCTCGGTGCGCAGGTCCTTCACCAGCTGGTAGGGCGCGAGGACATAGGAGCGGATCTGGCTGCCCCATGCCACGTCGCGCTGCTCACCGGAATGGGCCTCGAGCTCGGCCCGCCGCTCCTGGCGGGCCCGCTCAGCCAGCTTGGCCCCAAGGATCTGCATGGCCACCGCCTTGTTCTGGTGCTGGCTGCGCTGGTTCTGGCACGACACCACGATGCCGGTGGGCAGGTGGGTGATTCGAACCGCCGAGTCGGTGACGTTGACGTGCTGGCCCCCTGCCCCCGACGAGCGGTAGGTGTCGATGCGCAGGTCCTTCTCGTCGATGTCGACCTCGTCGCTGACGTCGGCGAGGAAGGGCACGGCATCGAAGGAGGCGAAGGCGGTGTGGCGGCGCGACTGGGCGTCGAACGGCGAGATGCGAACCAGGCGGTGCACACCCTTCTCGGCCGAAAGCAGGCCGTAGGCGTAGCGTCCCCGCACGATGAAGGTGGCGGTGGTGATGCCGGCCTCGGTGCCCGCCGACACCTCGTCGAGCTCGACGTCGTAGCCCCGGCGCTCGGCCCAGCGCAGGTACATGCGCAGCAGCATCTCGGCCCAGTCCTGGGCGTCGGTGCCACCGGCGCCCGAGTGGACCTCGCACACCGCGTCGCGCTCGTCGTGCTCGCCCGAGTACCGCGACAGCCGCCCGAGGGCGTCGAACTCCTTCGTGAGGGCGGCGAGGCCGGCCTCCACCTCGGCCTCGACCGAGTCGTCGGCCTCCTCCCGGCCCAGCTCGAAGAGCACCTCCACGTCGGACAGCCGCCGCTCCAGCCCTTCCAGCAGGTCGATGTCGTCCTTCACCAGGGCCAGCTCCGACGTCACCTTCCGGGCCTGGTCCTGGTCGTCCCACAACGACGGGTCCGATGCCTGCTTCTCGAGCTCGCCGAGGCGCGCCCGCTTGGCGTCGAGGCCGAGGTCCTTGCAGGACTCCGAGAGGCGCCGCCGCAGCTCGGCCAGATCAGCAGTCAGGTCGCGCATCAGCCCATCCCATCGATCTGGCTGCAGTTACCCGCCCATTGGCGGGCAACTGCAGCCAAAACTCCTCATTTCCCGTGACAGACCTTGAACTTCTTGCCGCTCCCACACCAGCACGGCTGGTTCCGGCCCAGCTTCTCGTGCTCGGACTTCACCACCGGTGCCTGCGTCGCCTCCTCGACAGCCGCAGCGGGCTCCTCGTCGCCCTGGGCGCCCTGGCGGGCAGCGGCGATCTGTATGCCCGAGGCCTCTCCGGAGGGGTCCTCGGGGGCCGAGTACTGCACGTTGCGCAGCTCGGGCTGGGGCGCGTTCTCGACCACGACGTCGAGGTGCATGACGTAGCGGATGAAGTCGTCGGAGATGGCCGAGATCATCTGGCCGAACATGTCGAAGCCCTCGCGCTGCCACTCGGTGAGGGGGTCGCGCTGGCCCATGGCCCGGAGGTTGATGCCCTCCTGGAGGTAGTCCATCTCGTAGAGGTGCTCGCGCCAGCGCTGGTCGATGATCGAGAGCATCACCCGGCGCTCGATCTCCCGCATGACCTCGGGGGTGAGGGAGTCCTCGCGCTGGGTGTAGTACTGGAT
>JBPCJQ010000025.1:0-13717 GCA_051005135.1 Acidimicrobiales bacterium
GCCCCCCGACGACCCCCCGACGACCCCCAGACAGGCGGTACCCGGTACCGGTATCATTGAGGCCGGAGGTGCGAAGATGCGCGGCTATACGATGAAGAAGGACGAGTACGGCCAGCGCCTGCGGCGCATCGAGGGCCAGGTGCGCGGCCTGCAGCGCATGATCGACGAGGACGTCTACTGCATCGACATCCTGACCCAGGTCAGCGCCGTCACCAGGGCCCTGCAATCTGTGGCAGTGGGCCTGCTCGACGAGCACGTGCGCCACTGCGTGTCCAACGCCGAGGAAACCGAGAGCGACGAGATGGTCACCGAGGCGGTACGGGCCATCGAACGCCTGATCCGGTCGTAGGGGGGGGCAGGGTGGGCAAAGCCACCCTGCCCGATCAGGTAACCCCTCAGTCGCTCTTGGGCGACTCCTCGGCCTTGCTACCGCAGCCGCAGGTGCACGGCTGCTCGGACTCTGTGGCGGGGGCGCTGCCGCAGCCACAGCTGCAAGTGTCGTCACTCATGGTCGTCCCTCCTTTCTCGGTGTGGGGCGGGCGCAGCCGATCTGCAGATGTGCAGGGCTGCACTGCCAACTGTCGTTCGCCGGTGTGGGGAGCTCGTCGAGCATGGTGGCAATGTCGGAACGCAGGCGGCCCATGGTGGCCATCTCCTCGTCGAGCTGGCTGACCCTGCGCTCGAGCAGGGTGCGGGTATGGCCGCAGGGGCAGAGACCGCGGTCGCGGATCTCCAGCAACTCCCCGATCTCGTCGAGGCGCAGACCCAGACGCTGCGACCGCTTGATGAAGCGGACCCGGTCGACGGCATCGTCGTCGTAGAGCCGGTAGCCCGACGGGCTGCGGACGGGCTCGGCAAGCAGCCCGATCCGCTCGTAGTAGCGGACGGCGTCGGTCGAGACCGCGGCCTCGTCAGCCACCTTGGAGACCGTCAGCGAGCTCATCCGCTCATTGTAAACCTTGGAGCCAGCTCCAAGGTCAAGCCCCCCGCCTCTGAGGTCTACCGAAGCAGGCGGACGCGGATGGGTAGGTCGAGGTCGGCCCACGCGCGGTCGGCCGTCAGAACCTCCGCCGGTGTGCTGCGGGCCGCTAGAGCCAGACAGCAGCGGTCGCCCAGAGACAGCAAGCGTCCTCTCGTAAGGGATCGCATCGCACCCGCCAGCTCGGCATCGGCTTCGGTCACAGGCTCGATCGTCACGCCAGCGGTGGTCAGCAGCTCGCGGACGCGGCTGACATCGAGGTCAGCGTCGACCAGCTTGCCAATGACCTCGGCCAGGTTTGCAGTCCCGAGGGACGCCGAGCTGAGCTCCGCGGCCACCACACTGGCGCCGGGCTCGTCGTGAACCAGGGCCAACACGGCAGAAGCATCCAACACTGTCACTCAGCCGTAGCGGCGAGGCGCCGCTCAGCCAGCAGCTCGTCGACCAGCGAACGATCCTTGGGGATCTTCGTGCCCAGTGCCCGCAACTCCGCGATGGCGTCTTGCGAGCGCTCGAGCACAAGCCGCGGACCGCTCAGATGCAGGTGCAGGCGATCGCCGGGGTTGAGGCCCAGGGCGGCTCGGACTTCGGCCGGGATAACCAGTCGACCCTGCTGACCCAGAACCACTGTGGCATTCATTGCAATAATGTGCCACATAGCCATCCTTCGTGCCACAGCGGTCGATCATCTGGTCGACTGCGGAGTGGCCGCCGCTCGCAGGGCAGCAGCGGTGGCCTCGGGCCGGGTGTCGTTGAGGTAGGCACCGGCGCCCAGCTCGGAGCCGGCCAGATACTTGAGCTTGGTGGCGGTGCGGTGCGGGGGCATGAGCTCCATGTGGAGGTGGCTCACCGCCTGCCAATCGCCGCCGTCGGTGGGGGCCTGGTGCATGGCCATCACGTAGGGAAGCCGGAACCCGAAGAGCCGATCGTAGGCGCCCACCACCAGCTGGAACAGGCCGGCGAGGGCCTGGCAATCGCGGGCGGTGAGGTCGAGCAGGCTGGCGGTGTGGCGACGAGCCATGACGTGGACTTCGTATGGGTAACGAGCGGCGAAGGGCACGAAGGCCACGAAGCCGGCGTTCTGGGCGACCATGCGGACGCCGTCGGCCCGTTCCCGGGCCACCACGTCACAGAAGACGCAGGTCCCAGTGGCCTCCAGGTGGGCGGCGGCCGTGTCCAACTCGAGCCGGGGCCGGGCAGGGATGTCCGGGTAGGCGTACACCTGACCGTGGGGGTGGTGCAGGGTGACGCCCACGGCTTCGCCCCGGTTCTCGAAGATGAGCACGTAGTCGACGCTGTCGCGGCCCCCCAGGGCGGCGTAGCGCTCGGCCCACACGTCGACGATCCTGGCCATCTTGCCCAGATCCATGTCGGGAACCTGGAGATGGTGGTCGTCGGAGTAGACGACCACCTCGTTGGCGCCGTACGACGGCTCCACCTGGTAGAGGGGTGAGCTGGCGACGTCGGGCGCCGGAGGTTCGGCTATCAGCGACGGGAAGCGGTTCTCGAACACCGCGATGTCGAACTGGGCGAGGGGGACCTCCGTGGGTAGGCGCCCCGGGATCGTCGGGCACAGAGGACAGTGTTCCTCCGGCGGCAGGAAGGTGCGGTCCTGGCGATGGCTGGCGAACAGCCGCCACTCGCCGGTGGTGGGATCCCGGCGGCGCTCCATCAGGGCGTCATCGCCCGACGGGCGAGATCTCCGCGGGCGGGGGGTCCTGCCAGGGCCAGTGCGACATCTGGGGCAACCAGCCCCGCAACCAGTCCGATACCGGAGGTTGGAACCGGTAGGCGGGCAGGTCACGAGCCGACGCACCGTGGGCGGCCCGGGCGTAGGAAGCCGACATCGACGACGGCCTGCGGTCGAGTGCCTCGTCGAGCCAGAACACGCCGACGGGGTCGACGTGGCCGTCAGCGAGGCGGAGCAGGGAGTCCCAGTCACAGGAGTCGACGAACGGGAACCAGCAGTAGCCCTCGATGTCGACACCGGCGTCCCTGGCCGTCTCGCACTGCTCGAGCGTGTACTTGAGCCAGCTGGCCCGGTCGGAGGCGTAGCCGCGGATGTTGGTCTCGGTCAGCGCGCAGGGCAGCCCGTAGCGAGACCAGTACTCGTGGACCAGGCCCGAAAGGGAGCCGGGACGTGGTGACGGCGCCCGTCCGCGCCCGGCGGCGTCGAGCCATTGCCACTGGCTGTGGGCGTAGTAGTCGAGTCCCAGCACGTCGATGCGACCGGGCTCGAAGTCGAGCAGCCTGGCCCCGCCCGCGGCGATGACCGCGGCCACGAACGGCCGGTCCTCCGCCATGGGGCGGCCGAGGAAGAGGTCGGCCAGGAAGAAGCGGCGGTCGTTGGCGTAGGCGGCATGGGGCTCGGCCTCGTCGGTCGCCGCACCGTGGCCCTCGCAGGTGTCGACGTAGACGTGACGGGCGGCGGGCAGCAGATCGTGGTAGCGCCGGCTGGCCTCGGCCACCGAGGGGAAGACGTTGGCGGTCAAGGTCAGGAAGCCTTTCAGGCCGCGCAGGTGCGGTGGCCAGACTCCCTCCTGCCCGCACAGCAGGAACGTGCTGAACGGCTCGTTGAACAGCGTGTACTCCTCAACCCACGGGTAGCGCCGGGCGAAGGCCTCGGTGTAGCGGAGGTAGGCGTCGGGGAAGCGGCTGTCGGCGAAGCCCCGGCGCAGCCACCGCGGGTAGCTGGTGTGGTGGACCAGGTCGACGATGGGCGCCAGGCCGATGTCGCCCATGTAGCCAAGCACCTCGTCGGTGGCGGACCAGTCGAAGACTCCGGGCTCACCCTCGATGCGGTGCCAGCGCACGGGATAGCGCACTCGGGACACTCCGCAGGCGCGCAGCAGGTCGAGGTCGGCTCGCCAGCGTCGGACGTGTCCGGTGGTCTCCGCCACGTCGACGTCGAAGGCCGGCTGGTAGGTCGACTCGAAGCCGCCGACGAAGGAGAAGGCGATCCTCGGGAGCGTACCGGGCCGCTGGAGCGGCCAGCGGCTGCATCGGCCGTCAGGCTGATTTCTCGGCCACCAGGAGGAGCAGGCGGGGGATGGTGGCCGCGTCGCGGTACTCGGCGGCCCGGGCCAGGAAGCCGGGCGGGGGTGCCGGCTCGTCCATGTGACGGATCACCAGGCCGGCCGCGGCCATGGCGTTGACGTAGCGGGACAGGGGGCGATGGACGAAGGGCACGAAGATGCCCTTCTCCACCTCCTCGAGTGACGAGTCCTCGGTGAGGTAGGGGCCGATGCGCCAGTACTGCTCGTCGAGGATGTGGTCGTCGATCCAGCCCGAGCCCGGGGCCTGGAGCAGGGGGTGGTTCAGGAAGAAGGCGAAGCGCCCACCGGAGCGGAGCACCCGGCCCACCTCGGCCAGTGCACGGTCGGCGTCGGCAATGTGCTCGAAGACCAGACAGGCGACGACGGCGTCGAAGGCTCCTTCGGGGAACGGGAGCCGCCCCGCCTCAGCCCGAGCGTAGGCGACTCTGCCTCCCCGCGAGCGAGCCGTGTCGAGCTGGGCCCACACCGGGTCGACTCCCACCACCCGCCGGGCCGCGGTGCCCGCTGCCGCCACCCTGGCGACCTGGCCCTCTCCGGCGCCGACGTCCAGCACGTCGGTCGCGCCCGCCAGGTGCTCCGCTGCCAAGGGGATGATCTGCTCGGTGTACTCGGAGTCGGCACCGTCGGTGAAGTGCTCCTGCCACCAGCCGGCGTGAGCTTCCCACACGACGGAGGGTGAAAAGCCTTCCCCAGGGTCCATCACCCAGTCCGGGCCGGTGGAAGGTGCAACGCCTCATAGGTCGCCCGGGCGACCGTCTCGGGCAACCAGCTCAGTGCCAGGAGGTCGTCGGCCGACGCCGCCTTCACCGCCCGGATGCCACCCAGCTCGGCCAGGAGGCGGCGCTTGCGGGTGGGGCCCAGGCCGGCCACGTCGTCGAGCACGCTGGCGGTCATGCGCTTGGCCCGGAGCTGGCGGTGGTAAGAGACGGCGAAGCGGTGAGCCTCGTCGCGCACCCTCTGGAGCAGGTAGAGGGCCTCGGACTGGCGGGGGATACGGATGGGGTCGGCCAGCCCGGGCACGAACACCTCCTCGAAGCGCTTGGCCAAGGCGGCCAGCGAGATCTCGTCCTCCAGACCCAGCTCGGTCACCACCTCTGTGGCCACGCTCAGCTGGCCCTTGCCGCCGTCGACGAGCAACAGGTTGGGCTGGTAGGCGAAGCGGCGCCGGCGCTCGTCAGCGGGACGGTCGCGCTCGGCCAACAGGGCCTTGAGGCGACGGGTGAGCACCTCGCGCATTGCCGCGAAGTCGTCGTTGCCAGGGACCTCGCGGATACGGAACCGGCGGTAGTCGGCCTTCTTGGGCAGGCCGTCCTCCACCACCACCATGGAGCCCACGTAGTCGCTCCCCTGGATGTGGCTCATGTCGTAGCACTCGATGCGCAGCGGGGCCTGGGGCAGATCGAGGGCCTCCTGCAGGGCGTTTAGGGCCCGGGCCCGAGCGTTGTGGTCGGAGGCCCGCTTGAGCCGGTGACGGACGAGCTCCTCCTTGGCGTTCTGGGTGACGGTGGCCTGTAAGGCCCGCTTGTCGCCGCGCTGGGGCACCCGCACGACCACCTTGGTGCCTCGCAGCTCCGACAACCAGCGGTTGTAGAGGTCGGGGTCGTCGGGGTCGTCGGGAACCAGCACCTCGCGGGGGACGGACTCGGCGCCACCCTCAGCGTAGAGGCCCTCGATCACGTGGCCGACGAGTTGGGCAGGCGTGACGTCGTCCACCTTGTCGACCACATAGCCCTTGCGGCCCACCATGCGCCCCCGCCGCACGTAGAACACCTGCACGGCCGCCTCAAGGTCGTCCCCCGCAATCCCGATCACGTCGAGGTCCTCGGGTCGCTCGGTGACCATGGCCTGCTTCTCGATCGCCTTGCGCACCGTGGCCAGCCGGTCACGGAGGCGGGCGGCCCGCTCGAAGTCGAGGCTGTCGGCAGCTTCGTGCATCTGGCGCTCGAGGCGGTCGACCACGGGGGCGGTGTCGCCGTCGAGGAAGTCGATGAGGTCACACACCAGGCGGTCATAGGTGGCCTTGTCGATCTCGCCCACGCACGGCCCCGTGCACTTTTCGATGTGGAACAGCAGGCAGGGACGCCCCAGCTTGTGATGGCGCTCGAGCTTGTTGTCGGAGCAGGTGCGAATGGGAAAGGTGCGCAGCAGCAGGTCGAGCGTCTCCCGGATGGCGTAGGCATGGCCGTAGGGGCCGAAATAGCGGGTGCCCTTGCGCTTGCGGCCTCGCATGACCATGGCCCGGGGCCACTCGTCGCTCAGGGTGACGGCCAGGAAAGGGTAGCTCTTGTCGTCGCGCAGGCGGATGTTGAACCGCGGCTGGTACTGCTTTATGAGGTTGTACTCCAGCATCAGGGCCTCGACGTCGTTGCGCACCTGGATCCATTCCACCGACTCCGCCGCCCCCACCATCTGGGCGGTGCGGGGGGGGAGCGTCGCCGGGTTGGCGAAGTAGTTGGACAGCCGGGAGCGCAACGACTTGGCCTTGCCCACGTAGATGACTCGACCCTCGCGGTCGCGGAACTGGTAGGACCCGGGTGCGTCGGGAATCGAGCCGGCCGGCGGACGCTGGAGCATCGTCCCTATTGTACCCTGATGCTAAATACAGTATCATTGCCATGTGGACGCAGCATCGCAGGTGAACCAGGCTCGCCGAGCTGCCGGTCTGTCGCAGCGGGAGTTGGCCAAGAGGTCGGGGGTTCCTCAGTCGGCCATCGCCCGAATCGAGCGGGGCCAGCAGGTCCCTCGTTCCGACACCCTGGCCAGGCTTCTCGGCGCCTGCAACTTCGAGCTACGACTGGCTCCCAAGCGAGGGGTCGACGTGGACCGCAGCCTGATCACCGAATGGCTCGAGCTCTCGCCCGCCGAGAGGGCCCGCGGATCGGCAGAGTACGGCCGAGTAGCGGCACAGCTGGGTGCCGCCCGTCGACTCGGCAAGGCCAGGTCGTGAGCGAGCCGAGTTTCGACCCGCTTGGAGCCCTCAAGACGCTCAACGACCACGACGTCCGTTACGTGATGATCGGTGGCTACGCGAGCACGATCATCGGTGCACCGATCATCACCCGGGATCTCGACATCTGCTATGAGCGCACCGCAACGAACATGGAGAAGCTCGCTGGAGCCCTTCGGCAGCTAGGAGCCAGGCTTCGCGTCGCCAAGGTCGACGAGGTATTGCCGTTCGTCCTCGACGCCAAGACCCTGGCAGCCGGTGATTCGTTTACCTTCTCGACCGACGTTGGACCTCTTGACATCCTTGGTACCCCGTCAGGAACCGGAGGGTTCCGGGACCTGGAGAGCCGTGCTAGCAGCTACGACCTCGGCGAGGGCCTGCTCGTGAACGTCGTCGACCTGGACGACCTCATCCGCATGAAGGAGGCCACCGCCCGGCTCAAGGACGAGGCCCACCTCCACGTGCTCGCGGCGCTCAGAGAGGAACTAGACGGGCGAACGGGCGACTGACGACGTAGACTCCGTCCCACGCCGGCCTGGTACCCGGCGACCTATCAGCTCCGAGGCCGACATCTCCGCGTGAGGCGACCAGGCTGTCTCCGCCGGCCGACGTCGGGGCCCTACAGGGGGTTCTCAAATGCGCATTCAGGCGACGCTCCCGGAGCGCTACGTCAAGGCCAGCCAGGAACAGCTCGCAGGATGGATCGCCACGGCCAAGGTCACGCTCGGCGACCGGCTGCTCGTCCTCGGCCACCACTACCAGCGCAACGAGGTCATGGCCTGGGCCGACGCTCGGGGCGATTCCTTCGGCCTTTCCCGCCTGGCCGCCGCCTCCGTCGCCGAGTACATCGTGTTCTGCGGCGTGCACTTCATGGCGGAGTCGGCCGACATCCTCACCGGTGACCACCAGCAGGTCGTGCTGCCCGACCTCAACGCGGGCTGCTCGATGGCCGACATGGCCGACCTCGACTCGGTGGAGGAGGCATGGGAGGACCTGGCCCCCGTCACCGACGTGAAGCGCATCGTGCCCATCACCTACATGAACTCGTCTGCCGCCCTCAAGGCGTTCGTGGGCCGTATGGGAGGTGCGGTCTGCACCTCGTCCAACGCCGGGGCGGTCGTGCGCTGGGCGCTGTCCCAGGGCGACAAGCTCTTGTTCTTCCCCGACCAGCACCTGGGGCGCAACACCGGCTTCCAGCTCGGCTACGGCGCCGCCGATATGCGGGTATGGAACCCGAGACGCGCCCTCGGCGGCCTCGAGGAGCGTGACGTGAAAGAGGCGGTGCTGCTGCTGTGGAAGGGCCATTGCTCGGTGCACCAGCGCTTCACCGTCGAGCAGGTGGACGCCTTCCGGGCCGCCCATCCGGGGGGGAAGGTGATCGTGCACCCCGAGTGCGCTCACGAGGTGGTGGAGCGCGCCGACCACGTGGGGTCCACCGACTCCATCATCGGCGCGGTCGATTCCGCTCCTGGCGGCTCGGTGCTCGGCGTCGGCACCGAGATCCACCTTGTCTCCAGGCTGGCGGCCGAGCACCCCGATCTCACGGTGGTGTCGCTCGACCCCATCGTGTGCCCTTGCTCCACAATGTTCCGGATTGACGCCGCCCATCTGGCCTGGGTGCTCGAGAACCTGGTCGAGGGCACGGTCGTCAACCGCATCACCGTCGATCCCCAGACCGCGGTCGACGCCCGGGTGGCACTGGAGCGCATGCTGGCCATCACGTGAGGTGCGGCGTAGCCAGCTAGCGCCGGGCCAGCACCGGGGCGAGGAACTGGCCCGTGTAGCTGTCGGATGTCTTGGACACCACCTCGGGTGGGCCCTCCACAACCACCATGCCGCCCCCCTCGCCTCCCTCGGGGCCGAGGTCGACGATCCAGTCGGCCGACTTGACCACGTCGAGGTTGTGCTCGATGACCAGCACGGTGTTGCCGGCGTCGACCAGGCGGCTGAGCACCTGGAGGAGCTTGCGGATATCCTCGAAGTGCAGGCCGGTGGTGGGCTCGTCGAGGATGTAGATGGTGTGGCCGGTGGAGCGCTTCGACAGCTCGCTGGCCAGCTTCACCCGCTGGGCCTCGCCGCCCGAAAGGGTGGGGGCGGGCTGGCCCAGGCGCACGTAGCCGAGGCCCACGTCGACCAGCGTCACCAGGTGGCGGGCGATTGGCGGCTGGTTGGCGAAGAACCCAGCCGCCTCCTCGCACGACAGGTCGAGCACCTCGGCGATGTTCTTGCCCTTGAAGGTGACGTCGAGGGTGTCACGGTTGTAGCGGGCGCCCTTGCACACCTCGCAGGGCACGTAGACGTCGGGAAGGAAGTGCATCTCGATCTTGATGGTGCCGTCACCCGCGCACGCCTCGCATCGCCCGCCCTTGACATTGAACGAGAAGCGGCCGGGCAGGTATCCCCGCACCTTGGCCTCGGTGGTCTGGCTGAACAGCCGGCGCACGTGGTCGAACACCCCGGTATAGGTGGCCGGGTTCGAGCGCGGGGTGCGCCCGATGGGCGACTGGTCGATGTTGATCACCTTGTCGAGCAGTTCCACCCCCTCCACGGTGCGATGGCGCCCGGGAACCACCTTCGACCGGTAGATGCGTTGCATCAGGGCCCGGTACAAGATGTCGTTGACGAGCGTGGACTTGCCCGAGCCCGACACGCCGGTGACGCACACCAGGCACCCGAGGGGGAGCTCCACGTCGATCGACTTCAGGTTGTGCTCCCTCGCTCCCCGCACCACCAGCCATCCGTCACCGGGCTCGCGCCGCATGGCGGGCACGGGGATGTTCCGACTGCCGGTGAGGTACTGGCCCGTCAGTGATCCTTCCTCGGCCTCCAGGTCGGCCACGGTGCCCGACACCACGACCTGGCCGCCGTGCTCGCCGGCGCCGGGGCCGATGTCGACCACGTGGTCGGCCACCCGGATGGTGTCCTCGTCGTGCTCCACGACGATCACGGTGTTGCCCAGATCACGCAGGCGGACGAGCGTCTCCACCAGCTTGCGGTTGTCGCGCTGGTGCAAGCCGATGGAGGGCTCGTCGAGCACGTACAGCACGCCCACCAGGCCGCTGCCGATCTGGCTGGCCAGGCGGATGCGTTGGGCTTCCCCGCCCGCCAGGGTGCCGGCCGAGCGGTTGAGGCTGAGATAGTCGAGCCCCACGTCGAGGAGGAACTGCATGCGGGCGTTGACCTCGCGCACCACCCGTTCGGCGATCATGCGATCTCGCTCGGACAGCTCGAGGGTGGCCAGGGCCTCGGCCGCCCTGGCGATCGACAGGTTGCAGAGCTCGAAAATGTTGCGGCCGCTCACGGTGACGGCCAGCGACTCGAGCTTGAGCCGGGCGCCCCCGCAGTGGGGGCAGGCGACCTGGCGCATATAGCCCTCGATCTGGTCGCGCATGTAGTCGGACTCGGCCTCGGAGTGCCGGCGCTGCAGGTAAGGGATAGCCCCCTCGTACTGCGTGTTGTAAGAACGGGTGCGTCCGTACCGGTTGCGGTACTGCACGTGAATCTGGCGGGTGCCGGAGCCGTAGAGAAGCACCTTGTGCTCGGACTTCTTCAGCTTCCGCCACGGCGTGGTGCCCCGGAAGCCGTAGGCGTCGGCCACCGCGGCCAGTACCCGGTGGAAGTACTCTCCCCGGGCGCCCGCCCAGGGGGCGACGGCTCCCTCGTCGAGGGTGAGGTCGGGGTTGGGAACGACCAGCTCGGGGTCGACCTCGAAGCGCGTGCCCAGACCGTCACAGTGAGGACAGGCCCCGTAGGGCGAGTTGAAAGAGAAGTTTCGGGGGGCTAGCTCGTCGAAGCTGGTGCCGTCGTTGGGGCACGCCAGGTGCTGGCTGAAGGTGAGCGTGCGGGTCTCACCGTCCTCGTCCTTGCCGGGAACGATCTCCACCTCGGCCACGCCATCGGCCAGACGCAGCGCCGTCTCCATCGAGTCGGTGAGGCGACGCTCGATGCCGTCGCGGCGCACCAGCCGGTCGACGACCACCTCGATGGTGTGGTTCTCGTAGCGGGCCAGCGTCTCGGCGGGCTCCCCGCCGGCCGGTTGGGCGAGCTCGCGCAGCACCCCGTCAACCCTGGCCCGGGCGAACCCCTGGCCGGCCAGCTCGGCCAGCAGGCCCTCGTACTCGCCCTTGCGGCCCCGCACCACCGGCGCCAGCACCTGGAACCGGGTGCCCTCAGGGAGCTCGAGCACGCGGTCGACGATCTGCTGGGGCGTCTGGCGGGTGACGACGGCCCCGCACGTCGGACAATGGGGTACCCCGATGCGGGCATAGAGAAGCCGCAGGTAGTCGTAGATCTCGGTGATCGTGCCCACCGTCGACCGGGGGTTCTTGGAGGCCGACTTCTGGTCGATGGAGATGGCCGGCGAAAGGCCCTCGATGAAGTCGACGTCGGGCTTGTCCATCTGGCCCAGGAACTGGCGGGCGTAGGAGGAGAGGGACTCCACGTAGCGGCGCTGGCCCTCCGCGTAGATGGTGTCGAAGGCGAGCGACGACTTCCCCGAACCCGACAGGCCGGTGAACACAATGAGGCGGTCGCGCGGCAGCACGAGGGAGATGTTGCGCAGGTTGTGCTCCCGGGCCCCGCGAATCACAAGCTTGTCGGACACCCTCTGAGGGTACCGCTCAGCCGACCTGTCGGAGCTCCCGTTTCAGGTCACCGATCTCGTCGCGCAGGCGGGCGGCGTACTCGAAGCGGAGGTCGGCGGCCGCGGTGTGCATCTCCTCCTCCAGCGTGCGGATCAGGCGCTCCAGCTCGTCGTGGGGCAGCTCGGCGAAGTCGCTGCGGGCCTTGTCACGCTTGCGCGACCGGCGATCGCGCCCCGGCGCCGGCGCCTTGCCGTCACCTTCGGGACGGAGGGTGGCGAGGATGTCGGTGACGGCCTTGCGGATGGTCTGGGGATCGATGCCGTGCTCGGCGTTGTAGGCCTCCTGCACTCCCCGCCGCCGGGTCGTCTCGGAGATGGCCCGCTGCATCGAGTCGGTCACCTTGTCGGCGTACATGACCACCTGGCCGTCGACATTGCGCGCGGCGCGCCCCATGGTTTGGATGAGCGATGTCTCCGAGCGCAGGAAGCCCTCCTTGTCGGCATCGAGGATGGCCACGAACGACACCTCGGGCAGGTCGAGCCCCTCCCGCAGCAGGTTGATGCCCACCAGCACGTCGAACTCGCCCAGGCGAAGGTCGCGAAGGATCTCGATGCGCTGAATGGTGTCGACCTCGCTGTGCAGGTATCGCACCCGCACGCCCAGCTCCAACAGGTAGTCGGTGAGGTCCTCGGCCATCTTCTTGGTGAGGGTGGTCACCAGCACCCTGTCGCCTCTTTCCACCCGGTCGGTGATCTGGGCCATGAGGTCGTCGATCTGGCCCTTGGTGGGCTTCACGACGACCTCGGGGTCGACCAGGCCGGTGGGGCGCACGATCTGCTCCACCACCTGGGTGGACTGGGCCACCTCGTAGTCCGCGGGCGTGGCCGAGAGGAAGACGCACTGGCCCACCCGCCCGTACCACTCGTCGAAGCGCAGCGGCCGGTTGTCGGCGGCCGAGGGGAGGCGAAACCCGTGGTCGACGAGGGTCTCCTTCCGGGAGCGGTCGCCCTCGTACTGGCCGTGCAGCTGGGGCACGGTGACGTGGGACTCGTCGATGACGGTGAGGTAGTCCTCTGGGAAGAAGCTCAGCAGCGAATGAGGGGGCTCGCCTGGCCCGCGGCCGTCGATGTGGCGGGAGTAGTTCTCGATGCCCGAGCAGAAGCCGACCTCTTGCATCATCTCCAGGTCGTACTGGGTGCGCATGCGCAGGCGTTGGGCCTCCAGCAGCTTGCCCTCCTTCTCGAACCAACCGAGTCGCTGGCGAAGCTCGTCCTCGATGCCGGCGATGGCCCGCTTCATGTTCTCCTCGCCGGCCACGTAGTGGGTGGCGGGGAACACCTCCAGCTCGTCGATGACGCCGAGGTGCTCGCCGGTGAGGGGGTCGACCCGGCTGATGCGCTCGACCTCGTCGCCGAACAGCTCGATGCGCACGCCCATCTCGTCGTAGGCGGGGAAGACCTCGATGGTGTCTCCCCTCACCCGGAACTTGCCACGGACGAAGTTGAGGTCGTTGCGCTCGTACTGCATGTCGACCAGGCGGCCGATGATGGCCCGCTGGTCGGCCTGCTGGCCGGGACGCAGGTAGAGCACCTGCTTGGCGTACTGCTCGGGGGAGCCGAGGCCGTAGATGCACGAGACCGAGGCCACCACGATCACGTCCCTTCTCGCGAGCAGGGCTGAGGTGGTGGAGTGGCGCAGCCGGTCGATCTCGTCGTTGATCGAGCTGTCCTTTTCGATGTAGGTGTCCGACGACGGGATGTAGGCCTCGGGCTGGTAGTAGTCGTAGTAGGAGACGAAGTACTCGACCCTGTTGTCGGGGAAGAACTCCCGAAACTCGTTGGCCAACTGGGCAGCCAGGGATTTGTTGGGCGCGATGACCAGGGTGGGCCGCTGGACCTTCTCGATGGTCCAGGCGATGGTGGCGCTCTTGCCGCTGCCGGTGATGCCAAGCAGGGTCTGGAACCGGTCGCCCCGCTCCACGCCCCGCGCCAGCGCTTCGACCGCCCGGGGCTGGTCACCAGCCGGCTCGAACGAGCTGACCACCTTGAAGGGAGGCACGCCCTCGATGGTACCGGCGCGCCGGCGACAACCCCCCGCCGTTCTGGTCCGGGTTTGCCCCCCCCCTGCTAGGTCAAACCCCACCCAAAAAGGG
>JBPCJQ010000026.1:0-7528 GCA_051005135.1 Acidimicrobiales bacterium
ATATCGGCTATGCCGACCTTTCCGACTACTTCTACGTCTGGCTGCGGCGGGTGCTCGCCGGGGTGCATCCCGACCTGTTCGCCACTGTCGCCACCCCAAAAGCAGCCGAGCTCATCGCCGCGCCCTACCGCCACGGCGGAGACCGGCAGAGGGCCACCACCTACTTCATCGAAGGTTTCACTGAGACGTTTCACCGCCTGGCCGCAGTGTCCGCTCCCGATCTTCCTTTGCTGGTCGTCTACGCCCACCGCCAAGAGGAGTCGGAGAACGGCGGCACGAGCTCCACTGCTTGGGACGCCATGCTGTCGGCGATCCTCGACGCCGGGTTGCGCATCGTCGGCACGTGGCCGATCCATGCCACGGGGTCAAGCCGCCAGATCGGGCTGGGCACCAACGCTCTGGCCTCCTACGTCGTCCTCGTGTGCCGGCCGCAGCTCCAGGCGGCGAAGCCGGTCGACCGGCAGTGGTTCATCGGCGCCCTCCGGGCCGACCTGCCCCGGGCCATCCGCAAGCTCCAGGAGGGCGCCATCTCTTCGATCGACCTGGGCCAGGCCACCATCGGCCCGGGCATGGCCATCTTCTCCCGCTACAGCAAAGTGGTGGAGCCCACCGGGCAGGCCATGACCGTCCGCTCGGCACTGGGGCTCATCGGGCAGGTCCAGGGCGAGGTGCTCGACGAGTTCGCCGGTGACGTCGACCGGTGGACCCGCTGGGCCATGCTCTGGTACCGCGACCACGGCTTCGACGACGGCCGCTTCGACGACGCCGAGAAGCTGTTCAAGACCACCAACACGTCGCTCGAAGGGCTCGAGCACCGGGGCCTGGTGCGCTCTCGAGCGAGCAAGGTTCACCTGCGTTCCCGCGACGACCTTCCCATGGCCTGGGCGCCCGGCGAGGACTCGACGGTCTGGGAGGTCACCCACCACCTGGTGAAGCGGCTCACCTCCGGCGGCGAGCAGGCGGCGGCCGAGCTGCTGGCCCAGGCCCAGCGCTGGGCCGACGAGGCCCGCAACCTGGCCTACTGGCTCTCCCTGGCCGCGGTGAAGAGCCGTCCCAAGGACGCCCTCGACTACGACGCCCTCGTCACGTCGTGGCCCGAGATCACCCGCCTGGCCGAGCGCACCGAGCGCCAGGGCCAGTTCGAGCCGACGGGCGGCTGAGCCCAGTGAACCCGTCGGTCGTCGAGGAGGTGCGCCTCACCGCTTTCAAGAGTTTCAGCGACGCCGTGCTGCCCCTGGAAGATCTCACCCTCGTGGTCGGGCGCAACGGCAGCGGCAAGTCCAACGCCCTCGACGGGCTGTGGACCCTCGCCCGTCTGGCTCACGGCGAGGACATCCGCGAAGCCCTCGACGGCAGCCGTGAGGACGTTCGGGGCGGGGCGGCCGGGTGTGCCCCGTTCGGAGAGTCGGTCTTCACCCTCGGGTGCGGCGTTCGCACCGGCGACGACGTCGTGCACCTCGACGTGACCGTGCAGACCGAGCCCGACGTGCAGCTGATCTGGGAGCGCCTGGCCGTCGACGACCACGAGTTGTTGGTGACCGAGGCACCCAGGGCGGGCTCGGGCGACATCGCCGCCCGCTGGGACGGGGGCCAGTCACCGCTGCCGTTCCGGGCCAGCCGCCTCCTCGCCACCCAGGCGCTGTCGCGCATCCCGGCGACGACCGCAGGCCAGCGGGTCCACCTGGCGGCCGCACAGGCGCTGGCCGCTCTTCGCGCCGTGTTCGTCCTCGACCCCGTCCCCCACGAGATGCGCCAGTACGTGCCCCGGCGCGACCTGCTCCTGCGTCGCGACGGCAGGAACCTGTCGGCGGCCGTCGCGTCCCTTCTCGAACGGCCCGACACTCGCGACCGGCTGCGCGAGGCCTTGACCCGTCTCAACGAGCAGGAGGTGGCCGACGTCACCACTAGCGCGTCGGACCTCGACGACGTGATGCTCACCCTGGTGGAACGGTTCCGACGACACGAGTACCCGGTGCCGGCCCGGGTCATGAGCGACGGCACGCTGCGGTTCCTGGCCATCCTGGTCGCCATCATGCAGGCTCCGACCGTCGACACCATGCCCGAGCCCCTGGCCTCCGAGGACGCCCTGGGCCAGACGACGGTGGTCATCGAGGAGCTGGAGAACGGCCTGCACGCGTCGCAGGCGTCGATGCTGGTCGGGCTGATCCGCGACGAGGTGAAGCGTCGCCGGGTGCGCGCCCTGGCTACCGCCCACAGTCCCGCTCTGCTCGATGCGCTGACCGGCGACGAGCATCGCAACGTCGTGGTGTGCCAGCGAGACGCTGAAGGGCGGAGCACGCTCGCCCGCCTGGTGGACCTCCCCAACTACTGGCGGATCGCCGCCATGGGTGGGCTCGGCCGGGCGGCCGAGGCCGATGCCCTCCGCTCCCAGGAGGACGCGGAGGACCCGGTGCGGACGATCGAGGAGATCCTGGGGCCCCGAGCGTGAGCCGGGTCACCTTCATCGACACCTCTGTGCTCTGCGAGCTGGTGCGGGTGCCGGGCAAGACCCAGCGGGCAGCCGAAGTTCGATCCGAGTTCGAAGCTCGGGTTGGCGCCGGAGAGCAGTTCGTCCTGCCCGTCACCGCCGTCATCGAGGCGGGCAACCACATCGCCCAGGCGGCCGGCGACCGTCGGGGAGCTGCAGAGCGTCTCGACCAGGTGATCCGGGCGGCGGGGGCGGGACGGGCCCCCTTCCGGCCCAACCTCGTCAGCTGGGACGGGCCGTTCCTCGCCGCCCTCAGCGCCGGCAACGCGACCGGGCAGAGCTTCGTCGACCTGGCCGGCAACGGCCTCATGGGCGCCGGCGACGTGGCCATCCTCGTCGAGCGCGACCGCTTTGTGGCCGAGTCCGCGTTCGGTGTCGCCGATGTGGGCATCTGGACGCTCGAACACGTCATGGGGGCCTACGCATGAGCGCACCGCCGCCCTATTCGAGGGTCCCCCACCTGGTGGCCGGACGGGGGACGGAGGACGACCGAGTGCTCAGCGCGGCGGAGGCGACGGCGCTGCTGTCCCGACCGGTCGCGGTGGAGGAGAAGCTCGACGGTGCCAACGTCGTGCTGTGGCTGGAAGGCAGCCGCATCGAGTGCGCCCTCCGATCGGGGCCGGGATCGGCCGACCGGGCCGGCCAGCTCGGCCCGCTGCGCGCCTGGATGGCCGAACGCTCCGACCAGCTCCGAGCGCTGGTCGCCGATGGGATGGCGCTGTACGCCGAGTGGCTGTACCTGACCCACTCGGTGGCCTACGACCGCCTGCCCGCCTATCTGGTCACCCTCGACCTGCGGAGTCCCGACGGCACCTTCGCCACGGTCGACGATCGCAATGAAAGGTGTGCCGCCCGGGGGATGGCCACACCGGCCAAGCTGTACCGCGGCGTCGTCGAGAAGGTGGATGCCTTGGAACCGCTGCTGGCCCAGTCGCGCTATGCGTCGGGGCCGGCCGAAGGCGTGATAGTCCGGGCGCTCGACGGCGCCGAGCCCCGCCTGGCCAAGCTGCTCAATGCCGGGTTCCGTCGGCTGGGCGACGACGAGTGGGCGGGTGGTCGCCCTCGGAACCTCCTGGCTGACCGGGAGAGGTCATGGCGCTGAGCAACCGCGACCGGGTCGGGCGGGGCTTCGAGCTGCTGGCCGCCGGGCTCGCCCCCTACGTCGACCGACGGATGCGCGCCATCGGCAACGGCAACCGAGGCTGGCTCGAGGCGTGGGCGGCATCGGCCACGCCGCCCCTGCGAGGCGACGTCTCCCTGGTCGACCCGGCGCTGCAGCTGCGGGTGATGGCCGAGAGCTGGGACGCCGCGTTCCGTGAGGGCTTGACCCGCTCCGACCGCAACCTGGTGTTCGAGCTGCGCGACGTCCGCAATCGTTGGGCCCACAACGACTCCTTCTCCGCTGACGACGCCTACCGCGCCCTCGACTCGATCGAGCGCCTGCTGAGCGCCGTCGACGCCCGCGAGGCGACCGAGGTGGGCCGGGCCAAGGACGAGGTGCGGCGCGCGCTGTACGAGGCTCAGGCCCGCCGGGCCATGCCCCGCGCCGACGCCCTCCTCACCGAGCCGGCCGCCGGGCTGAGGCCGTGGCGAGAGGTGATCCAGCCCCACGACGACGTGGCTCGAGGGCGCTTCGCACTCGCCGAGTTCGCGGCCGACCTCCACCAGGTCTCACTGGGCGAGGGCGCCGACGAGTACAGCGATCCCGCCGCCTTCTTCGGTCGGACGTTTCTCACCGCCGGCCTCCGCCAGCTCCTGGGCCAGGCCCTCGAGCGCCTGGCGGCCACCGGGGGCGCACCCGTCGTCGACCTCCAGACCAGCTTCGGGGGCGGCAAGACCCACTCCATGATCGCCCTGCACCACCTGTTCTCGGGCACACCCCTCCACCGCTTGCCCCAGGAGGTACAGGATCTGGTGCGGTCGGTCTCGCAGGCCGGCATCCCTACGGTGCGACGCGCCGTGCTCGTCGGCACCCGGCTGTCGCCCGGCCAGCCCGTCCGCAAGGCCGACGGCACCGAGGTGGGCACGCTCTGGGGGGAGCTGGCGTGGCAGCTCGGTGGCCGCCCCGGCTACGACATCGTCGCCGAGGCCGACCGCACCAGGACCAACCCTGGCGATGCCCTCAACGAGCTGCTCAGGGCCTACTCCCCGTGCCTGGTGCTGATCGACGAATGGGTGGCCTACGCCCGAGGGCTCTACGCCGACGACACCCTGCGAGGGGGGACGTTCGACACCCACTTCTCGTTCGCCCAGGCCCTCACCGAGGCGGTCCGCTCCACCGAGGGCGCACTGCTGGTCGTGTCGCTTCCGGCGTCGGAGCCCGCCGACGGCGACGGTCGCCCCCCCATCGGGTCCGACATCGAGGTGGGCGGCGCTGGGGGACGCGAGGCGCTGCGCCGGCTGCGGGCGGTCGTGGGGCGGATGGAGTCGTCATGGCGACCGGCGACGGCCGAGGAGAGCTTCGAGATCGTGCGCCGCCGCCTGTTCCAGCCCGTCGACCCTGCTCGGCTGCCCGATCGGGACGCCACGGCTCGGGTGTTCGGCGAGGTCTACCGCCAGCAGGCGAGCGAGTTCCCCGCCGAGTGCCGGGAACCGTCCTACGTCGAGCGGATGCGCCAGGCCTACCCCGTGCACCCGGAGCTGTTCGCCCGCCTCTACGAGGACTGGTCCACCCTCGACCGCTTCCAGCGCACCCGGGGCGTCCTGCGCCTGATGGCCACCGTTGCCCACGTCTTGTGGGCCGCCGGCGACCAGTCGCCCCTCATCCTGCCCGCCAGCGTGCCTCTGGCCGACGCCGCCGTCGCCGCCGAGCTCACCCGCAACCTCGACGACTCGTGGAAGCCCATCATCGACGCCGACATAGACGGGCCAGGCTCGCTGCCCCGAGCGCTCGACGACGAGTTCAAGAACCTCGGTCGCTACCAGGCGGCCCGGCGAGTGGCGCGGACGGTGTTCCTGGGTTCGGCACCGCGGGCGGGCTCGCCCAACCAGGGGATCGACGCCGCCCGGGTCCGCCTCGGCTGCGTGCTACCGGGTGAGACGGTCGCCATCTACGCCGATGCCCTTAACCGCCTGGCCGACCGCGCCACCCACTTCTACGCCGGGGGCGGTCGCTACTGGTACGGCGTCCAGCCCGGCGTGGCCCGGCTGGCCCGCGACCGCGCCGAGCGGCTGATGGCCGACGATCGCCACGAGGTGCACGACGAGCTGGTGGCCCGCCTGCGCCGCTACGAGCGCGAGCGGGGCGACTTTGCCGGTGTGCATGCCGCGCCCGGCGGAGCCGGCGACGTAGCCGACAGTCCCGACGCCCGGCTGGTGATCGTCGGACCGGAACGGCCGCACGTGGCCCGTTCCGACGATTCCCAGGCGCTGGAGCAGGCCCGGGCCATTCTCGCTTCGCGGGGTTCAGCGCCACGTGACTACCGCAACATGCTGGTGTTCCTGGCCGCCGACCAGCGCCGGGTGGGCGACCTGGAGCAGGCGACCGCCGAGCTCCTGGCATGGAAGTCGATCGTTGAGGAGTCGGGGGCCCTCAACCTCGACCCCCACCAGGCGGGACAGGCCGCCACCCGGCTCGAGGACGCCGGCCGCACCGTCGAACTGCGCCTGGCCGACGCCTATCAGTGGCTTCTCGTGCCTGGCCAACCCGAGCCCACCGGGCCGATCTCGTGGGAGGCGGTGAAGGTCGACGGCCAGGGCGGGCTGGCCGAGCGGGCTGGGCGCAAACTCGTGCACGGCGGCGGGCTGTACGTGTCCTACCCCCCGGTGCTGCTGCGACTTCAGCTCGACGGCCCGCTGGGAGCGTTGTGGGAGTCGGGCCGCACGACGGTGAACGAGGTATGGGAGGCCTACGCCCGCTACCTCTACCTCCACCGCCTTCGCTCCATCGACGTGCTGTGCGCGTGCGTGGCATCGGCACCGGCATCGACGGCGTGGGAGTCCGAGGGTCTGGCGGTGGCCGAGGAACGCGACGCTCGTACCGGTGCCTACGTCGGCCTGGTGGCGGGCGGCGGCGTGTCTGACGCCCGCGGCACGACCCTGCTGGTGCGCCCGTCGGAGGCCCTGGCCCAGCTGGAGGCCGAGCGGCGCGTCGAAGCCGGTCCCGCCGGCGAGGCCGAGGAGGATGGGCTGGCGGTCGCCGGGCTCGCCCGCGCCCAGCGGTTCTACGGCGTCGTCTCGGTCGACCCCGACCGTCTCGGGCGCGACGCCGGACGCATCGCCCAGGAGGTGGTCGCCCATCTGAATGCTCTGGTGGGGACCGAGATGGAGGTCACGATCGAGGTTCGTGCCACCAAGGAGGACGGCTTCCCCGACGAGGTCGTCAACCTTGTCAACGAGAACGCGGATGCCCTGCGATTCCGGGCCCACGGGTTCGAGAAGGGCTGATCGAACGGCGGCTCCTGGCGTCACCCGTGCGGTCGCGGATCCACGCCGCTGGTAGCTCGCCGTGGAAGAGGAGGGCGTCGCCAACCTTCATCCGGTGCAGAACGCTGGCGGTCAGGAACGGCACGGCGGTCGACGGACTACGTGCCGGCGGGCGTTCTCCCTCGCCACCCCACCTCGGTTCATCCAGGTCGCTGCGGACGTGTTCGCTGCCGATCAGGGCGCTGACGTAGTCGCTCGTGGTCATGTCGCTGATGCCGCTCAAGTAGAGGAGCTTGGTTCGATGGTTGGTGAGCAGCGTGTCGGCGTGGCGGCCATAGAGCTGTTCGATCTGGGCCTTGGACTGCCACACGGTGGCGAGCAGGATGCCGGCTCCCGTGACGGTGGATGCCCATTCAGCCAACTTCGGCAGGTACGTGTTGGCCGCCTCGTCGAGAAGGACCAGCAGCGTGGGGTCGATCGGCCCGTACCTATTGGCGCCGTCGAAGGCCTGCATGACCAGGTCGTGGACGAGGGCGGCGAACACGGTACCGATCCGGGTCTCGTCGCCCATGGGCGCGCAGAGGTACAAGGTGTTGGAGCCGTCGAGCAGCCATTCCAGGGTGAGGTCACAGCCATCGGCGCTGGCGGCGACGTTGGGATCGGCCCACGGCCACA
>JBPCJQ010000027.1:0-38898 GCA_051005135.1 Acidimicrobiales bacterium
GCCAACCCCTGCCGGCGGAAGCAGCACCGGTGTCCGCCCATCCCGACCACGACAACCTCCGCGGCCCGGGCTACTACCAGTGAAAGGAACCCACGTGCTCAACCACCAGACCATCGAGGGCCTCTACGCCCTCAAGCTCCCGGCCATGGCCGCCGGCCTGGCCGAACAGGACGCCTCGGCCGCCCACCAGGCGCTCAGCTTCGAGGAGCGCCTCGGCCTGCTCGTCGACCGGGAGCTCACCGAGCGGGAGGACCGCCGCCGGGGGCGCTACCTGAAGACGGCCAAGCTCCGCACCGACGCGGTGATCGAAGACGTCGACTTCCGCCGCCGGCGGGGCCTGGAGCGCCCGGCGATCCTCGGCCTGGCCGAGGCCGGCTGGGTGCGCAGCCACCACAATGTCGCCGTCGTCGGCCCCACCGGGGTGGGCAAGACGTTCCTGGCCTGCGCCCTGGCCAACGCCGCCATCCGCCGGGGCCACACTGCCCTCTACCTGCGGGCGCCCCGCATGCTCGACGAGCTGGCCCTGGCCCGGGCCGACGGACGGTTCCAGCGCCTCACGGCGTCATGGGCCCGCATCGACGTCCTCGTGATCGACGACTATCTCCTGAGGCCGCTCAACGCCGACCAGGTCGCCGACGTCCTCGAGGTGATCGAGGACCGGGCCGGGCTGCGCTCCACCATCATCACCAGCCAGCTGCCGATCTCCATGTGGCACGAGGCCATGGGCGAGCCCACCGTCGCCGACGCCGTCTTGGACCGGGTACTGGCGAACCTGCACCGCATCGAGCTGGAGGGCGAATCGATGCGCCGTCCCGAAGGCACTCCGAAGGCGGCCGGCGAGGCTGACCACGGCCGCGCCAGGGCGAAGGGCGCACGTACATCGCCGGCCCCCGACGCCGCCAGCACCGGGAAGCCCCGATGACGACCACCTACCGCACCGTCGTCGTGCATCTTCAGGCCACACCGCTGGGCCTGCTCCCCGAGGGATGGACGATCGAGCACCGCTGCGCCCTCTGCCACCAGCGCGTCACGTCCGACCAGTTGGTCGCCCACGCCCGAGATCACGAGGTCGAAGGGCATGGGGCCGGCGACGGGTCCTTCCAATCCCGAGACACCTCGGGCACACTGGCACCGGAGCATCCCCGTCCCGGCGAGGATGCCATCAGGACTCCCAGATCCAGATGACCTCGATGTCCACCGACCACAGGAGGAGGTGAATCAGGGGCTAAAGCGTCGGCCGCCACGCGGCCTCCGACACCAGGTGGACCGGGGTGTACGAAAACTCCGGACTGGGTGTACGAAAACTCCGGAATACTCAAACAGTCCTCGCCTAGTCGCCAGACGATCCCTGATGTAACCCCAAGCGACGCCGGCTCCGACCCGGTCGCCGCGGCCGACCGCCACGAGTCCTCCCGGGGGCCCACCAACGTCTCGAACCGCGCATGATCCTCGTCCCGGCCCGACCGGGCGCGCCTGCCCGGCCAGAAATGGCCGAACTGGCGAGTCGGATGGGCAAAGGGGGGGGACCAGGGGCCACGCGGGCCGGGTGCTCCGCAAGGTCAAGACTCCTACCCTGGCGACCGCACTGCCTTTGGAGGCCGAAGTGACTAACCGGCGTCGATAAGGCCGAAGTCGCCGTCGTCGCGGCGGTAGACGACGGTCGCCAATCCCGTCTCGGCGTTGGAGAAGAAGTAGAAGTCGTGGCCCACCAGCTCGAGCTGCAGCGCCGCCTCCTCGGGGGTCATGGGCTTGGCCGAGAAGTGCTTGGTCTTGACAAAACGGGGGCCCCGCTCCTCATTGTCATCGTCAGCCACGACCGGGTCGAGCCCGTTGGGCCCGGCCTGGGCGTGGGGCTGGGCGTGGCGAGGGTGGGAACGCCCCACCAGGCGGCTCTTGAGCCGGGAGACCTGACGCTCGAGCTTCTCGACAACGCGGTCGATGGCCACCAAAGTGTCGGGCGCGGCCGCCTTGGCCCGCACCACGTGGCCGTGGCCCCGCAGGGTCACCTCGCACACCTCACGATCGGAGATCCGGGGGTTGCGCTCCTCGGAGAAGTGGATCTCGGCGTGGTCCCAGCCCTCGAGGTGGCGGCCGGCCCGGGTGACCTTCTCGCGGGCGATCGCTCGTATCCCGTCCGGCACCTCGGCGTGGCGACACTGCATGGTGAAGTCCATCAGCCTCCCTCCTGTCATTGGCAGCGAGTGTAGGTCCGGCGTCCCGGCGTGCGGGCCGCCGCCGCCACTATCACGACGGTCGCCCCGCCTGCCCGGAGGGCCCGGGCCGCAGCTGCCACCGTGGCCCCGCTGGTGACGACGTCGTCGACCACCAGCACCCGACTGCCCACCCCCCGGCGGGGGTCGAAGACGGGGCCCTTGCGGCGCTGGGCCAGGCTGGCGCCGGTCTGGGCCGGTGCGCCGGGGCGGCGCCGCAGGAGCCGCCGGCAGGGCAGCCCCAGCCGGCGCGCTACGGCGGCGGCGAGCAGCTGGGCCTGGTCGAAGCCACGCTGGCGTCGACGGGCGGCTGCGGTGGGAGCCCAGGTGACCACGTCGACGGTTCCCGGCTCCACCAGGGCAGCGACCCGGGCGGCCAGGAAGGGTAGCGACGCCCGGGCGTTGCGGTACTTCAGCCGGGCGACTACCTCGCGGCCCACCCCTTCATAGGCGAAGGCGGCCACGCAGCCGTCGGTGCCTGCCGGCGGCGGCAGGGCAGGCGCTGGTCGCAACTGGGATCGGCACGACGGGCAGGGCGCCGACCCCCGGGCCCCGCACGCCGGGCAGGCCGTGGGGAGGAACACGCCGACGGCGGAGCGTCAGTGGACGATGGCTATGGCAGCCAGGCACAGCGAAGTCATCGTCGCCATGGCAGTGAGCATGCCGAAGAACAGGATGCGGGTCTGGGAGCGCAGAGCCGCCTCCAGCTTGGCCTCGAAGCGGAGGTCAATGCGCTCTTCCATTGCACCCATATCCGACCGGAGGTTGTCGATCTCCCACTTGAGCTCCTGCTTCGTCGCCAGCAGCTCTTGCTTGGTGGCAGCTGCTCGAGGTCCTTCTTGGTTGCCAGGTGGGCGAGGTCGGCCTTGGTGGCCAGTCGGCCCAACCCACGGGGGGAAGCAGGTTCATCAAGGTGTCGGCCCGTTCATGGCCGAGAAGCTCCTCGAAACCCAGGTACAGCTCGTGCCTGGCTCGTTCAGTGACTGCCATCTCATGCTCCTGTAGCCATCGTCCAACTGCAGGGAGCGAACAAAGCCCGCGTCCGACGGCACGCCTTCTAGATTACCAGCGGCCTGCGACAACGACGAGGGTCACGTGCCGACCGTCCAGCTCGACAGGTAATCGGCCTGCTCGGGCGTGAGGAAGTCGATGTCGATGCCCATGGTGTCGAGCTTGAGCCGGGCGATCTCGGCATCGATGTCGCGGGGCACGTCGTAGACGCGGGGCTCCAGCGTGCCCCGGCGGGCCAGCACCCACTCCGCGCACAGGGCCTGGTTGGCGAAGCTCATGTCCATGACCGCCGCGGGGTGGCCTTCTGCCGCCCCCAGGTTGACGAGCCTGCCCTCGGCGACGACGAGCAACCGGCGGTTGTCGACCAGGAACTCCTCGACGAACGGGCGCACGGCCCGACGGGCGTCGCCCGCCATCTGGCCCAGGCGGTTGAGGTCGATCTCGATGTCGAAGTGGCCGGAGTTGGCCATGATGGCACCGTCCTTCATCACCTCGAAGTGCTCGCCCCGCAGAACGTCGCGGTCGCCGGTGACGGTGATGAAGATGTCGCCCTCGCGGGCGGCGGCAGCCATGGGCTCCACCCGGAAGCCGTCCATTACCGCCTCCAGGGCCCGGAGGGGGTCAACCTCGGTTACCACCACCTGGGCACCCATGCCCCGGGCCCGGCTGGCCACGCCCTTGCCGCAGTACCCGTAGCCAGCCACCACGATCACCTTGCCGGCCAGGAGCACGTTGGTGGCCCTGATGATGCCGTCGAGAGTGGACTGGCCGGTGCCGTAGCGGTTGTCGAACATGTGTTTCGTGTCGGCGTCGTTGACGGCCACGATCGGGAAGCGCAGCGCGCCGTCGACCTCCATGGCCCGCAGGCGGATGACGCCGGTCGTGGTCTCCTCGGTGCCGGCCACCACCTCGCCCACCTGGTCGGGGCGTGCCGTGTGCAGGCGGGAGACCAGGTCGCAGCCGTCGTCCATCGTCACCTGGGGGTGCTCGTCGAGTACGGCGTCCATGTGGCGGAAGTAGGTGTCGGTGTCCTCACCCTTGCGGGCGTATGTGTCGATGCCCTCGTCGAGGGCGAGGGAGGCGGCCACGTCGTCTTGGGTGGACAGAGGGTTGGACGCGCAGGCCACCACCCGGGCGCCCCCGGCGGCCAGGGTGCGCAGCAGGTTGGCCGTCTCGGTGGTGATGTGAAGGCACGCCCCCATCGTCACCCCGTCGAGTGGCCGCTCCTTGGCGAAGCGTTCGCGGATGCTGGTCAGCACGGGCATGTGGGTGTCGGCCCAGGCGATGCGCTGGCGTCCGAGCGCTGCCAGGGAGGGATCGGTGATGTCGTGGCTCATTGGGAAAGGGCTCCTTCTGCTTCTTCGATCTCTTGCAACCGTCGCCGTTCCCCGGCGGAGGTCGCGAGTGCAGACTTGATGTGGTCGATGGCAGGGATGGGACCAGGGTCGACCCCTTCCTGCAGGGCCAGGTGGATCGACGTGAAGTCGCCGATGAGGATCAGGTCGAGGAGCTGGGCCAGCTCGCCGTCGCCCTCGGCCCGCACCTCCTCGATGCCGGCCACCACCTCGTCGAGGAGCTGGTAGGTCAGCTCGAAGCGGTGCATGACCTGGGGGTGCTCGAAGTCGTGGCGGAGGCCGACGAGGGTGATGATCTGGCGGGTGAGATCGCCGTGCTGGCCCCACCCCGCCACCTCGTTGTGGCACACCTCGGGCTGCGAGTTGGAGAACGCCGGCACCTTGGCGTTCTCGTTGACCTGGTTCTTCCAGCGGTGGGCCGCCACTCCGCCGAGCCCGCCGCCGCCGTGCACCAGGGGGATGGTGCGGCCGATGCGCCGAGCCAGCTCCTCGGCCGAGCCGCCGGGGCGCACCAGCTCGTCGCGACGGGCTCGAAGCTGCTCGGCCGCGGCGGCGACCCACTCCGATGCGCCCGGGAACAGACCGATGTCCTCGAGGATCAGCATGGGCGGCACCGCCAGGGCGCCGATGGCGGCCCGGGGTTGGGGGATGGTGGCGGGCACCGGGACCACTGGTGCCCCCCACGACCGGGCCAGCCTCTCGAGCTCGCCGCCGGTGGTCACGGCCACGATGCGAGCACCCTGCAGGGCGGCGTCGGTGACGGCCTCGAGGGTCTCCTCGGTGTTGCCCGAGAACGAGACGGCGAACACGAGCGAGCCTTCACCCACGAAGGCAGGCACGTGGTAGCCCTTGAACACCAGCACCGGGACAGGGATGAAGGGACCGGCCGCGGCCATCAGCACCTCACCGGCCACCGCGCTGCCGCCCATGCCCAGCACCACCACGTGCTCGACCTGGTCGCGTGCCGGCAGGTTATCGAAGCCCCTCTCGGCGAGCAGGGCGTGGGTCACCTGCTCGGGCAGGGAGGATGCGGCGGCCAGCATCCCCTGGCTGTCGAGCGCCGCCTGGATGTCAGTCATGGCCCTCGGGCTCGAAGGTGGGGCGGATACCCTCGGCCTCGACCTTGGCCATGATGCGCTCGTGCTCCTGGTCGGAGACGGTCTCGGCGTCCTCGATGATCATGTCGGGGATGTCGTCTTTGATGGCGTAGCGACGCTTGAGCCGGGGATTGTAGAGGGTGTCCTCTTCGGCCAGATAGAACAACGGGCCCTTGTCCTCGGGGCAGGCCAGGATCTCCAGCAGGAGCGGGTCAAGCGCCATTGGTCTATGCCCCTTCCTTGACGAGGTCGATGAGATGGGCGGTGTGCTCGGCACACGCCGGAGCGTCGGCCGCTTCCACGTTGATCCGCAACACCGGCTCGGTGTTGGACGGCCGCAGGTTGAACCACCAGTCGCCCGAGTCCACCGTGAGCCCGTCGGTGCGGTCGTGGACGGAATGGGGGAAGGCGGCGGCCACCCGCTCGATCACGGCGTGCGGGTCGGATACCTCCACGTTGACCTCGCCCGAGTCGGCGTAGCGCTCCACCGGCTTGCGCAGCTCGGAGAGGGGCACGCCGGCCACGGAGAGGGCCTGGAGCACGATCATGGAGGCGATGAGCCCGGAGTCGGCCCGGTAGTTGTCGCGGAAGTAGTAGTGGCCCGAGTGCTCGCCGCCGAAGACGGCGCCGGTGTCGGCCATCACCGCCTTGATGAAGGAGTGGCCCACCCGGGTGCGCACGGGGACACCGCCGCTCTCGATAATCACCTCGGGCACCGCCTTGGAGCAGATGAGGTTGTAGATGACGCTGGCTCCGGGGTTCACGGCCAGCAGCGCCTGGGCCACGAGGGACGTGGTGGTGGATCCCGGCAGCGGCTGGGCCGTCTCGTCGACCAGGAAAACGCGATCAGCATCGCCGTCGAAGGCCAGGCCGATGTCGGCCTCGGTCTCGAGCACCCGGGCCTGGAGGTCTTTCAGGTTCTCGGGCTGGATGGGGTCGGCAGGGTGGTTGGGGAACGACCCGTCGAGCTCGGCGTACAGGATCTCGATCTCGAAGGGCAGACCGGCGAAGGCCCTGGGCACGACGAGGCCGCCCATGCCGTTGGCGGTGTCGGCCACCACTCGCAACGGGCGCAGCACCGATGTGTCGACGAACGAGTGGATGTGGCGCACGTACTCGTCGAGCAGGCCCAACGACGAGACCGACCCCCTCGTGGCCGCCCCCTCAGCCGACGCCGTCTCGGCCAGGGCCTTGATCTCGGCCAGGCCGGTGTCCTGGCCCACCGGGCGGGCCCCATCGAGGCACAACTTGATGCCGTTGTACTGCGCGGGATTGTGCGACGCGGTGAACATGGCTGCCGGCGACCCCAGGTGGCCGGCGGCGAAATAGGCCAGATCGGTGGAGGCCAGGCCCAAGTCGACCACATCGGCGCCCGTGGAGGTGACCCCGTCGGTGAAGGCATCGACCAGGGCCACGCCCGACTCGCGCATGTCGCGGGCCACCAGGATCCGGGGAGCCTTGGTGAAACGGGCGAAAGCCGCGCCCACCGACCGGGCCACGTCGGTGTCGAGCTGGTCAGGCACGATGCCACGGATGTCGTACGCCTTGAAGAAGGCGTCCAGGGAGCCCACGGGACCCAAACCTAGTTGGCGAGGACGAGGGGCCAGCCATCGGCGCCTACGCTCTGGCCGACGTGGCGCCGGCGACGACGGAAGGACCGACCCTGCTCTCGGTGGTGATGCCGGCACACGACGAGGAGGGTTGGCTGGCCCAGTCGGTGGGCGACGTGGTGAGCGGCCTTCGCGAGCGGGGCGCGCCCTTCGAGCTCCTCGTGGTGGAGAACGGCTCGACCGATACCACCGCCGCGGTTGCGGAGCGCCTGGCCGCCGAGTACCCCGAGGTACGAGAACTGTCGCTCGCCGGCGCAGACTACGGGCGGGCCCTGCGTGATGGCTTCCTCGCGGCGCGCGGCGAGCTGGTGGGCATCTTCGACGTGGACTACTACGACCTGGACTTCCTCGACCGGGCCCTGGCCGTGGCCGCGCCCGCCGACGGCCCCGCCATCGTGGTGGCCAGCAAGCGGGGGGTGGGGTCGGTCGACAACCGGGCCTGGGGCCGGCGCCTGGTGACTTGGGCCTTCGCCGTGGTGATGCGCCATGGCTTCGGCCTGGGGGTGTCCGACACCCATGGGATGAAGGTGCTGCGCCGTGAGCCGCTGGTGGAGCTGGCCCGCAAGAGCCGCTTCGGCACCGACCTGTTCGACACCGAGCTCATCCTGCGGGCCGAGCGGGCCGGGCTTCAGGCGGTGGAGCTGCCAGTGACGGTGGCAGAGCGCAGGCCGTCACGTTCGTCGATCGCCCGTCGCATCCCCCGCACCTTGTCAGGGCTGGCCCGCCTGCGCCTCACCCTGTGGCGCGAGCGGGCGTGACGCTTCGGCGCGCCGTCAGTTCTGCGGTTGCAGCTCACCCATGTCGGCGACCACCACATCGGCCCCCGCGTCGAGCAGGGCCTGACGCTGGCCACCGCGCGCTACCCCCACCACCAGGCCGAAACCGCCCCGATGCCCTGATTCCACGCCGGACAGCGCGTCCTCCACCACCGCCGCCTTGGCGGGCTCGACGCCCAACCTCTTGGCCGCCTCCAGGTAGGTGGCGGGGTCAGGCTTGCCCGCCAGGCCGAGCTCGGCCGCGTCCCGCCCGTCGACCTTGGCCTCGAAGAGGTCGGCGACCCCGGCCGCGTCCATCACCACGCCGGCGTTGCGGCTGGAGGTAACGATGGCCACCCGTACTCCCCGCTTCTTCAGGTCCTCGATCAACTTCACTGTGGTCGGGAACGCCCGAACGCCTTTGTCCTTGACCCAGGCGTTGAAGTACCCGTCCTTGCGGTTGCCCAGCCCACACACCGTCTCCCGGTCAGGCGGGTCGTCGGGAGTGCCCTCGGGGAGGGTTATGCCCCGGGACTCCGAGAAGCTACGGACGCCGTCGTAGCGGTTCTTGCCGTCGACGTAGCGCTCGTAGTCGGTCTCCTCGTCGAACTCCACGAAGGGCTCGCCGGTCTCCCTCGCCCGCTCCTGCAGGTACTCGTCGAACAGCTTCTTCCAGGCCGCGGCATGCACGGTGGCCGTCTCCGTCACCACGCCGTCCATGTCGAAGATGACTGCATCGAGGTCGGTCAGGCGATTGTCCATGGTCACAGCATGGCCTCGGCTTCCAGGCCCGACCAGCCCGCCTCCTGCCGGGACGCCACGAAGGACCCCCGTTCGAGCAGCGACGGGGCGGCACCACCGACGGCCACCGTGGCCGGCCCGTCGAGGCGCATGCGCAGCGTGTCGGCGGTCGCGTCCACGTCAATGCGCGCCCCCCTCCAGCGCACCGGGAAAGCCAGCCTGTCCCATGACGGCGGCAGCCGGGGGTCGATGCGCACGAACCCGTCGTCGGCCTGGACACCGCCGAAGCCGAGCACCGCCGCCTGCCACAAGCCTCCCATGGTGGCGATGTGCACACCCTTGGCGGCATTGCCCATGTCGTCGCGAAGGTCTAGGCCAGCCGCCGCCTGGAAATAGCTGGCCGCCTGGTCGAGCCGACCCACCCTTGCCGCCACCGCGGCGTGGACCGCCGGCGAGAGCGAGCTGCCGTGGCAGGTCCGCGGCTCGTAGTAGTCGTAGTTGGCCCGGGCGATATCGGCGTCGACGACGCTCGGCAGCACGTGGGACAGCATCACCACGTCGGCCTGCTTCACCACCTGGGTGTGACGCAGCCGGTCGACCCCGACCACCAGCTCCCCGGTGAAGGGCCGGGGCGCGAGGTCGACAGCACGTATGTCCTCCAGGTCGAAGAAGCCGGCATGCTGCTCGTACAGCGACGACTCGGGGTGGAACCCCTCGACCAGGCTGGCGGCCACGGCCCGCCACTGCTGCCTCTCGGGGGTCTGCACCTCGAGCCGGCGGCTCAGCTCCGCCCAGGCCGGGGCGTCCAGCATGGCCAGGGCCTCGCACACTGCCGCCGCAGCTTCCAGGTTCCACCGTGCCATGGCGTTGGTGTAGGCGTTGTCGTCGACACCCTCGTGGTACTCGTCGCAGCCGATGACCTCGTTGATGTGGTGTCCGTCGGCACCCCGCTCGGCCCGCGTCGCCCAGAACCGAGCCGTCTCCACGATGATCTCCGCCCCCATGGTGGCAAGGAAGTCGTGGTCGGCGGTCACGTTCCAGTACTGCCAGCATGCCAACGCCACATCGGCCGAGATGTGGTGCTCCTGGGCGCCGGTGAGCACAGCCAGGCAGGTGCCGTCGGGCAACGAGACCGACGACGGTGTGACCTCCTCGCCGGTGTCAGCCGACTCCCAGGGGTAGAGCGCTCCTCCGTAGCCGAGGCGGGCGGCTTTGGCCCGGGCCTGGGGCAGCGTCCGGTAGCGGTAGGCGAGCAGTGCCCGGGCAGTGGGCGGATGGGTCCAGGTGAAGAAGGGCAGCACGAAAACCTCGGTGTCCCAGAACACATGTCCCCGGTACCCCGGGCCGGTAAGCGCCCGGGCCCCGACCGACGCCATGTCACTGTCGGGATCGGCGGCCGAGATGAGATGGTAGAGGGCGAAGCGCAGCGCTTCTTGGGCTTCGGCGTCGCCGCCCACCACCACGTCGGCATCGCGCCAGCGGTCGCGCCACGCCCGGCGATGGCGACCCCAGGCCGTCGCCATGCCATCGGCCTGGGAACGAGCCAGGGCGCCCTCGGCGGCGTCCCTGGGATCGCTGGAGCCGGATCGCCCCACACCCACGAACCGCTCGATCCTGCCCTCATGCTCGGTCTCGGAGACCGCGAACGACGCGACTCCCCCACCTCGTGCTCGCACCGAGATGGCTACATGGCCAACGTTGCCCACTTCTTCCACTGAGGCCACCGGTCCCTCTACCGACGGCATTGGGAGCTCGCCTCCGAGGTGAACGGCGGTCTGACCGACGCCGTCTACGTGGGCTTCGGCCACGAGGGCCAGGACGTCGCGGTCGCCGAGCGACGCCAAGCGGGCCGAGTGGAACACCCATTCCCCGCCGGTGTCCAGGCGCTGGCGCCACCGCCGGAACAGTGTTCCCTGGCGCAGGTCGAGAACCCGTCGGTGCTCGATGGCCGACCCGGGGTCGAGCTCAATGTCGTTGCCTCCGACACGCGGTCGCAACCGCGTCCACTCTGGACCGGTCACCAGCTCAGGGCCGCCTGAGTCGCCTTCTGCCTCGCCGAAGACACCCGCCACGAGAATTGCAGGCGACGACTCCTTCCTACCCTCCTCCAGCGACCCCCTGGTGCCGGTGCGCCCGTTGCCGACCGTGGTCCATGCCTCGACGTCGCCTTCCTGGTCGGGGTCGAAGCCTCCCACCTCCAGCACCCACCCGGCATCGCCAATCATGGTCGGGAACGCGGATTGGGCCGTGACCACGTCGTCGAGGCCGGCCGGATCGGTGACAACGGCAACGCCATCAGGACCGGCGAGGCCCACGAGGTGCCGGCGAACCCAGGCGGTGGGGCTGTCACCAGGAACCGTCGCCACTGCTGGGGCCGAGCCCGCGGATCTCAGCTCGCGGACCTCCGGCACCTCCATCGACCAGATGAACAACCGTCCCGGCCCGTGCGGTTCCAGCGCCAGGGCATTGCCCCCTCCCACCAGCACGACGTCGATGCCCAGGGCACCGACCTGACGTAGGCGCGGGACCAGCGATCCGTAGTCGCCTCCGAGGCCCTCGTGGCAGTCCAATACGACCACTTCTATGGAGGTGCTGTCGCCCACCGGTGGGAGCGTAGTGGGCATCTGGTCGACCCTCTTCAACCATGCTCATTTGTTCTCGCCCCACTATGATCGCGTCATGTCCGAAGACGAGGCTTGTCCCAGAGCTGGATCGTCGACGAGGATGCTGCCGACCGCGACACCATCCGCCACATGCTTGCCTTGACTCCAGCGCAGCGGCTCGAGAGCCTGCGGAAAGAGCTGGAGAACTAGGGCACGTAGTAGAGGAGGAAGGCGAGCATGGCGTAGGCGGCCATTGTTGCTGCCGCCAACGTGAGCGCGGCGCGCTCGGCCCAGGGCCGGGCGGTGAGGCTGGCCAGGGCCAAGATCACGGGGAAGCCGCCGAAGCCGTAGCGCTCGAACGAGCCCAGGTTGGCGGCCGAGAGGGCCAGAGCGAGCGAGGCCACCGCATATGCGCCGTAGGAGCCTGGCCACCGCCGGCAGGCCACCACCGTGAGCAGGACAACCATCGCGATCCAGGGAAGATGCATGGCGTTGAGGCCCCCGTCTCCGTCGAGGAGGTGGGCGGTGGAGCGCCACACGCTTGACACCGGGTCCACGAAGCCGCCCCGCAGGTACGCGCGGTTCTGCACGTGCAGCGGCAGCAGGGCGTCACCGAACCGAGCGCCTACCCATACCAGGAACGAGCCGGTTCCCACGAGGGGGGCGACCACGGCCATCGCCCTTGTGATGCGCTGGCGCCCGCCCTCCGCCCGAAGGCCGCGCGCCCCCTCGATGGCGGCGGGCACGGCCAGGAGGATGCCGACCGGACGGGTGAGCCCTGCCGCCAGGCCGGCCAACGCCGCCCAGCCCCAGCGCTGGCGACGCAGGGCCATGAAGCAGGCGACAGAGAGGGCGAGTGCCACGGGTTCGCTGTAGCCCATCACCATCACGAACATGGGAGGCACCAGCGCCACCAGCCATGCCGCCCGCCGGGCCAGTGGCTCGTCGGAGGTCTCCATCAGGCACAGCCGGTGCACCAGGGCACCGAGGACGAGAGCGGCGAGGTTGGAGATCACCAGCAGGGCTGGGCCGGTGTGGCCCGCGAAGGCCGGGGAAAGGGCCTTGGCCGCGAGCGGGTAGAGCGGGAAGAAGCGCAGCGCCTCGTCGGGTAGGGCGGCGTAACCCCGGTGGGCGACGTCCCAGTACCAGCGGGCATCCCAGGACAACAGTCCGCGCTGCACGCGGCCCGAGAACCCGGGGACGTGGGTGTTCACCTTGGCCGCCACCACGTGAGCCAGCACCAACGCTCCCAGCACCACCACCCGGGCCACGATCCAGCCCGGCAGGGCGGCAGCCAGGTCCCGCCGGGCCGCGCTCACGGTCGGTAGCGGATAAGACCAGGATGCTCGAAGTACTGGGTCTTGATCTTGAGCAGCCGGTCCATGTGGGGGCGGGCCTGGGCCAGGCGGTCACCCAGGGCCGTGCACTTGGTGCCGAAGGTGGAGTAGTTCGGCGACCACACCAGCCAGATGGTGTGGGTGGGTCCGGCCCGCTCGAGCAGCATCTGCGTGAAGGGGATCGTGCTGGCGGCGTGGTTGCGGTCGGCGTAGTCGACCCAGTCGACCCGTTCCGGCGCACCTCCGCTGGGGAAGGTGAGCTGCACCAGCCCGTCGGCGGGCAACAGGCGGCTGACGCTGGGGCCGAGCTGGTCGGGGCAGTAGGCCACAACGTCGCCGGGACGGGCCTGGGCGGCCAGGAGGGCTGCCACCTTGGGAGCGCTGGTGCGGTCGCCGACCGCGTTGGGGATGATGGCGATCAGGCCCAGCACCGCGACCGCGGCGAGGATTCCCCCGTAGACCCGGGGGTCGGCGAACCTGGTGGTGCCCAGGGCCACCAGGAGCAGGACGAAGGGGAACAACACCGACGCATAACGAGCGGCGAAGGCCGACTGGGCCAAAAAGCTCGCGAGCATCGCCACTCCCAAGGTGCCAAACCCGGCCACTGCCAGCATTCGGCCCTCGGGCCGGGTGCGCAAGTCGAGCTCGATGCGTCGGCCGTCGATGGGCCGGCCGAACAGCGCCAGAAGGATCAGGACCCAGCTGAGCAGACCCAGGACGAAGCCAGGGTCCCAGAACCCGCCAGCGAACTCGAAGACGGTGTCGAACAGGACCCTGGGGCTGGCCGCGCCCGCCCAGGGCGTGCCCGTGTGGCGCAGCTGGAACAAGAACGACGGGATCCACGGCAGGAACATCGCGCACCCGACCGCCATGGCCATCGCCGCCCGTCGAGCCTCCTGCCGGCCGGCCGGACCGGCGGGCCCGCGGAGCGCCCGGTGGGCGACGACCGCTCCCGCCACCATCAACAGATAGAACGACCAGTAGTGGGTGTAGAGGAGGAGGGCGGTGGCAATGGCCACCGCGATGGCCCGCGACCACGAGAAGCGCTGCAGCAGGTCGTCCAGGGCCAGCCAGCCTGCCAGGGCCAGCAAGGTGAGCAGCGAGTACATGCGGGTCTCGGTGCCGAATCTCACCGCGAACGGCGACGCCGCGAATAGCACCAGGGCGGCTGTCGCCACCCTGGTGCCGCCCAAGCGCCGACCGGCCACCCAGACAAGGGGGATCGCCGCCACCGCTAACAACCCGGAGAGGGCACGTACGGCGATGGTCCCATCGCCGAACAGAGCCATCCACCAGTGCAGCAGCAGGTAGTAGAGCGGCGGTGCCCCGTCGTGGCGGAGAGCATCGGGCAGGCTACGGAGCGGGAGTCGGGCGATGTTGACCGACAGCGCCTCGTCGAGCCACAGGTGGGACCGGGCCGTGAAGCGCAGCACCACGCCCGCCGCCACCGCCATGGCGATGGCTACCTGCCAGGCACTGGGACGTCGCCGGCCGTTCAGGGCCGCGCTGGCAGCGGCATCACCGCCCGCCTCGCCTTCGGCCAGCTCCTCGCCACCGCTTCGTCGAGGGACGCTGGCATCGATGTGCACGGGCCGTACGGTAACCGGCCTCTGTCCCCGGCCCAGTTGATCAGCTCGGGCGAGGGGGCAACCGCTGCGAACCTCGAGGAGGACCGCTGGGCACGGTCTGCAGGTCGTCTTCCAACGCATCGTCGGGTTCGGGCTGACCGGCAAGAGGGGCCTCGGGCAGGGCGTCGCCCGCCCTGGCCTCACCCACAGCGGCCGGGCCCCGGCGGTAGACGAACACGGCCAAGCCGAGTCCGACGAGGGTGAGCAGCCAGGCACCCAGGTCGACCGGGGTGTTCCCGTAGTGCAGCCGCACGTGCTTCGACGTGGGGATGACCACCATGAGGTTGGGCGTGACCCGCCAAGGCCCCTTGGCCCCCGACGCCTGCCAGTTGGGGAAGTAGGAGACCTTGACCAGCACCGGCGACCCGGTGCGGTCCACGTCGAAGGACAGGCTGTTGTCGCCCTGGCGGATGTTGGCCACCTGGGCGGCGGCTACCGGCTGGGGCGCGGTGGCGCCGAGCGAGACGGTGGACCCGACGACCTTGGTCTTGCCGTTGGCGGCGGAAGTACCCGGTCCAGACGACACCGCCACCCGGGGCCAGTCCTTGGGGCCCGAGGAGGCGAGGAGCTGGTCGCGCCGGGCGGGGTCGTTGAACCAGTTGACGGCCATGTCGAGCCATCCCGCAGAGCCCGACTTCGCACCGGTGAGCACGGCCGGCTTGACGGTCAGCGGCGTAACCAGCTCGGACCCGGCCACCTCGAACACGTGCCAGGCCCGGCTCTGGGCAACCTGGTGGAGGTCGGGGTCGGCCTGGGCCTGGCTGACGGCATCAGGCGAGAAGGCCATGTAGTAGCGGGCGCCCAGGAGCTGAAGGTTGCGCACGCCGGCGGCCACGTCGAGGCTGCGATAGGGCAGGTCGCGCATGGGGTTGGACGGCGCCTTGGAGAGCTGGGCGGCGGTGAGGAAGTGGTAGGGCACGGTGGCCGACGACTCGAAGTAGAGGCCCTCCATCGAGTCGATGCAACCCTTCGTCCAGTAGGGCAGGAGCATGAGCGCCATTGGGGTGCCGAAGCGGTCGAGGCTCGAGTCGTACTCCCAGTGGGCCCGGCCGCAACCGGTGGTCCTGCCCACCTCCGACATGGTGTCGACGATCGCCTTGTACTCGGGGTAGGCCGTCTTGCCCTCGTAACCGCTGTAGTTCCATTTGGCCCACGCCGGCAGGAAGCTCGACTCCGGGCTGGAGGGCGACGGCGCCCACGACGGCAGGACGCCGAGGGGGGCACCGACGAAGATCCACGCCGCCAGCGCCGCCACCGCCGGCGCGGCCAGGCTCACCTGACGAGGCGGGTGATCAGGGTCGACGGCCAGCAGGCGGCTGATGAGGCCCGCCGTCTCGGCCACGGCCACGCCGGCCAGGAGGAAGACCGACAGGTACCAGAAAGGGAGGGCCCGGGCGTTCCACAGGCGGGCCTGAGGGGCGGCCACGAACACCGCGGCGGAGGCGGCCGCCAGGCCGACAAGGGCTAGGCCGGTGCGCCGGCGGTAGACGATCGACGCCACCGCCCCTACCGCGGCCATGGCGACGATGCCCCTGATATTGTGGGGAACGAGGTTCTTGGAGTAGTCGGTGAGCTTCTCCCAGCCCATGTTGTTGCTGTAGGGAAGCCGGAACAGGAACGGCACGCTCCAGAAGGCAGCCAGCAGGGCCCCGATGGCAATGACGGTGGCCCAGACCTTGGCCCGGGCCACGCTGGGGCGCAGCACGAGGAGGATGGCCGCCCCGCACAGGGCGAACAGGGTGGGCAGCAGGTGGCTGAGCCCGGTGAGGGCTAGGAGCACCGCGGCCAGGGCCCGGTAGCGCCCGGTGTCGATAACCTTGGCCATCACTCCCAGGAACACAAGGGCCAGCGACAGGCTGATGGAGAAGGAGAACTCACCCGCCAACGTGGACGCGATGTTGCCTCCGTAGATGGTGAAGCTCCAGCTGCCGCCTCCCGAGGAGAACCCCGAGTAGAAGAGGAAGGGAACGGTGGCCACGCCCAGCAACACCGGACCGGGGAAGCGCATCCCCGACAGGCGCCCGAAAGCCCAGGCCGCCACCGGCAGGCTCAGGATGCCCAGCACAGTGACGAACTTGAAGGCGACCGTGTAGGGCAGGACGAAGCTGGCGACGGCGATGAGGAAGGCGGGTAGCGGGAAATAGAAGACGTAGGCCGGGAACCCGGCGTACCAAGACGGTGCCCATCCGGTGAGGCGGAGGTGGGTAAAAATGTGGTGGCGGAGGAACCAGGGGCCCCAGACGTGGGCGCCGGTGTCGCCCCCTGCAGGCGTCGAGCGGCTCACCAGCAGCGAGGGCTGCAGCTGCATCAGCGTGAAGATGACGGCGGCGGCGAGGACCACCACGGTGATCCACGCCTCGGCCGGGATATCACGCGACCGCCACCAGGCCGTGACTCGCTCCATGGCCGCAATGTTGGCATCTCGAGCCATCGCCGGGGGCTCAGCGGCGGCGATGGGGAGCCACGCTCAGCGAACTGGTCAGGTTTGACCCCGCCATTGCGGGTCAAACCTGACCAGTTCGGGCCGGGCCTACTTGAGCAACAGCACGGCCACGGTGAAGGCGTTGAAGGCGGCGTGGGCCCACATGCCTGGGCCCAGCCGGCCGGTGCGTACGGCCAGCACGGCCAGCACCGCGCCGAGGGCGGTGAGGCTGGCGATGACCACCAACAGGCCCGCCGCCGACAGCGCCTGGAGGTGGGCCAACCCGAAGATGACGGCGGAGAGGGGAACGGCGGCGGCGGCGGGAAACCGGTGCTGGAGCGACCGCAGCACCAGGCCGCGGAAGAACAGCTCCTCCACCACGGGTGCCCCTACTGTCACGAAGGCCACCAGGCCCCACAAGCCCACCCCATGGGCCCCTTTGACCAGGTCGTTGACCGGACCGGAGACGTCGGGGTGGCCGACAAGGGGAGATAGCAGGAAGGCGACGACATTGACCAGCACCACCTGGCTGAGCAGCCCGACAACCGCTCCCCCCAACATGTCGATGGGTCGCATGCGCAGGCCGAAGTCGGTGGCCAGGCGGCCAGTCCCCTTGCGCCGGGAGGCCCATACGACCGCACCCACCAGGCCCACCCACAGGCCCGTCTCGCTGATCGCCTGGCCCACCAGGGTGAGGTCACTGCGACCCGTCGCCCCCAACCAGGCGCTGGCCGCCAGGCTGGACAGCAGAACCCCGGCCAGCATGCCCACCAGCGCATCCCCCAAACCCCACGTCGTGCGCCTGGTGGCAGGCACGTCGCGGGCATCGGGGGCAGGCACGGCCCGCGACGGTAGGCGAGGGTCAGCCGGCGAGGGGTTCGCTGGCCACCGGCGCGACGGCGCGGCGGTCTTCGCCCGACCAGCCGACGGGCACGCTCACCCGGTCGGCATGGAAGGTGCACAGCTCGATCATCGAGGGATCAGGGTCGTCGGGGAGGTCGTCGAGCCACACCCGGCGGTTGGCGTACTGGAACGTGAGGGCAACGGTTGCCGTGGCCCCGCACGCCGGCCGGTCACAAAGACGCGGGCGATCCATGGACCCCACGCTAGCGAACGACCGGGCGCCGGTGGCGGATCACGCAGGCTGGTACTGCGTTCGGCCACGCAGGCTGGTACTGCGTTCGGCCACGCAGGCTGGGCCGCCTAGCATTGTACCCGTGAGCCCCCAACCCCCTACGCCTCGCGGCGCGCGCAAGGACCGGGCTGGGCCGCCCAGCCTGCCTGGCCGGCCGGGGTGGCCCCGTCCCCTCGTCTGGGCCCTAATCGCGCTTGGCCTGGTGGCGGTGGTCCTCGTTCCCTCGATGAGCAGGGCCAAGTCCAACGCCATCGACTACACCGCGTTTCGCGACAAGGTCACCAAGGGCCAGGTGGCGCAGATCGATGTCACCAACGACTCCTCCCACATCACCGGCAAGACCACCGACGGGAAGATCTTCACCACCACCGGGCCGGCCAAGATCCCCGACGAGGACCTGGCCCTCTTCCGCGACAAGGGGGTGAAGGTTCATTTCCACGGGCCTGGGAGCAACCTGCTCGGCACCCTCCTCGTGTGGGTGCTGCCCATAGCCCTCATCCTCGGCTTCTATTTCTGGATGGGCCGGCGCGCCCAGGGCCAGATGGCGGGCATCATGTCGATCGGGCGGTCGAAGGCCAAGGTCTACTCCACCGAGAAGCCCAAGACCACCTTCGCCGACGTGGCCGGGTACAACGGCGTCAAGCAGGAGATCACCGAGGTGGTCGACTTCTTGAAGTCACCCGGTAAGTTCACCGACATCGGCGCCCGCATCCCCAAGGGAGTGCTGCTGGTGGGGCCGCCGGGAACGGGCAAGACCCTCATCGCCCGGGCCGTTGCCGGTGAGGCGGGAGTGCCCTTCATGTCGATCACCGGTTCGGACTTCATGGAGATGTTCGTCGGGGTGGGCGCGGCCCGGGTCCGTGACCTGTTCCAGACCGCCCGCAAGCAGGCGCCCTGCATCATCTTCGTCGACGAGGTCGACTCCATCGGTCGCAAGAGGGGCGCGGGGCTGGGCGGTGGCCACGACGAGAGGGAGCAGACCCTCAACCAGATGCTCTCGGAGATGGACGGCTTCGACACCACCGAGGGAGTGGTGATGATGGCGGCCACCAACCGGCCCGACATCCTCGACCCTGCGCTGCTGCGGCCCGGTCGCTTCGACCGCCAGATCGTCGTCCCCCTGCCCGACCTCGACGAGCGCCTCCCCATCCTCGAGGTGCACAGCAAGGACAAGAAGCTGGCCGACGACGTCGACCTGTCGGTGGTGGCCCGGGGCACCCCCGGCATGAGCGGCGCCGACCTGGCCAACCTGGTCAACGAGGCCGCCCTCTTCGCGGTGCGCAGGGGGTCCCAGACCGTGCACATGGAGGACTTCGAGTCTGCCCGTGACCGGGTGCTCATGGGTCAGCGCCGGGAGTCGATGGCCATCTCCGACGAGGAGAAGGAGATCATCGCCTACCACGAGGGCGGCCATGCCGTGCTGGCCTACGCCATGGAGCACGCCGACCCCGTGCACAAGGTGACGATCCTGCCCTCGGGCATGGCCCTGGGCGTCACCCAGCAGCTCCCGCTCGAAGAGCGCCACATCTACCAGCGCCCCTACATCCAGGACTCACTGGTGGTGCGCCTGGGTGGGCGGATGGCCGAGGAGCTCATCTTCGGCACCATCTCCACCGGCGCCAACAACGACCTGGTGGGCTGCACCGAGCTGGCCCGCAAGATGGTACGGGAGTGGGGTATGAGCGACCGGGTGGGCCCCATGGCCTGGGGCTCCCAGGGCATGGTCTTCCTAGGCGAAGACCTCATGCACAGCCGCGAGTACAGCGACGAGACGGCCCGGGTCATCGACGAGGAGGTGGAGCGCATCCTGCGCGAGCAAGAGGACAGGGCCCGCGAGGTGTTGCACCGCCACCGGGCGGGCCTCGACGCCGTGGCTCGGGCCTTGCTCGAGAACGAGACCATCGACGGTGCCGAGGTCGGCCGCCTGGTCGACGAGGCCGCTGGCCGCGAGGCGCGCCGTCGCCCCCCCGCCCTGCCTGCCGGCCCCCCGGCCACCTCCAACGGCGACGGCGTCCCGGCCACGACCGAGGCAGCGCGCCCCCGGCGCTCGCGTTGAGGTCCAGGCCCTGAGCAGTTTCAGCGCCGCCAACGCCGCGAGTTTGGGTGGCCCCCGGTGGCTGGTCGACCGCCGTACCGGCGCGGCCGAGCGGTTCGCGGCCTTGTCACTGCCGACCGATGCCGAAGAGATCTGGCGCTACAGCCGCATCGGCCAACTCGACCTCGGCCGGTTCTCTCCCGCCCTGAGCCCGAGCGGCCCCCTGAGTGGGAGGCTCGAGGCGCCCACCGATGCGGGCCTACCCGCGGCCCTTGCCCCGGCGGTGGCAGCCGCCGGTGAGCGGTCCGCCCTCGTGGTGATTCGCAACGGCCACGTGGCCTCGGTAGAGGTAGCCCCGGCCTGGGCCACCAAGGGGCTGGTGGTGGCCGACGCTGCCGACCTCGACGACGGTGACGACCTGGTCGGGTCGGTGGCGTGGCCTGCGCCCGATGCCTTCGGCGAGCTCAACATCGCCTTCGGCCCGGGCCCCCTGGTCGTGCGGGTGCCGCCGGGCCTCGACGTCGACCAACCAGTGCTGGTCATGCACTGGCTCGACGGTGAGGGGGTGGCCGCCTTCCCCCGCACCGTCGTGGTGACGGGTGACGACGCCTCGGTGGCCATAGTCGAGCACCAGGGCTCGGCCGACGTGGACGCCCTGATGGCTCCCGTGGTGGAGCTACGGGCCGGTGACGCGTCCCGGCTGCGCTATGTCAACGTCCAGGACCTTGGTCCCCGGGTGTGGCAGGTCGGCTACCAGGCCAGCGAGGTGGGACGCGATGCCACGCTGCGATCGACGGTGGTAGCGCTGGGTGGCTCCTATGCCCGGGTGCGCACCGATTCACGCATCACCGGCCAGGGCGGCACCAGCTACCTCACCGCCGCCTACTTCGCCGACGGCGCCCGCATGCACGACTTCCGCACTCTCCAGGACCATGTCGCCCCCTCGTCCACCAGCGACCTGCTGTTCAAGGGCGCGGTGCAGGATCAGGGCCGCTCCGTGTACTCAGGGCTCATCCGGGTGCGCAAGGAGGCACGGGGCACCAACCCCTTCCAGACCAACCGCAACCTGGTGCTGTCGGAGGGAGCCGGTGCCGAGTCGGTGCCCAACCTGGAGATCGAGACCGACGACGTGCGTTGCAGCCACGCCTCCGCCGTCGGACCGATCGAGGACGAGCACCGTTACTACCTCGAGAGCCGGGGACTGGCGCCCGACGTGGTGGAACGACTCATCGTGCTGGGCTTCCTGGGCGAGGTCCTCGATCAGCTGCCCTTCCCGTCGTTCGTGGCCGGCCTGCGGGCGGCCGTGGCCGATCGCCTCGCCGCCAGGGCACAGTAGTGACCACAACTCGCCAGCGCCTGTGCGCTACCGACGACCTGGCACCCGGGTCGGCCCGGCGCTTCGACATCGGCGAGCACCGCATCGCCCTGGTGCGCATCGGTGCCGACTTCTATGCCATCGGCGACCGCTGCAGCCATGCCGACTTCTCCCTGTCCGAGGGAGAGGTGTGGGCCGACACATGCGAGATCGAGTGCTGGAAGCACGGCAGCACCTTCTCGCTGAAGACGGGCGAGCCCAAGTCGCTGCCTGCCACCCGCCCCGTGCCCGTCTACGACCTCGAGGTCGAGAGCGACCAGATCTTCGTGGTGCTGCCGTCATGAGCGAGGGCCCCGGCATGCGTAGCCGGAACGCAGGGGCAAGCGCAGCGGCGGCCCGCAGGGATCAGACGGCAACTGCCAAGCTCGTCGTCTCCGGATTGCGCGCCGGGATCGACGGCCAGGAGATCCTGCGGGGCGTCGACCTCGACGTGTCGTCGGGCGAGGTGCACGCGGTGATGGGCCCCAACGGCTCGGGCAAGTCGACCCTCGCCCACGTGATAATGGGTGGCCCCGGCTACACGGTCACCGCGGGCACCATCACTCTCGACGGTGTCGACCTGGGCGGGCTGGCCACTTGGCAGCGGGCCCTCGCCGGGATCTATGTGGCCATGCAGTACCCCGTAGAGGTTCCCGGGGTGTCGCTGGCGGAGACGCTCTCCGAAGCCCTGAAGGCTCGCCACCGCGACCCTGCCACCGTTGCCGACCTGGTCACCCTCGAGGCCGCCCGGGTGGGTATGTCGGCCAGCCTGCTCACCCGCCCCCTCAACGTCGACCTGTCGGGCGGTGAGAAGAAGCGCAACGAGACGGTGCAGCTCGCGGTGCTGAGGCCCCGCATAGCGGTGCTGGACGAGATCGACTCGGGTCTCGACGTCGACGCACTGCGAACCGTCTCCCGGCGGGTGGAGGCCCTCACCGAGGAGCAGGGCCTGGGCGTGCTCGTCATCACCCACTACAGCCGCCTCCTGCGCGAGCTGCACCCCGACCGGGTATCGGTGCTGCGGGCAGGGAGGGTGGTGGCGACGGGTGGACCCGATCTGGCCGAGGAGCTCGAGCGCACCGGCTACGCCGGCTACGACGACGGCGAGGCACTACCTGAGCCTTGACAAGGTGGCTTTGGCCGGCGACGCGGTGGCAGCCATCGACGTCGGCACCAACAGCTTCCACCTCATCGTGGCCCAGCCGACCGGACCTAACCGCTTCGAGGTGCTCGAGCGCGAGAAGGAGGTCATCCGCCTCGGCTCGGGTTCGGGCGACATGAAGCATCTCGATCCCGAAGCCATCGAGCGGGGGGTGGCGGCCCTGGGCCGGTTCGCCCGCATCGCCGAGTCCTTCGGTGCCGAGGTGCACGCCGTCGCCACCAGCGCGGTCCGGGAGGCCGAGAACCGCCAGGAGCTGCTCGAAGCCGCCGAGTCGCGGTCGGGTGTGAGGATCGACGTGATCTCCGGGGTGGAGGAGGCCCGGCTCATCCACCTGGGCGTCCTCCAGGCGGTGCCGCTCTTCGACCGCCAGCGTCTCGTCATCGACATAGGGGGCGGCAGCACCGAGTTCGTGGTGGGCCGCGCCGGTGACATGGTCGACGCCCGCAGCCTCAAGCTGGGGGGCATAAGGGTCTCGGAGCGCTTCTTCGCCAAGGAGCCAGTGAAGAAGCGGGTGATCGACGAGGCCCGCACGTTCATCCGCAACCATCTCCCCCCGGTCGTCCGCATGGTGGCCGAGCACGGGGGCTTCGAGGTGGCGGCAGGCAGCTCGGGCACGATCGTCAACGTGGCCGAGATGGCCCTGGCCCGGCGCGGGTCGGACCCGGTGCACCAGATCAGCAACACCCGCTTCTCGGCCGCTGAGCTCGACGAGGTGGTCCGCGACCTGGCCTCGCGGCCCCGGGCGAGCGATCGCCTGGCCGTGCCCGGCCTCGACCCCCGCCGCGCCGACATCATCCTGGGCGGGATCCTCGTGCTCGAACAGGCCTTCCAGGCTCTCGAGATCACCGAGCTGGTGGTGTCCGACTACGCCTTGCGGGAAGGGGTCCTCCTCGACACCCTGGCGCGGCGGGGCATGGGCACCGTCGGTCACCTGCGCGACCTTCGCTACAAGAGCGTTGCGCACCTGGCCCAGCTCACGCCCGGCGAGCTCGACCACGTGCATAGGGTGGCCAAGCTGGCGTCGGGCCTGTTCGAAGCCACACGCCATCTCCACCTCCTGGGCAACGAGTGCGCCGAGTGGCTCGAGGCGGCGAGCCTGCTCTGCAACGTGGGCCTGCTCATCGCCCATGACCGCCACCACCTGCACAGCCATTACGTCATCCGCCACAGCGACGTGCTCACGGGCTTCACCGACCACGAGATCGAGATGATCGCCCTCGTCGCCCGGTACCACCGCAAGTCGGCCCCCAAGCGCAGCCACGCGGAGTACGCCCGCCTGCATTCCTCGGACCAGCGCATCGTCAAGGTGCTGGCCGGGGTCCTGCGGGTCGCGGTTGCCCTCGACCGTACTCGGGCCGGGGTGGTCTCGGGGGTCCGGGTGCAAGGTGGTCGGGCTGGCACCCCCTTGCAAATCCTTGTCGATACCGTCCAGGGTGCCGATGCCGAGCTCGAGCTCTACACGACACGTTCCCGCTGCGACCTGCTGGCTGCTTCGCTGGAAGTGAAGATCGAGATCACGCCGGCCTCGCGGTAGAGACCACCCGCAGCGCGCTGTGGCGGCCGAGCACCTCGAAATCGGAATCTGCATGCAGTACTGGGGCGTCGGACCGTATGGCGATGGCGCCTATGAGGCAGTCGATCAGCTTGCGGACGGTTTCACCGCCCCGGCGGCAGGCGCGGTAGAGCGCCGCCGCCTGTTCGTAGTCCGTGCTCTGCGTCGCAACAGTAGACACCCGGGCCAGCAGTCGACGAAGGTCGCCGAGGTGCCCTTCGTCTCTGGCACCGGCGAGAACCTCCATCCGGATCGGGTCACAGGTGGCGATATCGTCGTCGAGGAGATCGTCGACAGTGGCGCATACCGGACTACCGGTGTCGCGTAGGAACTCGACCCAGGCCGATGTGTCGACGACGATCAACCACCACGACCCGTTCGCATGGAGTCGAGGTCACCGTGCCATCCCGACCCCCGCAGACGACGAGCCTCTCCGAGGCCCAAGGCTTCGCCACCCAGGGCCCGCAGGGAGAAGTTGACCGCCTCGCGCTTGGTGGACAAACGGTACCTTTCCATGACCACGCGGCACGCCTCATCGTCCAGATCGATGTTGGTGCGGGACATACACCTACGATACACCTCTGGGGTGGCGGCCGGGGGCGACTGCCTCAGGGCGTGGTGGTCGTGGTGGAGCAGAGCCCGAGGAGGCAGGGCTTCGTGGTGGTGGTGGCCGAAGGCAGGCTGCTGGACGGAGCCGTGGGCGTGGAGCCGGCCGGGGCGGGCGTGGTGATGTCGGGCGTGGCCGGGCCGGGCTGGGCCAGCGGGGGCGGGATGGAGCCGTCGGTGCCGGCCACGTAGACGGGCGTGCCGAGGGAGACATGCGACGGGAACCACTCGGCCGCGTGCATGGGTATGCGCACACAGCCGTGGGATACCGGTGACGCCGGCACCGACGTGGCCCCGTGGATGGCGATACCCCCGTCGAAGTACTGGGGGTTGTAGAGCGAGCCGAGGGGGCCTTTCTCCCAGCCCCGGGCCTGGCGGTAGATCTTGAACGAGCCCGGGTCGGTGATGGCGCGGCGGCAGTAGCCCTCCGAGCAGAAGCGGGCCCCCGAGCCGCTGGAGACGGTGAGAATCTTGGTGAGGGCGTTGCCCTCGTAGAGGAACAGCACCTGACGGCCCAGGTCGACCTCCACCCGGTTGGCCCCCCCGGCCGGTACCAGGGCATCGGGAGCGGACTTGGCCGCGGTGATGGCGGCCACCACGTCGTCGGTGGCCCGACCGGTACGAGACATGCCGGCGATCTTCTGGAACGCGGTCACCCCGTAGGCGGTGTCCTGGTCGTAGGTGTCGTCGACTGCGCCCACATCGTAGTGGAGGCTGGAGAGCTTGGCCTCGATGGCCGCCACCGCCGGGCCGCGGGCACCGGGGCCCAGGCCCGGGGGCGGCGTGGTGGTAGTCGTAGTTGCCGGCGCCAAGGTGGTCGTGGGCTCAGGCGTGGTGGTCGACGGAGCGACGGTCACCTCGGCGGAGCGACGGCTCTGGCTTATGGCCACGCCGCCGGAGGAGCCGCCCCCGCTACAGGCGGCGAGGAACAGCGCCGCCAGGAACATCGGTATCGCCATCTTCGCTGGGCGCCAGGCCCCCGTCTCGTGTCGATCTGCCGCCATCTCACATATGGTACCGGTGCCCTAACGCACTGCACACACCTTCCTCACATCGGCGTGGCTACATGGAGGCGTGGACGTCGACCCGAACCGCAGCGCCCTGGCTCACCTGTACCGCCGGGCCGGCTTCGGGGCTCGCCCCGACGAGCTCGACGCCGCGGTGGCGGCGGGGTGGGGTTCCACGGTGGCCCACCTGCTGGACATGAACCGGCCCGATCCCAACGCCGATGCCGTGGCCCTCCCCCAGCTGCCACCTCTGTCTCCCGGCAAGCCCCCCCAGGCGGGCGCCATAGACGACCAGCTGGTGGCCTGGTGGCTCGACCGCATGATCGTCACCGCCAACCCCTTGCGGGAGAAGCTGGCCCTGTTCTGGCACGGGCATTTCGCCACCTCAGTGCAAAAGGTCAAAGAACCCGAGCTGATGTACCGCCAGAACCAGATCTTCCGGTCGGCGGGGGCAGGCCGCTTCGGCGACCTGGCTCTGACCGTGGCCAAGGACCCCGCCATGTTGATCTGGCTCGACGCCAACTCCGACCGCAAAGCCAGCCCCAACGAGAACCTGGCCCGGGAGCTGATGGAGCTGTTCGTGCTGGGCATCGGCCACTACAGCGAGGACGACGTGAAGAACGCGGCCCGGGCGTTCACCGGGTGGCAGGTCGATCGCCAGAGCGGGAACTTCCGCTTGGCCGCCAACCAGCACGACACCGGACCCAAGACGTTCCTGGGCCAGACCGGCAACTTCAGCGGAGAAGATATCGTGCGCATCGCCACCTCCCGCCCCGAAACGGCCCGGTTCGTGGCCCAGAAGGTGTTCAGCCACTTCGCCCGGCCGGTGTCTTTCGACGACGGGATCGTGAGCGACCTGTCGAGCGCCTTCGCCAAGGACCTCGACGTCTCCAAGCTCATGGCCGGCGTCTTCGCCCACCCCGAGTTCACGAGCACCGCAACCCGCACCGGGCTGGTGAAGCAACCCGTCGAGTACGTGGCCGGCGCCCTGCGAGCCCTGGGCCTGCGGGCCCGCGACGTGCCGGCGCTCGCCCAGCTGCTGGCGGGCCTGGGCCAGGTGCCCTTCGCCCCGCCCAACGTGGGGGGCTGGCCCCAGAACACCTACTGGCTCAACACCTCCACCGCCCTGGCCCGGCTGCGCTTCGCTCAGGCGGTGACGGCGCGCGCCGCGCTCACGCCCTTGTCGTCGGTGTCGGCGCCTGCCCGCCCCGAAGCAGCGGTGCGCCTGCTGTCGGTGGACGGGTGGAGTCCCTCCACGACCGACGCCCTGTCGAGCGTGGCCGACGACCCCAAGGCCCTGCTCACCGTCGCCCTCGTATCGCCCGAGTACGTGCTCGCCTAGGTATCCAGGAGCTCACTGATGACCCTCAGCAGACGCCAGTTCCTCATCAGTGCCGCCGGCGCCGCCGGCGCCGCCGTCGCCGGGCTGACCATGGCCCGTCATCCGTGGACTGCGCTGACGGGCGGGCCGACGTCGTCGGGCTCGGCCAGCGCCGACGGCAAGGGCACGCTCGTGCTGCTCACCCTCTACGGCGGCAATGACGGCCTCAACACCGTCATCCCCTACCAGGACGGCCACTACCTGGGAGGACGGTCCCAGCTCGGCTACCAGCCCAACGAGGTCATCCCCCTGTCCGACGGCCTGGCGCTGCATCCCAACATGAAGGGCATGAAGGCGCTGTGGGACCGCCGCCAGCTCGCCATCGTGCGGGGCGTGGGCTACCCCAACCCCAGCCGCAGCCACTTCCGGTCCATGGACATCTGGCAGAGCGGCGTGCCCGAATGGGCGGTGCCGTCGGGCTGGCTGGGCCGGTGGCTCGACGGCACGGGCACCGACCCCTTGCGCGCCCTGGCCGTGGGCGCCAACCTGCCCAGGGCCATGACGGGCGAGAAGGTGGCCGCTGCCGCCGTGCCGGTCGGCCCCCTCGACCTTCCCGGCGGCAGCGTGGGCACTGGTTTCGCCAGCCTGGCCGGTGCCGGCGCGAGCCCGGCGCCACTAGCCGCCCGCATAATCCAGGTCGACTCCGACCTGTTGAAGGTGGACAAGACGGTGGCCGACCTCCTGGCCTCCCAACCCACCGACGAGGCCGCCAACCACGCCACAAACCTCGACGGCCAGGGAGGCACCGGCACCCCGCCGACTACGGCCAAGCCCGCCAAGGCGGGCCAATCCGCCAAGCCCGGCAAACCCGGCAAGCCCGCGAAGGGCAGTGCCGGCACGCTGGCGTCGCAGCTTGGCCTAGTGGCCCGCCTGGTCAAGGCAGGTTCGCCGTCGCGGGCCTACGGGGTGAGCCTGGGTGGCTTCGACACCCATGCCAACGAGAAGGAGACCCACGCCCGTCTGTGGGCCGAGGTCGACGCCGCTGTCAGCGGGTTCTTCACCGAGCTGGCCGGCAACCGCCATGGCGACAGTGTGGTGCTCCTCGCCCATTCCGAGTTCGGGCGCCGGGTGGCGGCCAACGCCAGCGGTGGCACCGACCACGGCACCGCGGCGCCGGTGTTCGTGGTGGGGCCGCAGGTGAAGGGCGGCTTCTACGGCGACGAGCCCACCCTCACCGACCTCGATGCCGGCGATCTGAAGTTCACCACCGACTTCCGCTCGGTGTACGCCACCGTTCTCGACGGTGTCATCGGCGTCGACCCCAAACAGGCCCTGGGCAAGCCGTTCAAGCCCCTCGCCTTCTTGTAAGGTCGTACCTAGTCGTTCTTTGGCGCGCTGGCCGCGCCAGGCACGGTCAGCGCGCCAAAGAACGCTTGCTGCGCAACCGACCAAGGTGGGTTCGATGCTCAAGGACTTCAAGGCGTTCCTTCTTCGTGGCAGCGTCGTCGACCTGGCCGTGGCCGTGGTCATCGGGGCCGCCTTCGGCACCGTCGTGACGGCGTTGGTGCGAGACCTGATCACGCCGATCATCTCCATACCGGGCAAGGCCGACTTCTCCAGCCTGACCTTCACCCTAAACGGCAGCGTGTTCCGCTACGGCGACTTCCTGAACGCGGTGATCTCGTTCGTCAGCATCGCCGCCGCCGTCTTCTTCTTCGTCGTCAGGCCGGTAAACGCCCTCATGGCTCGGCGCAAGACCGAACCCGACGTGGAGAGCACCACCCGCGACTGCCCGGAGTGCCTGAGCTCGATCCCCCTCGGCGCTCGCCGTTGCGCGTTCTGCACCGCCAACGTGGCATCGCCCGCGTCGGGCGGTAGCTGAGTGCTCACATCCGGCGCATCGGCGCCGTCGTTCTCACTGCCCGACTCGGTTACCGGCCAGGTGGTCAGCGACCCCTGGAGCGCAGGCCGCACGGTGATCGCCTTCTTCAAGGTGACCTGCCCGGTGTGCCAGATGATCGCTCCCAAGATCAAGGGGTTGGCTACCTCCGGCGTGCCGGTGGTCGCCGTGGGCCAGGACCCCCCGGCTGCGCTCGGGCGCTACGCCGACGACCACGGCCAGCAGGTGCCGACGGTCACCGAGGCGCCGCCCTACCCGGTGTCCTCCGCCTTCGGCGTCTCGACAGTACCCACATTGTTCGTGGTCGACGAAGACGGCACCATCGTCGACGCCGTGGCCGGTTGGGATCGCGACCGGTGGAACGCGGTGGCCGCCAGCTTCGGTGCTCCCCTGCTCTCCACCCAAGGCGACGGGCTTCCCGTGTTCCGGCCCGGCTGAGGCAGCCGCAACCATCACTGACCCGGTCGGGCCAGTTACCTGGCGGCTTCGCCGCCCCGGACGGGACCCCATCCCCGTCCTCCTCCGAGCGGCGGCGGGCCCCTACCCCGCCGCCGGCCGTGTTCGCCTAGCGGCGTTCGCCGCCTCACGGGGGTCGTCGAACGCCAGTACCCACTCAGGTCGTGTCACCCGGACGGCGATGGCGACGGCCGCGAAGACGATGGCGCAGGCCGCGGTGACCGCCCGCAGGCCGAAGCGGTCGTCGAGCACGCCCTGAACGACCGAGCCCAGCGGGTAGACGATTCCCAGGGCCACCGTGGCCAGGGCCAGCGACGGGGCTGCGGCGTAGGCCACCACCGCCACCGCTACCCCCAACAGGCTCGCCTGCAAGGCCTGGCGGCGGCCGAAGCGCCGGGCCAGGGGGGCGAGGGCCAGGGCTCCGCCCACCGCCCCGACTCCCTGGGCGGTGACCAGCACCGCGGTGCCCGACTCTCCCCTACCGAACAGCCTCAGGGCCACCGCGGGGATGAGGGCGATGAACGGTGACACCAACAGTGCCGTCACCGCGATGGCACAGATGGCGAGGCGACATCCCGGCTCGGCAGCCGCCGCCCGCATCCCGGTGACGATGCGCCGGTGCAAGGATCCCGCCTCGCGGTCGGGCGCCGGCAGCGGGATGCGTACCAGCAGAAGAGCAACCATCACCGCCCCGAAGGAGGCGGCGTTCAGGGCGAACGCCAGAGTGTAGGAACCCAGGGTGAGGACCAGGCCGGCCAGCGCCGGCCCCACCACCCGGCCCAGGTTGTACTGCGCCGACGAGAGGGAGATGGCTCCGAGAAGATCGTCGCGGGATACCAGGTCGGGCAGGATGGCCTGGTAGGCGGGAAAGCCGAGGGCGGTCATGATGCCGCCCCCCAGCACCACCAAGGCCACCGCCGCAGGCGCGGCGTTGCCGGTGGCGGCCAGCACCCCCAGCACGGTGGCGAACACTGTCTCGCCCACGGTGGTGGCCAACAGCCAACGTCGGCGGTCGACCCGGTCGGCCATGGCCCCGCCCACGGGCGAGAGCACGCCCATGGGCAGGAAGGCGGCCGCCGCCACCAGGCCTGTCCACCGCGCCTGGTGAGTGACGGCGGTGACCAGCACGCCCACCGCGACCGTTTGCATCCACGACCCGATGTTGGAGACGAGCGCCGCCGACCACACCAAGGCGAAGTCGCGCCGGCGCAGCGGGCGCAGCGAAGACAACGACAGCAGGTAGTGCCGACGAGGCAGGACCCTCGCCGTGGGCGTGGCCATCGCTGCAGCGCCCTAGGTGGCGGCCGCCTCGTCGAGGACCTGGGAGAGGGTGTTCCAGGGCAGGGTGGCGCACTTGATGCGCACCGGGAACTTGACGACCCCCTGCAGAGCGGCCAGGTCGCCCAGGCTGACCGAGGGGTCGGGGGCCACCGCTTCTTCGACCTCGCGGCCCTCGCCGTCGAGGCGGTACTCGTGGATCGACATGAGGGCCTTGAAGGCCCGGATCAGCTCACGCGCCTCGGCCGTGGTGGCCCCCTTCACCGCCGCCGACATCATCGACGCCGACGACTGGCTGATGGAACAACCCTGGCCCCCGACCTTGAGGTCGGACACCCGCTCGCCGTCGACCTCGGCCCACACCACCACCTCGTCACCGCACAGGGGGTTGAAGCCCTCGGCGCGCAGCGCAGGTGGGCTGGGTAGCTCGCCCCGATTGCGAGGGTTGCGGTAGTGGTCGAGGATGATCTCGCGGTAAAGGTCTTCGAGGACGGCCACGGTTTGGTCTCCTAGGCAAGGGCGAAGAGGTCGGATGCCTCGGCGAGGGCATCGCTGAGGGCGTCGATGTCGGCCGTGTCGTTGTACACGTAGAACGATGCCCGGGCGGTGGCACCCACCCCTAGGCGGCGCATCAGGGGCTTGGCGCAATGGTGGCCGGCCCGCACGCACACCCCCGACTGGTCGAGCACCTGGGACAGGTCGTGGGGGTGGATGTCGCCGTAGGCGAACGACACCACGCCGCCTCGACCGTCGGCGTCGGGAGGGCCGAACAGGCGGATGTTCTCGCCGTGGCGCTCGGCCAGGGTGGCCAGGGCGTAGCGGGTGAGGTCGACCTCGTGCTCACGGACGGCATCCATGCCCAAGTCTTCCAGCCAGTCGACAGCGGCCCCCAGGCCTACCGCCTCGGCGATGGGAGGCGTGCCCGCCTCGAACTTCCACGGCAGCTCGTTGGGCAGCCAGCCGTCGAGGCGGACGTCGCGGATCATCTCACCCCCGCCCAGGAACGCGGGCATGGCGTCGAGCAGCTCCTCGCGTCCCCAGAGCACACCTATGCCCGTTGGCCCGCACATCTTGTGGCCCGAGAAGGCGAGGAAGTCGCACCCCAGCTCGTCGACACGGGCGGCCATGTGGGGGACGAGCTGGGCGCCATCGACCAACACAAGGGCGCCGGCGGCGTGGGCGGCGTCGGCCAGTCGGCGCACCGGGTTGAGGGTGCCGAGCACGTTGGACGCGGCGGTGACGGCGAGGAGCTTCACGCCGTGGAGGAGCCGGTCGAGATCGGTGAGGTCGAGACGGCCGTCGTCGGTGAGCGGGATGTAGCGCAGCTCGATGCCGCGCTCGGCGGCCAGCATCAGCCAGGGGACGAGGTTGGAGTGGTGCTCCATCTCGGTGAGGAGGATGGCGTCACCGGGTTTCGTCTGCGAGCGACCCCAGGAGTGGGCCACCAGGTTGATGGCCTCGGTGGCGTTCTTGGTGAAGATTATCCCCCGCGTCGACGGGGCGCCGATGAACCGCGCCACCCGGGCCCGGGCCCCCTCGTAGGCGGCGGTGGCTTCCTCGGCCAATGCGTAGACGCCTCGGTGCACGTTGGCATGGTGGTTCTCGTAATAGTCGGCCATGGCCCAAAGCACCGCTCGCGGCTTCTGGGAGCTGGCCGCAGAGTCGAGGTACACCAGGCGGTCACCCGTGGGGCAGTGGTAGGCCCTGACGGCCTGGCCTCGTACCGGCTCGGTCCGGCCTCCCCGCTCGAAGATCGGGAAGCTCTTGCGCAGCGTTGCTACGTCGAGCGCCATGCGTCGTAACCCTCCTGTTCGAGGCGTTCGGCCAGCTCGGGCCCGCCACTGGCCACCAGGCGCCCCTCGACGAGCACGTGAACCACGTCGGGGCTCAGGTAGCGCAGGATGCGCTGGTAATGGGTGATGAGAAGGACACCGAGGCCGGCCCGGTCGGCTCGTACCTCTTGCACGCCGCGGGCCACCACCTGGAGGGCGTCGATGTCGAGACCCGAGTCGGTCTCGTCGAGGACGGCAAGCTCGGGCTCGAGGATGGCCATCTGCAGCACCTCGTTGCGCTTCTTCTCGCCGCCCGAGAAGCCCTCGTTCACATACCGATCGCCGAAGGACGGGTCGATGTCGAGGCGCTTCATCCAGTCCATGATGGCCAGGCGCAGCTCGAGCACCGACAGGTCGATGCCCTTGCGAGCGGACAGGGCCTGGCGCAGAAACTGCACCACCGAGACACCGGCGATCTCCTCGGGGTACTGGAAGCCCAAGAAGATGCCCGCCTTGCCCCGCACGTCGGTGGGCCAGGTGGTGATGTCGTCGCCCTTGAACCGGAAGCGGCCCTGCGTCACCGTGTAGTCGGGATGGCCCAGCAGCGTGTTGGCCAAGGTGGACTTGCCCGAACCGTTGGGCCCCATGAGGGCGTGGACCTCGCCGGCCGCCACCGTCAGGTCGACGCCCTTGATGATCTCCTTGCCGTCGGCGGCAACATGCAGGTCTTCGATCTCGAAGAGGGGAGGCAAAGAAGTGGCGGTCATCGCCCCGATCCTATTACCACTACGCCCGTAGTGGAAAAGGGTTCCTGTCCCGGCCACTACGCTCCCGCCGATGTCACAGCCGTTGACAGAGGGGAACCCCTCGCTGGGCGGGCACGCGACGGTGACTCTCGTCGAGGGCTCGGCGTTCTGCATCTCCAGTCGCAGCGGCGACATCGCCGCCGACCAGGCCGACGGCCTGTTCTTCAGGGACACCCGGTTCCTGTCTCGGTGGGAGCTGCGCGTCAACGAGGGCCACCCCGAGCCTCTGGCCGCCCAGAGCGTCACCCCGTTCTCGGCCACCTTCGTGATGCGGCCCCCGCCGCCGCCGGGCCGGGCCGACAGCACGCTGCTGGTGTTCCGCCATCGCCACGTGGGCAGGGGAATGCGCGAAGACCTCGAGATCCACAACTACGGCGAGGAGGCTGCCTTCTGTTCGCTGGAGCTCGACGTGGAGGCCGACTTCGCCAACCTGTTCCGGGTCAAAGAAGGCAGGGTGGACCGCCGCGGCCATGTGGCCGCCGACATCGACGGGTCGGACCTGGTCCTGCGCTACCACAAGGGCACGGTCCGCAAAGGGGTTCGCATCGCGCTACACCAACCGGTCTCCGTTGCCACCTCGCTGGTGACCTGGGAGGTGATCGTCCCCCCTCGGGGTTCCTGGGCCACGTGCGTGCAGGTGACGCCGGTCATCGAAGACACCGAGATCGAGCCCCGTTACCTGTGCGGACAGCCCGTCGAGGGGGCAACCCCCCAACGCCGGCTCGACCAGTGGCGGCGGGACGTCCCCGCCGTCGACACCGACTTCGACGAGCTGCGGGCAGTGGTGGAGGCCAGTGCCGAAGACCTGGGCGCGCTGCGCATTTTCGACCCCGACTTCCCGGAACGCACCGTGGTGGCCGCCGGTGCCCCATGGTTCATGACGTTGTTCGGGCGCGACTCCCTGCTGGCGTCGTGGATGGCCCTCGTCGTCGACCCCGACCTGGCCCTGGGTGTGCTCCAGACGCTGGCCCGTTTCCAGGGCAGCGAGGTCGATCCCCGCAACGACGAGGAGCCGGGCCGGATCCTCCACGAGATGCGCTTCGGCCATTCCGCCGGCCTGTCCCTCGGGGGCGGACAAGTGTACTATGGCACGGCCGACGCCACACCTCTCTTCGTGATGCTCCTGGGCGAGCTGCGGCGATGGGGCCTGGCCCGTGAGGTGGTCGACAGCCTGCTTCCCGCCGCCGACAGGGCGATGACGTGGATCTCCGACTTCGGCGACCGCGACGGCGACGGCTACGTGGAGTACCGCCGGTCCTCGGACCGGGGCCTGGCCAACCAGGGCTGGAAGGACTCTGGTGACGCCATACGCTTCGCCGACGGCCACCTGGCCTCTCCGCCCATCGCCCTGTGCGAGGTGCAGGGCTACGTGTACGCCGCCTACCTGGCCCGGGCCTACTTCGCCGACGAGGCGGGCGATGCCCCCATGGCGGCGCGCTACCGGGCCAAGGCGTCGAACCTCAAGACGGCCTTCAACCGCGACTTCTGGCTCGACGACTTGGGCTGGTACGCCATGGGCCTCGACGCCGACAAGCGCCCGATCGACGCCCTGGCGTCCAACATGGGCCACTGCCTGTGGACCGGGATCGTCGACGAAGAACGAGCCCCGTCGGTCGCGGCCCGGCTGCTCTCGCCCGAGATGTTCAGCGGATGGGGCATCCGCACGCTGGCCCAGAACATGACCGGCTACAACCCCGTGAGCTACCACAACGGCTCGGTGTGGCCCCACGACAACGCCATCATCGCCGCCGGCCTCATGCGCTACGGCTTCGTCGACGAGGCCCACCGGGTGGTGATGGCGATGCTCGCTGCCGCCGCCGGCCAGGACCACCGCCTGCCCGAGCTGTTCAGCGGCCTGAGCCGTGCCGACGTGCGCTTCCCGGTGTCGTACCCCTCGTCGTGCCAACCCCAGGCGTGGTCGGCGGCCTCTCCCCTGCTGTTCCTGCGCATCATCTTGCGCCTCGACCCCTGGGTGCCCCACGGCAAGGTGTGGCTCGACCCCCTCCTGCCTGAGGGGATGGGCCACCTGCGCGTCGACCGCATCCCCCTCGGCGGCCGCCGGGTCACCGTCGACGTCACCGCTGACGACGTCTCCGTCGACGGCCTACCCCCCGATCTCGAATGGGTCCGCCGCCCTCGCAAGCCCCTGACGGCGTAACTGGCGGTCCTGAGCTGAGTCCTTGCGCGATTTCCAACCGTGCGGGGTAGAAATCGCGCAAAGAACAGGGCTGTCACCAGCCGCGGACGGCCCATTCGGAGAGGTGGGGGCGCTCGGTGCCGATGGTGGTGCCGGCGCCGTGGCCGGGCATGACCACGGTGTCGTCGGCCAGGCGGGCGAAGAGGCGATCCTCGAGCGAGGCCATGATGGTGGCGAAGTCACCTCCGGGGAACCTGGTGGCGCCCGGGCCGCCGGGGAAGAGGGTGTCGCCCGAGAGCAGCACCGGTGAGCCCTCGATTAGGAAGCAAGTGGAACCGGGGGTGTGGCCCGGCGTGTGGACCGTGCGAATGCGCAGCTCGCCGACGGTAACAACCTCGTCGTCGCCGATCACGAAGTCATGCGCCGGGAGCATGGGGGCGTCGGCGGAGGCGATGCCCACCGGGTAGCCCGCTCCTCGCACCGCGGGCACACCCTGGATGTGGTCGCGGTGGCCGTGAGTAGTGAGCACCTTGACCACGCCCAGCGCCCGGCACAGCTCGAGTAGAAGAGCAGGCTCGTCGGCCGCGTCGACCATGACTGCCTCGCCCGTATGCCGGCAGCGCGCCACGTAGACGTTGTTGTCCATGGGGCCCACCACCACCCTCGTGATGTCGACCTGGTCGTCCTGGTAGTACAGGTCTGTGTCGGCCACGGTCGCCTCCTTGGGAAAGACTGCTCGGCGTGACGAGTATGCCCACCGGCGAGCTACGAGCGCTGCTGGAGGAGCTCTCGCCGCCGGCACGGGTTCGCCGGATCATGGCCACTCCCGGCGCCCGCGACCACCTCACGTGGAAGGCGCTCGCCGACCGGGGGCTGCTCGGGGGCTCCGTCTCGGACATGGCCGCGGTGGCCGAGGAGCTGGGCGCGGTGCTGGCATGCGTACCGTTCCTGACCAGCGCGGTGCTGGCCACAGGTGCGCTCTCCGCCGCCGGCGGTGATGGGGCCGCCGAGTACCTGGCGGCGGTGGCCACCGGGTCGACCGTGGCGACGGTGGCGTTCACCGGCTCCGATGGCCGGTGGGGCGACGAGCCCACACTGACCGCCACGCCGGCTGCAGGCGGGGGCTTCGCCCTCGACGGCACCGTGTCTCACGTGGTCGACGGGCACAACGCCGACCTGGTGCTAGCCGCGGCCCGTGAACCGGCGGGGATCCGCCTGTTCGCGGTGGACGGAGATGCCCCTGGCCTCACCCGCACGCCGCTGGTCACCCTGGACCAGACCCGTCCCCAGGCCCGCCTGGAGATGTCGGGAGTCCGGGCGGAGGCGCTCGTCGACGACGGCGGTGCCGATGGCCCGGCGATCGTGGAGCGGGCGCTCGACCTGGCCGGGGTGGCGCTGGCCGCCGAGGCGGTGGGAGGGGCCCGGCGCTGCCTGGAGATGGCCGTCGCCCATGCCTGCTCGCGGGTGCAGTTCGGGCGTCCCATCGGCAGCTTCCAGGCCGTCAAGCACCGCTTGGCCGACGTGGCCGTGGGGGTGGAATCGGCCCGGGCGGCCAGCGCGGCGGCGGCCCGGGCGGCCGACGGGGAGACGGGCGACCTCAGCCTGCTGGCGTCGACGGCCAAGGCCTGGTGCTCGCAGGTGTACCTGGACGCAGCCGAAGCCTGCGTCCATGTGCACGGGGCGATGGGCTTCACCTGGGATCACGACGCCCACCTCTACCTGAAACGGGCCAAGTCGTCGGCCCTGCTGTTCGGCGACCCTGCCTGGCACCGCCGGAGAGTGGCCCGCCTGCTCGGGTTGTAGTTCGCACGGCCTGCGGCGGGGCAGGGGGCCTCGCCGCTCGGAGGAGGCCGGGGACGGGGCCCGGGCCGGGGCGGCGAAGCCGCCAGAGGCATAGCCTCGGGGCATGGGAGTCCTGCTCGGTTTCCTGGCGGCCGCCCTGGTGTTCGCCATCGCCGCGGTCGTGGTGGGCAGGGAGGCCCGCCGGCTGGCGGCCAAAGCCCCGGGCCGGGTCTTCGAGTTCGAGGACGCGGTGACCTGGGTGTGCGACCACGTGGGTGACCAGGTTGCAGCCGTGCTCAGCCCCGACGACGTGCGCCGCATCCTCAACTGGCACCTGGAGTACTTCCGCATCAAGGGCGTCTCGTCCAACGGGGCCTCACCCCGCGCCCAGGGGCCGGTGGTGGTGAGCGGGGCGGAGACCGTCGACTTCGTCCTCAAGCGGGCCGAGGCCGACGGGCTGGGATACACGCCGGAGCAGGTGCACGCCGTGCTCGACGCCCAGATGACCTATCTGGAGTCGATCGGTGCGGTGGGGCCAGTCGACGAGCCCGGCGAGTGAGGCGCGATATTGGCTGGCGCCTTCGGCGCCCCGGGCGGCGGCGGGCAAAAACGTCCCACACCAGGGTGGCGGATTGTGCTTTCATATCTGTACCGAAGAAAGGGGGTGGTCCAGCTGAACGACTGTTGTCCTGGGACCTCGGAGGTGGCTGTCCGCTAGCCGGCAGCTGGACCCGGCTGGCAATTCCCGCCAGCCACCGCCCGAGCCACGTCCGGGAGCTGGTCCCCCCCGGTGCACCACGCCAGTCTCGGGTCTGTTATCCAGCACTTGTCGACGAGGGGGCGCGCCAGAGCGCCCCCTCGTCGCGCCGCAAGATTGAGCCGTCGGTCCAGGGGGAACACCGCCTCGGGGGGGTACACCGTGGAGCGCACGATCGAGTCGGGCGAGCTACGCCTCGCCGCCCACCTGTCCCGGCCGGCGAAGCCGGTCAGCGACCCCTGCCCCAGCCTCGTGCTGTGCCACGGATTCCCCGCTGGCCCCGGCGGGGCCGCCACCTCAGCCCAGACCTACCCGGAGCTGGCCCAGCACCTGGCCGAGGAGGCCGGGTGGGTCGTCCTCAGCTTCAACTTCCGGGGCACCCGGGGGTCACCGGGCAACTTCTCACTGAGAGGTTGGCTCGACGATCTACGGGCGGCCGTCGACCACCTCCTCAGCACCGAGGCGGTGTCAGGCGTGTGGGTGGCAGGATCGAGCACCGGCGGGGCGCTGGCCATCTGCGAGGCGGCCGAGGACGAGCGGGTACGGGGCGTGGCCACCTTGGGCGCCCCGGCCACCTTCTCGGCCTGGTCGGACGATCCCGATGCCTTCCTCGCCCATGCCCGGGCCGTCGGGGTCATCTCGGATCCTGGCTTCCCGCCCGACCGGCAGCGGTGGGGGCGAGAGCTGAGCGAGATCCGCCCACTGTCGGCGGTGGCCAAGATCCCGCCCCGGCCCCTGCTCGTGGTGCACGGATCCGACGACGAGACCGTGTCCCCCGACGATGCCCGGGCCCTGGCCGCAGTGGCCGGGGGCGACGCTGAGCTGCGAGTGGTCAACCAAGCTGGCCACCGCCTCCGTCACGACCCCCGGGTGGTAGCCCTGCTGCTGGGATGGCTCGAGTCCCAGGCCGGCTGAGCCAGCGTTGGGGATGTCAGCCCACGGCGCGGTCGACGGCAGTGGCCAGGGCCGCCGCCGCCGCACCCGGGTCGGCGGCCTCGGTGAGCCAGCGCACGACCACGAAGCGGCGGGCGCCCGCCGCCACCACACCACGCACATACTCGGGTGTGGC
>JBPCJQ010000028.1:0-14557 GCA_051005135.1 Acidimicrobiales bacterium
GTGTCGGAGGGGGGCGTTTTGCCTTCTTCCCCCAAGCATGGGGGGATCGCCGTTCCGGCCGCGTTGGCCTTCCTCCCCCCCCCCGGCCCCCCGACGGCTCGCGACAGTCGGGGGGCTCTGCGCCCCGACGGCCCCCCGACGGCTCGGTCCGTTGTGGGGATCGCACCCGACCTGGCGACGGCCCAGTTGGCCGCGCAGGAAGAACCCCCGCCGACCGTGGCTCCGGCTCCCAGGTTCCGGCACTCGCAGGCTGGAGTGGCCTCGTGGTTCCATTTCACCCGTGGCACCTGCGCGTCCCGGTCCATCGCCAAGGGCACGGTCGTGACCGTCACCCGGCCTGCCACCAAGGCGGTCACCACCTGCCGGGTGGCCGACTGGGGCCCCGGCGACACCACCCGGCTCGTCGACCTGTCCGAGGACACCTTCGCCAGGCTGGCCGGCCCGGGCACCGGGCTCGTCCAGGTTCGCGTCCAGTGGTAGGGGCGGCGGGGCGGTGATCCCGGGCCGGCGGGAGGCACGAGAACTTCTCGCCCGCCACGGCCTCCATCCGAATCGGTCCCTGGGCCAGCACTTCGTGGTCGATCCCAACACGGTGCGACGCATCGCCCGCCTGGCCGGCGTGGGCCCTGGTGGCCAGGTGGTCGAGGTGGGGGCGGGCCTGGGTGCCCTCACCGTGGCCCTGGCCCAGACCGGCGCGGCGGTGACGGCCGTCGAGATCGACCGGGGCATGGTGCCTGCCCTTCGGGAGGTGGCCGAACCCGAGGGCGCGACGATCGTCGAGGGTGACGCCATGTCGCTCGACTGGGCCGCCCTCCTCGGCACCGGCACCTGGACCCTCGTGGCCAACCTGCCCTACAACGTGGCCACCCCGTTGGTCGCCGACCTGCTCGACCACGTGGCGTCGATCACCCACATGCTGGTGATGGTGCAGCGCGAGGTGGGCGAGCGCCTGGTCGCCACTCCAGGCGAGGAGGGCTACGGAGCGGTGTCGGTCAAGGTGGCTTATTGGGCGACGGCATCGGTGGTAGGGCGAGTCCCAGCCAGTGTCTTCCTTCCCCGGCCAGAGGTGGAGTCGGTGCTGGTCGACATCCGGCGGCGCCCCGCCCCCGCGGTCGGCTACGTCGACCGATCGCGCCTGTTCGCCCTGGTGGGCGCGGGGTTCGGGCAGCGTCGCAAGATGCTGCGACGGTCGCTGGTCGGCATCGTCGACCCCGCCGCGTTCGCCGCCGCCGGCGTTCGGCCCGAGGCCAGGGCCGAGGAGCTCGACGTGGAGGCGTGGGCCAGACTGGCCCGGTGCTCGCCCCCGCCAAGCTGACCATCTCCCTGCGGGTCACGGGCCGCCTGCCCGACGGGTACCACACCGTCGACGCCGAGATGGCCGCCATCGACCTGGCCGACGAGCTCAGCTTCGCGCCAGGCGACGGGCTCGAGGTGGTCGGCCGCTTCGCCCGTGGGGTCCCCACCGGCGAGACCAACCTCGTCGCCCGGGCACTGGTCGCCGCCGGCCGCACCTCCCAGGTGCGCCTCGACAAGCGCATCCCCGCCGGTGCCGGCCTGGGCGGCGGGTCGGCCGATGCCGCCGCCGCCCTGCGGTGGGCGGGCTGCACCGACGTGGCGGTGGCCGCCCTGGTGGGCGCCGATGTCCCCTTCTGCCTCATCGGCGGCCGGGCCCGGGTGACAGGAATGGGAGAGGCGGTGGAGACCCTCGGCTACGAGGAGCGGGTGTTCACCTTGATGTTGGCCCCTTTCGGCATGGAGACGGCTGCCGTCTATGCCGCTTGGGACGACCTGGGGGGGCCGACGGGCGCAGGCAGCAACGACCTGGAACCAGCCGCCCTGGCCGTGAACCCCGAGCTGGCGCCTTGGCGCGACCGCCTCGGCGAAGTCACTGGCCTGACCCCCAGCCTGGCGGGCAGCGGCTCCACGTGGTTCGTGCCCGGCGCCTACCCCGACGAGGGGCTCACGGTGGTGAGGACTGTGCCGCCCCAGGGTCCCTGAGGCGGGAAGAGCCGACCGGTTACTTGCCGGCTCGACGCTGCCAGCGCGTGGCCTTGAGCATCTTCTTGTGCTTCTTCTTGCGCATGCGCTTGCGGCGCTTCTTGATCAGGGAACCCATGAGCGGGCCCAGGCTAGCGGCTGGCGGGGCAGGGTTCGAACCTGCAACCTCCTGATCCAAAGTCAGGCGTTCTGCCAGTTGAACTACCCGCCATCGCGCCCGCAGAGGAGCGAGTTGGCAACCGAGAGTACCCCGGGGAGGACTAGAAAGGACCCGTGCGCCTGCGTTCGACCTCTGCGGTGGTGATGGCGGCGGGCACGGGCACGCGCATGCGGTCGACACTTCCCAAGCCCCTGCACCCGTTGTGCGGGCGGCCCATGCTGCTGCACGTGGTAGACGCCCTCTCTTCGATGCACGTCGACAGGGTGGTGGTGGTGGTGGGCCACGGCGCCGAGCGCGTCACCAAGACCCTGCACGAGGAGGCGCCCCCGAACGTCGCCATCGACTTCGTCGAGCAGCGCGTGGCCAGAGGCACCGGCGACGCCGTCTCGGTGGCCCTCACGGCCTTCCCCGACGACGACGTCGACGACGGTGACATCGTCGTGCTGCCCGGCGACGCCCCCCTCGTCACCGCTTGTACCCTTCAGCGCCTGGTCGACGAGCACCGGTCCGCCGACGCCGCCGCCACCCTGCTAACGGCCCATCTCGACGACCCCACCGGCTATGGCCGAGTGCTACGCGACAAGGACGGCCGGGTGCGCCGTCTGGTGGAGGAGGGCGACGCCACTGAAGCGGAGCGGGAGATCGACGAGGTGGGCGTGTCGATGTACTGCTTCCGCCGCAGCCTGCTGGCACCCGCCTTGCGCCGCCTGAGCCCCGAGAACGCCCAGGGCGAGTACTACCTCACCGACGTCATCTCGGTGCTGTCCGGCGCTGGTCACCGCGTGGTGGCGGTAGTAGCCGACGACCCCATGGAGACGGTCGGCATCAACGACCGCTTCCAGCTGGCGGTAGCCGAGGCCGAGCTGCGCCGGCGCATCAACCGGGCGTGGATGTTGGCGGGGGTCACCATGGTCGACCCCGAGCGCACCGTGGTCGACGCCGCGGTGCGCCTCGGCCCCGACGTCACTGTGCACCCCGGCACCATGTTGCAGGGCCGGACGGTGGTGGGCGCGGGTGCCGTCCTCGGGCCCGACGTCCGCCTGGTCGACTGCGCGGTGGGCGAGGGGGCCAGGCTCGAGCAGACCGTGGGCTACGACGCCGAAGTCGGCCCCCAGGCCGTGGTGGGGCCCTTCGCCTACCTGCGACCGGGCAGCCACATTGGCCCGGGCGCGGCCACGGGCTCGTTCTACACTGCGGTGGCGGGCGACGAGGAGGGCGTGTGACTTGCGCATGGAGCTGATCCCCAAGAGACGGCTGCAGCTCTTCTCGGGACGGTCCAACCGCCCTCTGGCCGAGGCCATCGCCGCCCACCTCAAAGTCGACCTGGGCGAGGACAACCTCTCGGAGTTCGCCAACGGCGAGGTCCACTGCCGGTTCGGGGAGTCCATCCGCGGCTCCGACGTGTTCATCGTCCAGACCCACGCCCGGCCCGTGAACGAGGCGATCATGGAGATGCTCATCATGATCGACGCCGCCAAGCGGGCATCGGCCAAGCGCATCACCGCGGTGTGCCCCTTCTACGGCTACTCCCGCCAGGACCGCAAGGCCTCGGGGCGCGAGCCCATCACCGCCAAGCTGCTGGCCGACATGCTCATGACCGCAGGTGTCAACCGGGTGGTGAGCCTCGACCTGCACTCGGGGCAGATCCAGGGGTTCTTCGACGTCCCCGTCGACCACCTCACCGCCATGCCAGTGCTCACCGCCTACGTGCACGACCACCTGGGCCAGGACGTCGTCATCGTGTCGCCCGACGCGGGGCGGGTGAAGGTGGCCGAGCGCTTCGCCCAGTACCTCGAGGCCGACCTGGCCATCGTGCACAAGCGTCGCCCCCGGGGGTCGGCCAACCAGGTGGAGGCGCTCGACGTGGTGGGCGCAGTCGACGGTCGGGTGTGCGTGCTCGTCGACGACATGATCGACACCGCCGGCACCATCTGCGCCGCCGCCGAGCTGTTGGTGTCCCACGGGGCCGCCGAGGTCCATGCCATGGCCACCCACGGCATCCTGTCGGGCCCTGCCATCGACCGCCTCAAGAACTCGGTGCTGACCAAGGTGGTGATCACCGACACCCTGCCCCTGGCCGCCGACCGCCACATCGACAAGATCGAGGTCCTGTCGGTGGCCGAGATCATCGCCGACGCCCTCGACGCCGTCTTCGAGGACACGTCGGTCTCCGATATCTTCGGCGGCGACAACCAGAGCTGAGCGGCCGCGGCCGAGGCAGCCACTAGGCTGAAGGAGCTGACAGCCCCACCGCTCGGGGCTTGCCCCCAACAGATCCGGAGTAGCGCGCCATGGAAGAGGTAACCCTTGCCGCCGAGGTCGGCCGCGTCACTGGTAGCGCCACGGCACGGCGGTTGCGGGGCGCAGGCAAGATCCCGGCGGTGCTCTACGGCCACGGCGTCGACCCCCAGCCGCTGGCCGTGGAGGGCAGGTCCCTTCGACTGGCGCTCAACCGGGGCTCGGGTCTCAACGCCCTCATCTCCCTCGACGTGGCGGGCAGCCGCCACCTGGCCATGGCCCGCCAGCTGCAGCGCGACCCGGTGCGGGGGACGGTGTCCCATGTCGACTTCGTGATCGTGCGCCGCGACGAGGTGGTCACCGCCGAGGTACCGCTGCACCTGGAGGGCGAGGCCGGTGCCGTGCACCGCGAGGACGGGCTCGTCGAGCAGCAGATCTTCACCCTCACCGTCCAGTCCACCCCCGGCAACATCCCTGCCCACATCGGCGTCGACATCTCCGGGCTGGGCATCGGTGACGTCATCCGGGTGGGCGACCTGAAGCTGCCGGCGGGCGTGAGCACCGAGCTCGACCCCGAGGAGCCCATCGTGGCCGGCCAGTCCTCGCGTGTCTCCGAAGAGGTGGAGGCGGCCGAGGCGGCGGAGGCGGCCGAAGCAGCTACCGAGCCGGAGGCGGCCACCGGTGGCGACGCGGGTGGGGCCCAGGGCACAGGGGGCCAGGGCCCGAGCGGCCTCCGGAGCGGAGAGCAGGAGGGCTAGCTGCGCCCGGAACGCACAGGTGCAGCCGCCGACCTGGTCGTCGTCGGGTTGGGCAACCCTGGCCCGAGCTACGAGGGCACCCGCCACAACCTGGGTGCCGAGGTGGTGTCACTGCTGTCCGCCCGGTGGGACGCGCCCCTGCGCAAGAGCAGGGAACGTGCGCTGGTCGCAGAGGCCCATCCGGACGGCACCTTTGCCGTGCTCGCCTTCCCCCAGACCTTCGTCAACCTCACGGGCGAGTCGGCTGTGCGGCTGGTGCGCCGCTATGGCATCGGCGACGACCTGAGCCGCCTGGTCGTGGTGCACGACGAGATGGACCTGCCGACCGGCCGGGTGAAGGTGAAAGAGGGCGGCGGCACTGCGGGCCACAACGGCCTCGAGTCGTTACGCGCCCACCTGCACTCCGGCGCGTTCGCGCGGGTGCGCGTGGGCATCGGCCGGCCGCCGGGGCGCATGGACTCCGCCGACTACGTGCTGCGGCGGCCGTCGAAGGCCGAGCAGGTGGAGCTCGATGTAGCCATAGAGGAGGCCGCCGACGCGGTCGAGGCCATCCTGGCCGACGGATCGGCGGCGGCCATGAACCGCTTCAACATCCGGGACTAGAAAATCTCGCCCCTGCCCTTGACCTGGCCCCTAGGGCAGGGTCGTATAGTTACCAGCACGTGGGGACCTCAGGGTCTCCCATCATGTCGGCGGGTGCGGGCGACCACCCGCCAGGTCGCCCCCCGCCGGCAGACTGAAGGCGACGGGTCACCGGTACCCTCGGTCCGGTGACCCTTCGCCAGCTCCCCCCGCTCCTCCGTCACCACCCGGTCCTTTCCCGGTTGGTGGGGAGCTCTTCGGCGGTGGTTGCCGTCCCCGAGGCGGCCCGAGCTTTCACGATGGCCGGACTGGCCACCCTCACCGGGCGCCACCCCATCGTGGTGGCCGTTCCCACCTCCGGTGACGCCGAGCGACTGTCCCACGACCTGGGTGCCTATCTCGGGCCCGACTCCGTCGACGTCTTCCCCGCATGGGAGACCCTGCCCTTTGAGCGGGTCAGCCCGGCCGTGGCCACCATGGGCCGGCGCCTTCGAGCCCTGTGGCGCCTCCGGAGCCCCGAGCGGGCTCCCCGGGTGCTGGTGGCGCCGGTGCGGGCGCTGCTGCAGCGCTTGGGCCCCCATGTGGAGGACATCGAGCCCATCGTGGTGCGCCCCGGTGACGTGGTCGACCCGCTGGAGCTGGTCGAGCGCCTGGTGGGCGGCGGTTACCGGCGCGAGTACGTGGTCGAGCACCGAGGTGAGGTGGCCTTGCGAGGATCGATCGTCGACGTCTTCGGCTCCACTGCCGACGCGCCGGTGCGCATAGACCTGTGGGGCGACGAGGTCGACCGCCTGACCGAGTTCTCGGTCACCGACCAGCGGGCGACGGTGCCTGTCGGCGAAGCCGAGCTGTTCGCCTGCCGCGAGGTCCTGCCCACCGCCGAGGTGCGGGCCCGCGCCGCGGCCCTGGTGGGAGCCGAGCCGTGGGGCCGCGAGCAGTGGGAGCGCCTGTCGGAGGGGCAGACGTTCGACGGCATGGAGTCGTGGCTGCCATGGCTCACCGAGACCGAGCGCACGGTGCTCGACCTGGTGGGCCCGCAGGCCCAAGTCGTGCTCGTCGAGCCTCGGCGCATGCGGGACAGGGCGGGCGAGATCCTCGACGAGGAGGCAGCCTTGGCGTCGTCGCTGGCCCAGACCTGGGGGGCAGTGGCCGACCGGCCCTGGCCCCGCCTGCACCTACCCTTTGACCGCCTCCTCGCTCACTCGCGAGCCCCGGCGTGGACCGTCGTTCCCACCGCCGACGGCCCCGACATGGCCGCGGTGGAGGCCCACGGGTGGGACCCGGTGCTCGGCGACCCCGAGCGCCTGGGCCGCCAGGTGCGCGACCTGCTGGGCCGGGGATTCACGGTAGTGGTCGCCGCCGACGGCCAGGGCTCGGCGGCCCGGCTCGGTGCCACCCTGTTGGAGCAGGGGGTGGCCCTGCCCATGCTCGAAAAAGGCCCGGGCGGCAAGGGCCCGGTCCCCACCCCCGGGCGGGCCGGGCCCGAGCGGCCCTTTGAGCGGGATGGCGGGGGGACGGGATGGGTCACGGTACAGGCGCTCGAGCGCGGTTTCGTGCTGCCCGAGCTCAAGTTGGCGGTGCTGACCGAGAGCGACATCACCGGCCGCCGTCGGGCTCACCGCCGGCCACGGCCCCGACGCAGCGACGCCCAGTCCTTCTTCGACGACCTCCAGCCCGGCGACTACGTGGTCCACTACCAACACGGGGTGGCCAAGTACGGCGGCATGGTCACCCGCGCTATTTCCGGGCCCGCCGGCCCGGGAGGCAGTGACCGGGCCGAACGGGACTACCTCCTCCTCGAGTACCGCGGTGGCGACAAGCTCTATATCCCGTCCGACCAGATCGACGCGGTGCGCCACTACACGGGCGGCGACACGCCGTCGTTGTCGCGCCTGGGCGGCTCGGAATGGCAGCGCACCAAGGCCCGGGTGCGCGCCGCGGTGCGCGAGATCGCCGAGGAGCTGGTGGCCCTCTACCGGCTGCGGGTGTCGAGCCCGGGCCACCCATTCGGCCCCGACACGCCCTGGCAGCACGAGCTCGAGGAGGCGTTCGCCTACACCGAGACGCCCGACCAGGCCCGGGCCATAGACGAGGTCAAGGCCGACATGGAGCGCGAGACACCCATGGACCGCCTGGTGTGCGGCGACGTGGGGTTCGGCAAGACCGAGATCGCCATCAGGGCTGCCTTCAAGGCCGCCCAGGACGGTATGCAGACGGCCGTCCTCGTGCCCACGACGCTGCTTGCCTCCCAGCACTTCCAGACGTTCTCCGAGCGCTTCGCCGGCTATCCTGTGCGGGTGGAGGTGCTGTCGCGCTTCCTCACCCCGGCCCAGGCCAAGCGGGTGGTCGACAGCGTGGCCGACGGCTCGGTCGACGTTGTCATCGGCACCCACCGCCTGTTGTCGGCCGACGTGAGGTTCCGTCGCCTGGGCCTGCTGGTGGTCGACGAGGAGCAGCGCTTCGGCGTCACCCACAAGGAGGCCATGAAGCGCCTGAAGACCAACGTCGACGTGCTCACCCTCACGGCCACACCCATCCCCCGCACCCTGGAGATGAGCCTCACGGGCATCCGCGACCTCACCATCCTCAACGCCGCGCCCGCCGAGCGCCAGCCCATCCTCACCTACGTCGGCGAGTACGACGAGCGGGCGGTGGCCGAGTCGCTGCGGCGGGAGCTGTTGCGCGAGGGCCAGGTCTTCTTCGTGCACAACCGGGTGGCCGACATCGACAGGGTGGCGGCCCGGCTGGGCGAGCTGGTGCCCGAGGCCCGCATCGCCGTGGCCCACGGCCAGATGGACGAGGGCCGCCTCGAGTCGGTGGTGCTCGACTTCTGGGAGGGCCACTACGACGTGCTGGTGTGCACCACCATCATCGAGTCGGGCATCGACATGCCCACCGTCAACACTCTCGTGGTCGACCGGGCCGACGCCATGGGCCTGGGCCAGCTCCACCAGCTGCGAGGGCGGGTGGGCAGGGCCGGCCAGCGAGCCTACGCCTACCTGTTCTTCCCGCCCGAGCGCAAGCTCACCGAGGAGGCCTACGAGCGGCTGAAGACCATCGGGGAGCACACCGAGCTGGGGTCGGGGTTCAAGATCGCCATGCGCGACCTGGAGATCAGGGGCGCCGGCAACCTGCTGGGTGCCACCCAGTCGGGCCACATCGCCGCGGTGGGCTACGACCTCTACGTACAGATGGTGAGCGAGGCGGTGGCCGAGGTGAAGGGCGAGCCGTTGCGGGAACCAGCCGAGATCCGCCTCGACCTGCCTGTCGACGCCCACATCCCCGCTGACTACGTGGCCCGCGAGGAGCAGCGTCTGGAGGCCTACCGGCGACTGGCCGCGGTATCCACGCAGGCCGAGGTCGACGACGTGGCCGCCGAGTGGGCCGACCGGTACGGGCTGCCCCCACCGACCGCGGCTGCCCTGCTCGGCGTGGGCCGACTGAGGGCCGAGTGCGCCCGCACCGGCGTACGGGAGGTCACCGTGGCGCGCGGTGTGGCTCGCATGGGTCCCCTCGTGCTGCGCACCAGTGCCCAGATCCGTCTCCAGCGCATCGCCCCGCGGGCGGTGTGGAAGCAAGACGTGGCCCAGCTGGTCGTGCCCCTCGCCCCGGGCGCCGATCCGGTGGAGGCGGCGATGACCCTGCTGCGGGAGTTGGTGCCCGAGGCGGCTCCTGCCTCGGTAGCATCGGTCACCTCATGAGACGCCTTTCCCCGTACCTCTTCGCGCTCGTGGCCGGCGTCGCCCTCGTGGCATCCGCTTGCGGGTCGGTCACCGGCTATGCCGCCACCGTCAACGGTACCCGTATCAGCCAGGCCAGCATCGAGTCGGAGCTGCGCGACATCGGTGCCAACGACAAGTATCTCAAGTACGTCGAGTCGCAGGTGCAGGTGCGCACCAACGGCGTGTTCGACGCTGCCTTCACTGCCTCGGTGCTGACCCGCCAGATCATCTACGAGCTGGTCGACCAAGACATGGCCAAGCGCAAGCTCAAGCTCGCCCCCTCCGACCTGGCCGCCGCTCGCGCGTCCATCGGCGACCGCATGGGGGGCAACGACGTCTTCGCCGATTTCAAGAAGAGCTATCAGGACACGCTGGTGCGCCGGGCTGCCGATGTCAGCGTGCTCTCGTTCGCCCTGGCCGGCCAGGGCAGCCCGGAGCGGGCATCGAGGATCTACTACGACACCCACAAGGACGATTTCGCCAAGGCGTGCGTGAGCCACATCCTGGTGTCGACCCAGGACGCAGCCAACCAGGCCAAGGCCCGCCTGGACGCCGGCGAGGACTTCGCTGCAGTGGCCAAGGCGGTGTCCATCGACACCGGGAGCAAGGACCAGGGCGGCGACCTGGGGTGCTACTCCCACGACAACCAGCTCGTCCCCGAGTTCTCCCAAGCCATGTTCGCCCAGCCGGTGGGCCAGGTGGGGGCCCCGGTGCAGACCCAGTTCGGCTTCCACCTGATCCTGGTGAAGTCGCGCGACGTCCCGCCCTACGAGGAGGTGGCAGCCCAGGCTCGCGACAAGGCGGCCACCGCCGACCGGGACAAGCTGCAGGCCTGGGTCGACGACGTGGTCAACAAGGCCAAGATCGATGTGAACCCCAAGTACGGCCGCTTCGACAAGAAGGGCGCCCAATCCCGGGTGGTGCCCCCTGAGGCCCCAACGACGAAGGCGACGCCCGGCGCCGCCTCGACCACCGCTCCCGCCGGGCCCTAACCGCCAGCGATGGCCAGCGGCCCGAGCGGCCCTCTGAGCGGGAAGTCCAGCGGCCCGAGCGGCCCTCTGAGCGGAAGGTGCAGAATAGTGGTGGCGGGCCTGGGCCCTGCCGGAGCCGAGCTGTTCACTGCCGCTACGGCTGCAGCCGTGGCGGCGGTGCCCCGCCGGTGGCTGCGCACCGCCCGCCACCCTTCGGCGGCGGCCGTGGGCACAGCGTCCACGTTCGACCATCTCTACGAGTCGGCGGCGTCGCTCGACGATGTCTACGCAGGCATCGTCGAAGCCCTGGTCGCCGACGCCGAGGCCCACGGCGAGATCCTCTACCTGGTGCCCGGCTCCCCGCTCGTCGCCGAGCGGTCGGTGGAGCTGCTGCGAGACGACGGGCGCGTCGATGTCGAGGTGCTGGCCGCCCTCTCCTTCTGCGACCTGGCCTGGGCCCGGCTCGGCATCGACGCCTTGGCGAGCGGCGTCCGCCTGGTCGACGGCCAGAGTTTCGCGGTGCAAGCAGCAGGGGAACGAGGGCCGCTACTGGTCGGCCAATGCGACTCGGTGGCCGTGCTCAGCGAGGTGAAGCTGGCCGTCGACGATCCGCCGGCTGAGGTCACGGTGCTGCACCACCTGGGCCTGGCCGACGAGTCGGTGACGACGGTGGCATGGGACAACCTCGACCGGGTGGTCGAGCCCGACCACCTCACGTCGCTGTGGATACCCGTCCTCGCCGCGCCGGTGGCGGCCGAGCTGATGCGCTTCGTCGAGCTGGTGCGCACCCTGCGGGTCCGCTGCCCGTGGGACCGCGAGCAGACCCACCGCAGCCTCACCCGCCACCTTCTGGAGGAGACCTACGAGGTGCTGGAGGCCATCGAGGCAGGAGACGCTGCCCACCTCGAAGAGGAGCTGGGCGACCTGTTGTTCCAGGTCGTCTTCCACGCCACCCTGGCTGCCGAAGAAGGCGCCTTCACCCTGGCTGACGTGGCCCGCACCGTGCACGACAAGCTGGTGGGGCGCCATCCCCATGTGTTCGCCGATGCCGAGGCCGATACCGTCGAGGGCGTCGTGCGCAACTGGGAGCAGGCCAAGTTGGTGGAGAAGGGCCGGGTCAGCCTCATGGACGGCGTCGCCGGCGACCTTCCCTCCCTGCTCTACGCCCACAAGGTCCAGCGCAAGGCGGCCAGCGTCGGCCTGGAACCGGCTCGGATGGTCGACGTCACCCTGGCCCCGCTCGAAGGAGGCGTCGCCAGCGACCAAGAAGTGGGCCTCCTGTTGTTCTCGGTGGTCGACACGGCCCGCCGGGCGGCCGTCGACCCCGAGGCCGCCCTCCGGAACGTGACGGCAGGCTTCCGCCGCCGCTTCGAGGCCGTCGAGCGCCAGGCGGCTGAGCTGGGAACCGATGTCAGTGCCATACCAGCCTCCGAGCTGGCGGCGATGTGGCAGGCGGCGGGAGCCTCACAGCCATCCCACCCGGGCGCTGGTGACGCCTCCACCTGTCGGGGTCTGGGCCAGCTCGCCGGCCCAGACGCGCTCCAGTAGCCGGCGGAGCACTTCGAGGATCTCGGGCACGGCCGCGCTGACATCGGAGGCGTCGACCTCGCTGACCCCGGCCTGGGCCAGCATGCCCCCGAGGTCGGAGAGCCGGGCGCCCACCCAAGCCACGGGATCGGCCGACAGCGCCTTGTCGAAGTGGCGGCGGCCGGGCTCCCAGCCGGTGAAGGCGGGGTGGTGGTGGGCGCGGTCGAAGCTGGCCGGCGGCCCGGCAACCGACTCCAACAGGTCGGCCCTCCAGAGGGGCCGTCCGATGGCGATGGGCTGGGCCGAGTAGATCGAGCCGGGCAGCTCATCCCGCTCGAGCAGCCGCACCTCGAGACGAGCCCCGCGCTCGGCGCCCTCCTGGCCGGGCTCGGGGCGGGGGTTGACGAAGTACAGGTCGCCGACCACCACGGCGATGCGCTCGAAGCCCAAGACGTAGAGCATGGCCGTCTCCCTGGAGGATCAGGTGCCGAGGGCGTCGTCGACGCCAGGTCGCGACCGGCGCCAGACCACCGCCCCGACGCAGGCGTCAGCCAGCCGGCACCAGCCGCACTGGGGGCCGGGCGTCACCGTGGGTGGGCGACCGGCGGCCAGCTCGACCAGCTTGGCGACGCCCTGCAACGCTCGGTGGGCGGCTGCGGCCAGGGTGTCGACGGTGACGTCCTCGTGGTGGAAGGTGGCGGTGTCGAGGTAGTAGCTGGCCACCCGGAACGGAGGCACGCCCACCCGCAGGGTTTGCACCAGCGCATAGAAGCGGAGGTCGTCGAGATGGGAGGAGTGGGGCCTGCCCGTCTTGAGGTCGACGACGAGCACCCGGGCCTGGTCGCCCGAGGGCCGTCCCAGGAGCAGGTCGACCCGGCCCCGCAGCACCACCTGCCCGTCGCACAGGTCGGCACCGATGCTCGACTCGGCACGCGGTGCCCACGCCGGGGCCAGGCGGGGCCAGCACTCGAGGAACTTGGCGACCACGTCGTTGGCGCTGGCGCGCAGGTCGGCCAGCTCCACCGCCGAGGCGGCCCGCAGCCAGGGGCGGGGGCTGGTGCGGTGCTCGTCACGGCCCAGGCTGTCGATGGCGTGGTCGACCAGGTCGAGGGGCGCGGGGTCACCGCGGACGGTGACCGAAAGCTCCAACGCCCGGTGGGCGACGGTGCCTCTGGCATTGCCGGCGTTCCAAGCGAAGGCGTCCTCCGACGCCGACTGGTGATGAGCCTCGCAGGCGTGGACCCGACCCAGGGCGCCCTTGGTCACCCACAGGGCATCACTGGCTGCCGTGGAGCCGAGAAGGGGACGCAGACCTTGCTCCAGATCGACCCGTAAGCCCTCAGCCACCGCCGGCGCGAACCGAGGCCGTTCCTGCCCGAGGGCCATCAGCTCGTCGACCACTCGCCTCTGGGCTGGGGTGAGCTGGTCGCCCGCTCCCGCGCCGTCGTCCACGTGGGCCAGGTTAGAGAAAGCGGTGGAGGAGGTGTGTACCTGAAAGGTTGTCCTACGACATCTCCGGTACAAACCTCCACCACGGGTCAACCGCGGTCGCGCAGGCTCATCAGCTGCACCGAGGCGTAGAAGGCGATCACCGCCGTTCCCAGGTTGCCGACCAGGAACGTGATGTACTGCACGATCACGTAGCCGGGTACGGAGCGGCCGTTCTCGGCGTACACGTGGAAGTTGGCTCGCACCGCCAGCAGGCTGCCGAGAGCGAGCATGACCGCGGTGACGGCCGCCACCACCGCGGCCACACGGGCCAGGCGTTCTTGGGAGTCCGACCTCCGATCGCCGAAGTAGGCGGGAAGTGACAGCAGCGCCACGGCGGCCACGAGGTACAGCAGCGTGGTGGTGCCGAGGGAGCCGAAGGGGTAGCCGAGGCGGTGCAGGAAGTCGCCGGTCGGCACCCCTTGGGGCTCGTTGGTCTTGTACATGAGGCTCTCGATCACGGCGAAGACGATCTGGAGGGCCACCACCACCACCAGCGAAGCCCCGACGATCGTGGCCATGTTCACCCAGCGCGACGCCACCGCCTGGTCGACGAGGTCTTCGTCTTCGTCGAAGTCGTCGTAGTCGTCGTCGTCGGGTTCACTCGCAGCGGTGGACACCGGCGGGCTGGTTGTACGCGCCGCGGGGCGCGCCTGAACCGGGGCTTGTGCCGGTGGCGAACCGGCGGGACGGCTGGGGGCCGTGGACGCCTGGCTGACCCGGGGGGAGCCGGGTCTTGCCTCTTGGGCGGCTCCGCCGCCCGGGCCGGCGGGCCCTGCGCCTGGTTGGCGGGGCGGCGGGGACGTTGCCGGTCGGGGCGGTCCTACCGGGGCGTCTGTGGCAGGCCGCGGCGGAGCGCCCTGCCCTGAGCCGGGCACAGCGCGTTGACCGGGTGGCGGCCCCGGACCCCGCGCCGGTGCTGGCATGTTGGGAGGAATGGTGGGAGGACCGGTGGCAGGCCGCGGGGGAGCACCCTGCCCTGGTCCCGACGGGCCGGTCGGGCCGGGCGTACGTGGGGGGGCAGGTGGGCTGGTGGGCCCAGGCGACGGAGCGGGCCCCGGAGTGGCGCCCGGCGCGGGAGTCGGCCCGCTGGGCGCGGGGGGCGGCCCGCTG
>JBPCJQ010000029.1:0-45050 GCA_051005135.1 Acidimicrobiales bacterium
GACAGGATGTAGCCCACGTCTTTGGTGGCAGTGCGGCGCAGCTCGGCGCCGAAGCCGACGCCCTTGTGGCCGGTTCGGCTCTCGATGATCTTCTCGATGCCCGCGAACGCCCCACCGCAGATGAACAGGACGTTGGTGGTATCGATCTGGATGAACTCCTGGTGGGGGTGCTTGTGCCCCCCCTGGGGCGGCACCGAGGCGGTGGTGCCCTCCAGGATCTTGAGCAGGGCCTGCTGGACCCCCTCGCCCGACACGTCGCGGGTGATGGACGGGTTCTCGCTCTTGCGGGCGATCTTGTCGATCTCGTCGATGTAGATGATGCCGGTCTCGGCCTTCTTCACGTCGTAGTCAGCGGCCTGGATCAGCTTCAGGAGGATGTTCTCGACGTCCTCACCCACATAGCCGGCCTCAGTGAGGGCAGTGGCATCGGCGATGGCGAACGGCACGTTGAGCAGGCGGGCCAGGGTCTGGGCCAGCAGGGTCTTGCCGCAGCCGGTGGGGCCGAGCAGCAAGATGTTGGACTTGGCCAGCTCCACGTCGGCGTCGTTGTGGCCGCCCACCTGCACCCGCTTGTAGTGGTTGTAGACGGCCACCGACAGGATCTTCTTGGCCTGGTCCTGGCCGATCACGTAGTCGTTCAGGAACTCGTAGATCTCACGGGGCTTGGGCAGCTCGTCGAAGTGGACCTCGGAGGTCTCCGACAGCTCTTCCTCGATGATCTCGTTGCACAGGTCGATGCACTCGTCGCAGATGTAGACGCCCGGGCCTGCGATGAGCTTCTTCACCTGCTTCTGCGACTTGCCGCAGAACGAGCACTTCAGCAGGTCTCCGCCGTCTCCGAACTTGGCCATCCCGTACCCCCCAGGCTAACTGACGCCCGCGGCCTGGGGAACCTCTTCAAGCTCGCGGGTGAGGATCACTTCGTCGATGAGGCCGTATTCTTTAGCCTCGTCAGCGCTCATGATGAAGTCTCGATCGGTGTCCTTGGAGACCCGCTCCATGGTCTGGCCGGTGTGGTGGGCCAGCACCCGCTCCAGCAGCTCTCGCATGCGGGTGATCTCCTTGGCCTGGATCTCGATGTCGGCGGCCTGGCCCGCGGCTCCCCCGTAGGGCTGGTGGATCAGGATGCGGGCATGGGGCAGCGAGTGGCGCTTGCCCTTGGTACCCGCCGCCAGCAGCACCGCCGCGGCCGACGCCGCCTGGCCCATGCAGTAGGTGGCGATCTCGGGCTTGATGAACTGCATGGTGTCATAGATGGCGAACAGCCCGGTGATCTCGCCGCCGGGGGAGTTGATGTAGAGGTTGATGTCCTTCTCGGCGTCTTCGGCCTCGAGATGCAACAGCTGGGCCATGACCAGATTGGCGACCGTGTCGTCGATCGGCGTGCCCAGGAAGATGATGCGCTCCTTGAGCAGCTTGGAGTAGATGTCGAAGGCCCGCTCGCCCCGGTTGGTCTGCTCGATGACGGTGGGGACGATGTAGTTCAGAACGGGCTCGATCACGGCGACTCCTGCGTCTCCTGCTCCTGCTGGAGCGCGGACCGGTCGATCACGTTGCCGTCGTCGTCGACGTACTCGGTGTGGTCGATCAGCCACTCCAGGGCCTTGGACTTCCTGATCCCCGAGCGTACCTCGGGGAGGCGTTCTTCGCGATCGAGCGAACGGCGCAGGGCTTCGGGCTTGACCTTCTGGCGGCCAGCCAGGTCGACGATCTCGGCCTCGACGTCTTCGTCGGTGACTTCGATGCCCTCGGCGTCGGCCACGAACCGCAGCGCCAGGTCGGCCTTGATGGCGTGCGTCGCCTCGGCCTGGAGCTGGCCCAGCAGCTGGTCGCGCGATAGGCCGGTGGCACTGAGATAGTCGTCCAGCTCGAGGCCCTGGTGCCCGAGACGGTGGGCGAACATCTGATAGCGGCGCTCCGTCTCGGATGCGACGAGGGCACCGGGCAGCTCGTCGTCGACCAGCTCCACCAGCGCCTCCACCACCTTGTCGCGCACCGCCAGGGCAGCCTGGAGGCGCTTCACCGCGTCGCCCTGGGACCGCACGTTCTCGCGCAGCTCGGCCATGGTCTCGAACTCGGAGGCCTCACTGGCCCATTCGTCGGTGGGCTCGGGCAATACCTTCTCGCGCACCTCTTTGACCAGGATCTGGAAGGTGGCCTCACCGATGTCGGGCAGGGTGACGTTGAACTTGAGGATGTCGCCGGCGCGCGCCCCGCGCAACTGGTCGTCAAGCTCGGCCGCGATCGACCCCGAGCCCACCTCGTAGAGCTCATCGTCGGCGGTGAGCAGGGTGTCGCCGTGGCGGGTGACCCGGCGGTCGATGGACACGTGGTCGCCGGCCCGGGCCTGGCGGGACACTGCCCGCAGCTCCCCGAACTGCCCCCGCAGGCGCTCGACCTGGGCGTCGACATCGGCGTCGGTCATCGCCAGGTTGGGCAGGGCCACCCGCAGGCCCTCGTAGCCCGCCACCCTTATCTGGGGCATCACCTCCACCACGGCGTCGAAGCTCACCGCCCCGGCGTCCTTGCCTCCCGTGATCTCGATCTCGGGGGCGGCGATGGGGTCGACGTCGTTGTCCCGCACGGCCTTCTCGTAGAAGCCGGGGAGGGATTCGCGCAGGGCCTCCTGGCGGGCCATGTCGGAGCCCAGGCGGGCCTCCAGCAGGCGGCGGGGGGCCTTGCCGGGGCGGAAGCCGGGCACCCGCACCTCACGGGCCAACTTGGCGAAGGCGGTGTCGACGGCCTTGTCGAACTCGTCCTCGTCGACCTCGACCGACAGCTTGACCTTGTTGGCCTCGAGGGCCTCGAGCGTTGTCTTCACCGAGTGCCGACTATAGGGGGGCCAGAACGGCGGCCCGACCGCTCACTCCAGGGCGGGCAGGCTCAGGGAGAACCAGGTGACCGGGAACTTCTCGGTTATGCGCACCACCGGCCGTCCCTCGACCATGATGCGGTAGGTGCGGAAGACGAGCTGGCTGGCAGGGTCGACCCCGAAGTAGTCGGCGCAGGCTCCTGCCGGCTCGAACCCCACCGCCAGGATCTCCCGGAACGTCTCCACCCGGTACCTGGCCAGCAGGCGACCCAAGGGCCAGTTGCTCACCAGGAGCGCGTCGACGATCTCAGGATGAAGGTGATCGGGGGTGAACACGGAATGGGCGTGCACGAAGTTGGTGCCCGTCATCGAGCCCTGCAGGAGGACGGTCCGGCGTAGCACCCGGGAGGCATAGGGGCTGTCGAGCTCGGGTTGGTCGGCATCGACGGTGTCGAACTCCTGGGCCAGCTTGACGACCCGGATGCGCTCGTTGGCATAGGCCTCGAGCACGTCGGTGACGGTGCCGTCGGTTATGAGCAGGACCCGCTGCAAGGTGTTGAGCTGCGTCTGGCCGTTGTTGGCCGTGCCCAGGATGTCGAGCAGGCTCTGCTTGGCGTCCACGTGCGGGAATCCTCCTGTGATCTCCCTCCGCCAGGCAAGTCGCGACCCGCCGATGCTCACCCAAGGGGCTGTTGTCCTTTTCTAACATACCCGAACCTAGTAGCGCTCGACACATCGGCTTTTTTCATCTTCGCACTAGAGCCAATAGACATATAGCGGTTTGTCGGGCAGGCTACGCGTCATGCCAGCCTCTGACACCCCGGTGCCGGCCCGGGCGCAAACAGCCGACGGCGTCGACATAGCCGTCCACGACCTCGGCGGCTCGGGGCCGTTGCTGGTGCTCGCCCACGCCACCGGCCTGCACGCCATGGTGTGGGCGCCGATGGCCGCTCATCTCGGCGATGCCTTCCAAGGCCACGCCTTCCAAGGCCATGCCTTCCAAGGCGCGGCCTTCCATTGCGTCGCCCTCGACGAGCGCGGCCACGGCGACTCCGGGGTGCCACCCAACGGCGAATTCGACTGGCGGGGCTTCGCCCTCGACATCCTGGCCGCCGGCGATGCCTTGGGCCTCGGTGCCCACCAGGCCCTGGGGCTGGGCCACTCGTCAGGGGGCACCGCCATGCTGCTGGCCGAGCAGGCCCGGCCCGGCACCTTCGCCGCCATCTACTGCTTCGAGCCCATCGTCGTGGCCGCCGACCCGCCCCTGGGCCGCGACCGGGGCAACTGGCTGGCCGCCGGAGCCCGCCGGCGCCGGGAGACGTTCGCCTCGCGCGATGAAGCCCTCGCCCACTACGCGGCCAAGGCTTCCTTCAGCTCCTGGGACCCCGAGGCGCTGGCCGCCTATGTCGACCACGGCTTCGACGACCTCGCCGACGGCACCGTGGCGCTGAAGTGCAGGCGCGAGGACGAGGCCCTGGTGTACGAGATGGCCTCCGCCCACGATGGCTTCGCCCACATGGGCGAGGTCCGCTGCCCGGTGCTGCTGGCCTCGGGGGCCGACACCGACGCCGTAGGGGCGTCGTCGGTCGATGTCCTGGCCCGCCGCCTTCCCGCCGCCCGCACCGAGGTGATACCCGGCGTGGGCCACTTCGGCCCCCTCGAGGACCCCGCCGCGGTGGCCGCTTCAGTCCGCGCCTTCTTCAGGGACCTTGGTTCCGGGGACTCTGGCGGAGCTCGATGGTGACGCCGTCGGGGGCGCGAACGTAGGCAATGCGCATGCCGGCCTGGGGGCCGGCTGGCACCTCTATGGGCCCGGTGCCCACCGCCTCGGCTCCGGCGTCCACGGCGTGGGCCAAGGCCTGCGCCATGTCGCCGACCTGCAGGCAGAGGTGCACGTTGCCGGGATGGGCGGTGCCCTCGTCGTAAACGGGGTCGTCGCGGTCGAGGTACTGGAGCAGCTCCAGGGCGTCGCCGCCGGGCAGGTCGACCCAGCACGAGTCGATGCGCAGACCGGACGGGTAGCCGAGCAGGCCTCCAAGCTGCGGGCCGGCCAGGACGCAACGGTCACGGGCGGCCACCCCCAGCAGGCGCTCCCAGAAGGCGATGGCCCGCCCGAGATCGGAGACGGTGATGCCCACATGATCGACAGCGCCGAACCGGCTCACGCCCTTTCCACCTCGGTGAGGGCGTCGTCGAGCAGGGCCACGCCCCGCAGGGCCATGGCCTCGCTGATGACCAGGGGCGGCGCGATGCGCAGGATGTGGCCCCCTCCGGCAAGCAGCACACCGCGCCGAGCGAGGGCCATCAGCAGCCGGCGCACGAGCGGGGGAGGCACCTTGGCCTTGGTGCGACGGTCGCTCACCAGCTCTACGGCGAGGAGCATGCCCCGACCCCGGACGTCGCCGATCATAGGGTGGCGCTGCTGGAGGTCTTGCAGGGCGGCCAGCATGGCGGCACCCACCCGCCGCCCGTTCTCCAAGATGGTGCCGTCGGCGAGTAGCCCGAGGGTGGCGGTCCCCGCCGCGCACGCCAGGTTGCCGCTGGCAAAGGTTGAGGCCCCCGCGCCCGGGCCACCGAAGGGAAGGGCGTCGAGCACCTCGCGCCTCGAGGCGATCACCGATATGGGGTAGCCCGAGGCCAGGCCCTTGCCGGCGAGCAACACGTCGGGCACCACTCCCGATTCCTCGAAGGCCCACATGGGCCCGGTGCGGCCCATGCCGCTGAGGATCTCGTCGAAGATGAGCAGGGCACCATTGCGGTCGCAGAAGTCGCGCAGGTAGGCGAGGAACTCAGGAGGATGGGGGATGACCCCACCCACGCCTTGGACGGGCTCGATGATGACGGCGGCTATGCCGCGGTCGACTTCCTGGGCGGCGATGCGGTCGACAAACCGGGCGCAGGCCACATCGCAGCTCTCCCGAGTGAGACCCATGGGGCACCGGTAGCAGTAGGCGTTGGCACTGTGGATGGCGCCGGGTGGGAAGGGGCCGTAGCCATGCTTGAGCCCGAAGCCGCCCATGAGGGCCATGGACCCCAGAGTGCGGCCATGCCAGGCGTCGAAGAACGAGATCACCTCATAGCGCTTGGTGTAGGACTTGGCCAGGCGCAACACTGCCTCCACCGCTTCGCTGCCCGTGGAGTACATCTGGAACGTCTGGAGGGGCGGCGGCAGGGTCTTGGCCAGGGCCTCGAAGAACGCGGCGCGCGGTGGCGTGGCGAAGTCGAAGTAGTGCAACAGGGTGGCGGCCTGCTGCTGCAGGGCGCCCACCACGGCGGGGGGGCAGTGGCCCAGGTTGGCCACCAGGGTGCCCGACGAGAAGTCGATGAAGACGTTGCCGTCGACGTCACGCACGGCGGCACCCAGGCCGTCGCGGACGACAATGCGCAGGGCCTGGGCCGCGAGCGACGAGTTGCTGGCGTGGAACCGGGCATCGCGTTCCCACAGCTCCGCCGACCGGGGCCCGGGGACCTCGGTGACGACCAGCGGGGCGCACTCGGGGTCAAAAGCGGCGTCCTCTCCCATCAACTCGGTCATGACACTGGCGGAGGGGTGACGCCCTCCCTGGGCAGCCGCCTGCGCTCCCGCTCGAGGCGCTCGAGTAGGCGCACCCCCTCTTCGGGGCCGGGCATGGCCTCGATCTCGGCGGCGATACCTCGGGCCCTCTCCGCGTAGGGCCCCTCCAAGAGGCTGCGCACCTCGGCCCGGATCGACTCCGCGCTCACCTCGGCGGGGAGCAGGCGGCGGCCCAAGCCGGCGGCGACACAGGCGTCGGCGTTGTGGAACTGGTTGGCCCCCTGGGGCAGCACCAGGATGGGCAGCCCGTGGGCGAGTATGGGCAGGATGGCGGTACCCCCCTGGTTGACGGCCAGGTTGCAGAACGGCAGCAACAGCTCCTGGGAGATATAACGCTCAACGTGGATGTTGGAGGGCTGGGGACCCAGGGCGGCGGGGTCGTTGTCGGAGCCGATAGTGACGATCACGTTGAGGTCGAGAGCGCCCAGGCCGTCGAGGATGGCACCGAACACGGCGAGGTTCCGGTTGAACACGGTGCCGAGCGACACGTAGGCGGTGGGTACGGGCGGGAGGTCGGCGACCCATGCGGGCAGCCGCTCGCCGGCGGGGGGGTCGATGACGGCGTTCTGCACGGGATAAGCCACGTCGACCAGCCTTATGCCCCACGACTGCAGGCTGGGTGGGCACACGTCGAGGTAGAGGTAGCCGAAGAGCCCTCCGTAGGGCCCGAGGTCGACGCCCCAGCGCCTCCACGTGGGGGCCAGGGTGCGGGCCGACAGACCGGCCATGCTCAGTGGACGCATGATGCCCACGCTCTGGTCTGCATAGGGGATGCCGGCCACGGTGGCAGCGATGGGCCCCGCGAACTCTGTCTCGTCGTGGACGAGGAGGTCAGGCCGCCAGCGCCCGACGATGGGTACCAGGTCGTCGGCGCGCGGCGGGGCGGCGACGCCGGCCAGCATCTTGGGCACGAAGTTCTCGAAACGCTCGCGGCCCACCAGGCGATCTTCGTCGGGGTAGTGCCGGCGGGCCTGCTCGAGCTGGTCGGCAAGGCTGATGCCGGCCGGGAAGGCTTCGAAGCCGGCGGCCTCCACCGTGGGGCAGAACGTGGCGGCGGTGGCGAAGGCCACCTGATGGCCGGCCGCCACCAGGGCGTGGGCCAGCGACACCATGGGGTTGAAGTGGCCGTGGCCGGGAAGGCAGGTGCACAGGACGCGCATCGGACTATGTGCCCCTGCCAGCGGTGTACCGTGACCGCTGGCCATGACCCCGGCCCTCACCGTTCCCGATCTGCTCCTTGCCCGGGTGGCCGCCGATCCCGCAGCCGTCGCCCTCGTCGTCGACGGCGGCGGACGCTTGACCTACGGCGACTGGCACCGCCGCTCGGATGCCGCTGCTCATGGTCTTGTTGCTCACGGTGCCCGCCTCGGTGACCGCATCGCCCTCCTGTTCGACAACCCCAGGTGGACAGACTACGCCGTCGCCTATCTCGCCGTCCTCGAGATGGGGGCGACCGCGGTGCCTCTCGGCCCGCGTTTCGCCGACCGGGAGCTGGCCGCCATCTTGGCCCACTGCGGTGCGGCCGCACTCGTGGCCCCGCCTGACCTGGTCCCCGCCGGGCTGCCCGCTGGGTGGGTAGCGTCGCTGGCCGAGCTCGAAGCAGGTGACGCCACCAACCCGTTGCCTGGTCCCTCGCCCGACCAGTTGGCCGAGATCATCTACACGTCGGGGACCACCGGCCGGCCCAAGGGTGTGGCCCTGACCCACGAGAACGTGCTGTTCTTCGATCCGCCTCCTGGCGATGCGCCTGAGGGCCGGTCACTGCGTTCGGGCCACGCAGGCCGGTCACTGCGTTCGGGCCACGCAGGCCGGGCCGCGTTCGTCCACTCCTTCCCCATCGGCACCAATGCCGGCCAGGAGGTGCTGCGCCTGCCACTGCGGCGCGGAGACCGCATCGCAGTGGTGCTGCCCGCGTTCGAACCCGAGCGCTTCTGTTCCCTGGTGGCCGAACACCGGGTGCGCCGCCTGCAACTGGTGCCGGCCATGGCCGAGATGACCCTGTCTTCGGGCGCCTTGGAGCGCCATGACCTGTCCTCGGTGGAACGGGTGGTGCTGTCGTCGGCTCCGGCGTCGCCAGCGCTGTTGGGCCGACTGGCCGAGGCCCTGCCCGGTGCCGAGCTGTGGAACACCTACGCCCTCACCGAGGCGGGCACCGCCCGCACCCTGGTCGTCTACGACGGGTCCCGGCCCGGCTCGGTAGGCCGCGGCGTGGGAGGCACCGAGGTGCGCATCGTCGGGGACACAGGCGCCATACAGCCCAGTGGCCAGGTGGACGAGGTGTGGCTGCGGCGCCCGGGAGCGCCACCCCGCTTCTACGACGACGACCCCGAAGCCACCGCGGCCACTTTCGTCGACGGCTGGGTGCGCACCGGAGACCTCGGCTACCTCGACGACGAGGGCTACCTCTTCCTCGTCGACCGCAAGAAGGACCTCATCATCACCGGCGGCCTCAACGTGTCGTCGCTGGAGGTGGAAGACGTGCTCCACGAGCACCCCGCGGTGGCCGACGTGGCGGTCTTCGCGGTTGCCCACGAGGTGCTGGGCCAGGACGTGGCTGCCGCGGTGGTAGCCCGCCAGCCCCTCGGTGAACGCGATCTCCAGGCGTTCGTGCGGGAGCGGCTGGCCGAGTACAAGACACCCCACCGCATCTTCTTCGTCGACGACCTGCCCCGCAACGCATCGGGCAAGGTTCTCAAGGCCGAGCTGCGTGCCACCTTCGGGACCGCGGCTGAGACGCCCACCTCCGTTGCCCCCCGCGGTCCCGACGAGGAGGCCATCGCTGCGGTGTGGGCTGAAGTGCTGGGCCGAACCGGGGTGGGAGTGCACGACGACTTCTTCGCCCTCGGAGGCCATTCCCTGGCCGCCACCCAGGTGGTAGCCAGGGTGAACGACCGCCTGGGTACCGACCTGCCCCCAGAGGCGGTGTTCGACGCCCCCACCGTGGCCGAGCTGGCGGCGGCGGTGGCCCGGCGGCACCCATGAAGTTGGGGCGGACCATGGTCGGCCAGCTGGGCCACACCAGCGGCACGGTGCGGCTGTGCGGCTGGGTGGAATCGGTGGCCGGCGACGAGCCCCAGGTGTGGGTCCTGCGCGACCCCACGGGCATGGCCCAAGTCGTGTACCCCGGCGGCGACGACGTCATCAGTGCTGCGATCGCTGCCCTCAGACCCGAGTCGGCGGTCGAGGTGGTGGGCACCGTCATAGGGGGGAGGCGGGTTCGCCTGGAGGAGCTGGAGGTGGTGGGCCCAGCCGAGCGCGACCTGCCCATCACCGACGAGACGCCAGTCGACGAGAGGCTCGACTGGCGCTTCCTCGACCTTCGCCGGCCCCGCAACCGCCTGGTGTTCGAGGTGCAGACCACGGTGGAGGCGGCCATGCGCGAGGTGTGGCGGGCCGAGGGCTTCGTGGAGCTGCACTCCCCCAAGCTGCGCCCCACGCCCAACAAGTCGGGCTCGGAGCTGTTCAGCGTGGAGTACTTCGGGCGCAAGGCTTATCTGGCCCAGTCACCCCAGTTCTACAAGCAGATGGCCATGGCCGGGGGACTCGACCGCATCTTCGAGATCGCCCCCGTGTTCCGCGCCAACCCCTATGTCACCGCCCGCCACGACACCGAGTTCACGAGCGTCGACGTGGAGCTGTCGTGGGTCGACTCGCACCACGACGTGATGGCCTTCGAGGAGCGGTGGCTGCGCCACGTGCTCGAGGCGGTGGAGCGCACCCACGGATCCGACATCGGCCGCCACTTCGGCGTGGAGGTGGTGGTGCCCGAGGTGCCCTTTCCCCGGGTGCACATGACCCACGCCTATGAGATCCTGGCCGAGGCCGGCCACAAGGTGAGCGACAAGAAGGAAGGCGATCTCGACGCCGAGGGCGAACGGCTGGTGGCCGCCCACGTGGCCGCCGAGGTGGGCCATGAGCTCGTGTTCGTCACGGACTACCCGGAGTGGATACGGCCCTTCTACCACATGCGTTCGGCCGACGACCCCACCCGCACCCGCAGCTTCGACCTGCTGTGGAAGGGCTTGGAGATCACCACCGGCGCCCAGCGCGAGCACCGCCCCGACCGGCTGGCCGCCCAGGCCAAGGGCCGGGGCATCCCCCTCGGCCCCATCGACTACTACCTCGACTTCTTCCGGTTCGGCTGCCCCCCCCACGGCGGCTTCGGCCTGGGCCTCACCCGGTTCCTGATGAGCCTGCTCGGCATCGACGACGTGCGCCTGGTGACCTACCTCCACCGCGGCCCGCTGCGTATCACTCCGTGATGGTCAGGCCGGTGAACACGTAGCCGTGGCTCACCACGAAGCGACCATCGAGCGCGCTGGCGTCGAGCCCGGCGTGGCTGAACCAAGGGGCGACCGAAGCGGTGTAGGTGCCCGCGTCGAGGTCGGGGGCGACGGTGACATCACCGAACCCCAGGCGCCACCCGGTGCGCGGGTAGACAGCCTTGTAGACGCACTCCTTGACGCTGAAGGCGATCTTGGGCCCATAGGCGCCCCGGTGGCCTATCTGGCGGCGTTCGGCGGGCGACAAGACCAGGTGTTCCACCTCGGGGCTGAGTGGGGGTTCGAGCACCTCGAGATCGAACCCGAGACCCCAGGCGTCGTCAGCCGCGGCCACCGCAGCGCCGCACCACGCGCCGGCATGGGAGATGCTGCCGACCACCCCCTGGGGCCACACCGGCTGGCGGCCGGTGCCAACGCCTATGGGGCCGTCGTCGCGCCCGAGGGAGCGCAGGGCGGCATGGGCACACGCTCGCCCCGACAGGAGCTCGCGGCGACGAAGGGGTGCGGCGCCGGCGACAAGGGCGACCTCGTCCGGCCACGGGTTCGTCACCTCCGCCGTCGGTGCCAGCACAGTGTGCACGAACGGCGGGAACAGCCGAGGGGCGACGTCGTCGAAAGGTTTCACGGGTGAGACAGGACGAGGTCTACATCGTGGTCGTGAACCACGACGGGCAGTACTCGATCTGGCCGGCCGGGGACAGCGTTCCCGCCGGCTGGTCCGATGCCGGCGTGCGGGGAAGCCGCCACCATTGCCTGGAGCACATCTCCCGAGTATGGACCGATATGCGCCCCAAGAACCTGCGGTGAACCACGCCGACGTCGACTGGAGCCAGTGGCGGCGGCTGGCACCGTTCGTCGATCTCGAGGTGGAGCTGACGGGCGCCGGCACGAGCGATCCGGTGCTCGACCTGGGCTGCGGGAACGGGTTCTGGCTCCCTCGGATCGCCACCGCCGGCCTTCGCCCGGTGGGCATCGAACCCGACCCCGCCCGGGCCGGAGTAGCGGGGAGGCTGGCGCCGGTGGCGGTCGGCGAAGGGGCTTGGCTGCCCCTGGGCGACTCCACCGTCGGCACGGTGTGGTGCCTCCATGTCCTGCACCACCTCGAGGACCCCGCCGCCGTCCTTACCGAGATCGCCCGGGTGCTGCGCCCGGGCGGCCGCCTGCTGCTGGCCGAGTCAGTGGAGGACAACCCTGCCATCCGCATGGCCCGCACCCTGTGGCCGTCGTGGGAGGGAGTGCCAGTGCGAGCCCGGTTCTCGGCCGCCGAGCTGGCCGCCATGGTGGGTGACGCTGGGTTGCAGATCGTGGAGTACCGCCACCACAGCCCGCTCTCCTTCGTCGGCCTGGTGCCTCCCCGCGGCGGGCGGCCACTGTGGTCCTCCCTGCGTTGGCTCGAGAGGCGCTACGGTCGGCGCCTCGACCGCTGGGGCGCCTACGTCGACTGCGTGGCTCTCGCACCGCCGGCTGCTTGATCGTCAACCGACCCGGCGCGCCCGACGCGGCCCGGGTACGCTGCGGGCTGGCGGTGGCGGCACGACCCGACGTCACGCTCACCATCACACACCGCAACTCGAGACCCAGGATGCACCCCATGGCGATAGCGGAGATCTCGCTGGCGGTGGAGCCGCCGGCTCCCGAGGTCGATGGGCCTGTCGACGGTCTGGGCCACACCCGGCGGAGGCCGTGGCGCCTCGTCGGGTCCTACCTGGGCACACTGTTCTTCCTGGTCAACGTGAATTTCTGGCTGCCGCGGCTGCTGCCCGGCAACCCCATAAAGATCCTCACCGGCGGGGCCAGCGCGGGAAGGGGCGGCCAGAGCGTGGCCGCCTCCACCCGGGCCAGTCTCACCCGCTACTACGGGCTCGACCAGTCGCTGTGGGCGCAGTACCGCCACTATCTCGGCGCGCTGGCCCGCGGCGACCTGGGAACGTCGATCCGTTACAACTCGCCGGTGTCCCATCTCATGTGGGACCGCGGGAAGTGGACGCTGCTGCTCGCCTTCGCCGGAGTGGCCATGTCATGCGTTGTGAGCCTGGTGGCCGGCATCCACTCGGGGTGGCGACGAGGGCGGCGGGTCGACCGTGGTCTCTTCGTGGCCATGTCGCTGGTGAGCCATTTTCCCTCCTATGTCCTGGCCTTCTTCGCCGTCATCGTGTTCGGCGTGAAGCTGCACTGGTTGCCGATCGGCGGCGCCCAGACCCCCTTCGTCAACTACGGGGTGCTGGCCCGGGTGCTCGACATCACCCGCCACCTCGTGCTGCCCGGCCTCACCGTGGCGCTGAGCTTCGCCTTCATCCAGTACCTGGTGATGCGGGGCGGCATGGTCAGCGAGCTGGGCTCCGACCACCTGCTCGGCGGGCGGGCCATGGGTCTGTCAGAACGGCGGCTCAAGTACCGCTACGCGGCCCGCAACTCACTGCTGCCGGTGGCCACCGAGATCGCCGTAGATCTCGGCGTGGCCGTGAGCGTGGTGTCCTTCTTCATCGAGCGAGTGTTCGCATACCCGGGCATCGGGGGGCTGATGTTCGGGTCCATCTACATCCTCGACTACCCGGTGATGCAGGGCTGCTTCCTGGCCGTCGCCGTCTTCGTGCTCAGCGTCAACCTCCTCGCCGAGCTGGCCTACCCCCGCCTCGACCCCAGGGTCAAGCTATGAGCGGCCCGGTAGGCCGCTCCTGCAAGCAGGCATCGGATCACCGGCAGGTGGCCCGATGAGCCTGGTCACCCGCGAGCCGCCCGCCGCCGCTCCGGGCTTCGGGCGCCTGAGCGCCGACCACCGTGAAGCATTGCGGTCCCCCCTGCTTCTCACCGGCGCGGCCATGCTCGGCCTGTTCCTGTTCGTGGCTCTGGCCGCTCCCCTGATCGCGCCCTTCAGCCCCCGGGCCATCTCCGGGCCGTCGTTCGCCCATCCCTCCACCACCCACCTGCTGGGCACCGACGGTGCCGGCGGCGACATCGCGTCGCAGGTCATCTGGGGCACCCGCACCTCCATGACCGTGGCGGTGGCCGGTGCCAGCCTGGCCGTGGGCCTGGGCATAGTCGTCGGTGTCGGCGCGGCGATGGTGGGGGGCATCGTCGACACCGTGGCCATGCGGGTGATCGACATGTTCCTCGCCCTGCCCGGGCTGGTGCTGGCCATCCTGGTCGTCACCCTGGTCGGCCCCAGCCAGACGATCCTCATCCTGGTGGTGGCCCAGGCGGGTTGGCCCCAGATAGCCCGTGTGCTTCACAGCCAGACCCTCACCACCCGCGAGCGGGGCTTTGTCGGAGCGGCACGCAGCTTCGGGGGCGGCCCGAGCTACCTAGTCCGCCGGCACCTGGCGCCGGCCATCGGGCCCCTCATCGTGGCCCGCTGGGTCGACTGGGCGGGAGTCGCGGTGGTTCTCGAGTCGGGCCTGGCCTTCCTGGGCCTGGGCGACCCGGTGCACGCCAGCTGGGGCACTGTGCTCGACCACGCCTTCGCCCACCAGGGCCTGCTGTTCACCAACACGTGGGTGTGGTGGGTGGTGCCGGCAGCCCTCGCCATCACTGCCCTCGTCATCGCCTTCAGCCTGGTCGGCATCGGCCTGGAACCGCTGTTCAACCCCCGCTGGGCTCGGGGCAGCCAACCATGACCGCCCTGCTGGAGGTGACCGACCTGGCGGTGCGCTTCGGCGACGAGGTCGACGCCCTGAGGGGCGTGAGCTTCGCCGTCGGGCGGGGGGAGTCGCTGGCCATCACCGGCGAGAGCGGGTCGGGCAAGTCGACCCTGGCTCTGTGCCTGGCCGGGCTGGTCCAGCCCCCCGAGGCCAAAGGCAGCGTGCGCCTCGACGGCCAGGAGCTGCTCGGCGCGCCGCCCGACATCCTGCGCTCCCTGCGCTGGGCCACCGTGGCGCTGGCCCTACAGGGGGCGCCCTTCAACCCGGTGGTGCCCATCGTCGACCAGGTGGCGGAGCCCCTGCGGGAACACCTGGGAATGGGCCAGGCAGCAGCGGCCCGGCGGGCGGTGGAGCTGGCCGCCGACGTGGAGCTCGACCCCGAGTTGCTGGAGCGCTTCCCCCACCAGCTCTCCGGCGGGGAGCGGCGGCGGGCCGCGCTGGCCCGGGTGCTGGCGCTCGATCCCGCCCTGGTGGTGCTCGACGAGCCCACCTCGGGGCTCGACCCCTTCACCCGCCACGCCGTGGTGGGCCACATCGCCAGGCTGGCGGCCCAACGGGGCTTCGCCATGGTGGTGATCTCCCACGACCTGCCCGACGCCGCCAACCTGGCCACCCGCTCGATGCTGCTCTACGCCGGTGAGGCCATGGAGGTGGGGCCCACCGGGCCGGTGATGAGCGAGCCCGCCCACCCCTACAGCTGGGCGCTGGTGAACGCCTTCCCGGTAATGAGCACCACCAAAGACCTCCGCCCCATCCGGGGCCGCCCGCCCGACCCCCGCCACGTGCCCACGGGATGCCCGTACCATCCCCGGTGCACCCAGGCCGAGGCGGTCTGCGTCGACGAGCACCCCGACCTACGCCCGTCGCGAGGCCGCATGGTGGCCTGCCACTTCGGGGGGCTGAAGACGCTGCTCACCGCCACCGACGTGCACAAGACGTTCACAGGCCGCGGCCGCGACGTGGCCGCCCTGAGGGGCGTGTCGTTCAGCCTGGCCGAGGGCGAGTCGGTAGGCATCATCGGCCCGTCGGGAAGCGGCAAGTCAACCCTCGCCCGCATCCTCACCGGCCAGATCGCCCCTGACTCCGGCCAGGTCGTGCTGGAGGGAGAGCCGCTCACCACGTCCTGGCGGGGTGAGGCCCGGGCCGCCAGGAGGCGCATCCAGCTCGTCATGCAAGACCCCTACGACGCCCTGTCGCCCCGCCTCACCGTCGAGGCACTGGTGCGCGAGCCCCTCGACGTCGCCCGCATCGGCGAGCGCGACCAGCGGCGGGCCTCGGTGCTCGAAGCCCTCGAGAGCGTGGGTCTGCCCACATCGGGGTCGTTCCTCGACGCCCACAGCCACGAGCTGTCGGGAGGCCAGCTCCAGCGGGTGAGCCTGGCCCGGGCCATAGTCGTGCGCCCCAAGCTGCTGGTGGCCGACGAGCCCACCAGCATGCTCGATGCCTCGGAGCAAGCCCGCCTGCTGGTGGTGCTGCGCGAGCGTCAGATCGAGATGGGCCTGGCTCTGGTCTTCGTCTCCCACGACATGGCTGTGGTGCGCAAGGTCACCGACCGCATCGTCGTCCTCGACTCCGGCCAGGTGGTGGAGGAGGGGCGCTCCCAGCAGGTGTCCTCCGCCCCCCGTAGCCTCACCGCCCGGCGGCTCATCGAAGCCGCCCCCGCCTTTGCCGCCGCCGAAGCCCTGCAAGCCGAACAACCCATGCACGAACGGAGAACCTGATGAGCCCCATGGATCGACGCACGTTCCTGCTCTCCGGCCTGGGAGCGGCCGGCGCCCTGGCCGTAGCCTCCTGCTCCAAGTCGTCGAAGAACTCCAGTCCCGGCCCGGGAGCCAGCACCGACGTGAACCGGCCTTCCCCGCGCCCCACCATCCGCCAGTCGGGCTCCATCGACTTCGGCAACCCCAACCCGTTCAACTACTTCGCCGCCCCTGGCTACCAGAACATGATCTTCATCTACGACACCCTCCTGCAGGAGGATGTCGACGGCAAGGTGCTGCCGCTCATCGCCGAGGCCTACACGCCGTCGAGCGACGGGCTCACCCACACCTTCCAGATCCGCGACGGCATCAAGTGGCACGACGGCCAGCCCCTCACCGTCGACGACGTGGTCTTCACCTACGACTACTTCCGCTCCCAGACCCTCGCCCCCCAGGTCATTGCCAAGCCCGACAACGTGGCGGCCGCCCGGGCTGTGGATGCCCGCACCGTGGAGATCCGCCTCGACAAGCCCATCGTCACCTTCGCCCGCAACGTGGCCGGCCAGATCCCCATCGTCCCCAAGCACATCTGGTCGTCGATCGCCGACGCCAAGGCCGCCCAGGGCACCGACGTGCTGGTGGGGTGCGGCCCCTACCGCCTCGAGTCGCACACCGCCGGCGAGGGCACCTACCTCTACAGCGCCTTCGACGGGTACTTCTTGGGCCGGCCCTTCGTGAAGCGCGTGGAGTTCCGACCGGTCAGCGACGACCTCACCGCCTTGCAGGCAGGCGAGATCGACTCGGGCGGAACCGACGTCTTCGGCACCCCGAGCGACGCGGTCGCCCCCTTCCGCAACAACCCCGCCTTCGCCGTGCAGGTGGCCAAGGCCAACATCACCATCCCCATGAAGTGGAACATCGGCGCCGGTGGGGCGCTGGCCGACCCCCGGTTCCGCCAGGCCTGCGCCCGGGCCATCGACCGCAACGACATCGTGGCCCGGGTGGCGGGGGGCAACGGCGCCCCCGGGAACCCCGGCTACCTCGCTCCCGGCAACGAGTACTACGTGCCGGTCGAGCAGTACCCCTTCGACGTGGCCGCCGCCAACCGCATGCTCGACGACGCCGGCTACACCAGGAGCGGCTCGGGAAACCGCCAGGGCCCCGACGGCAAGCCCCTGAGCTACACCCTCACCGTCGTCGACAGCATCCCCGCCGTGCTCGAGCTGGTTCTGGCGTCGTTGGCCAAGATCGGCCTGAACCTCACCCCCAAGCGAGTGCCCCTGCCCACTGTGCTGGGAGGGGCCTCCTACGACATCGTGGTCGCCTTCGACGGCGGCTTCGGCGCGAAGGGTGACCCCGACCACCTGCGCGACGTCTACTCGTCCCAGTCGACGGCCTTCCAGCACCCCCTCGGCTACCGAAACCCCCAGGTCGACAACCTGGCCGAGCGCCAGGCCGTGAGCCTGGATGTCAACGCTCGCAAGGCGGTGGTCGCTGACCTGCAGCGAGCCGTGGCCCAGGACCTGCCCGTGCTGCCCATCTACTACCCGGACGGGTTCAGCATCTACCGCAAGTCGACCTTCGACCAGTGGAGCGACGGCACCGCGCTCACCGAGCCCAAGCGCAACCTCATGACGGGGATGAAGTCGGGCCTCAAGATCCGACCCATCGCGGGATAGCTCGTTGCCTCGTCCGCCCCGGAGGAGTAGCGTGATCAACGAGCGGGAAGGCGTTGCAACCCACCAATGACCAGAACCCTTCGTCCCATCTTCCTCACCGTGCTGCTGGCAGGCATGGCCCTGACGCTGGTCATGGCTCCGTCTGCTCTGCAGGCACAGCAGGCTCCCCCGGGATCGGCGCCGGCCACGGGCTACGGCGCCGCCCCCAACCACGCCCAGTCCGCTCGTGACATCGCCCTGGGCAAACTGGGAGGGGGCTCTACCAACGCGGTGTGGTGGATCGTCGCCGTCGTCGTGGCCCTCCTGCTCATCGGGGCCGCCGTCGCGCTCTACCTGCGCCGCGAGTCCTGAGCGAGCCGGTGAGCGACCACAACGAGGTCTCCCGCCGCCACTTCCTCAGGCTGGCCGGGGCCGGGGGGCTGGCCGTGGCAGCCACCTCGGCATCGGGATCGGTGCTGGCGGCGTGCTCCAAGGCATCGGGCAGCAGCGACACCTTGAAGGTCGGGGTACTGGCCCCGTTCAACGGCATCGGCAGCTTCATAGGCACCGTCGTGAACAACTCCCTCGACGCCGCCGCCCGCCAGATCAACTCCACCGGGGGTGTGAGCGGCCGCAAGGTGGAGCTGCTCCTGCGCGACACCGGCGGCGACGCCAACGGCACGGCCAAGGCCTACGCCGAGCTCGACGGCATCAAGGGCCTGCTCGGCATATTGTGGTGTGGCGCCATCGGCTTCGACCAGGCCCTGCCCCGGATCAAGCAGTCGGGGATCCCGCTGGTGGCCGTGTTCGAAGACCCGTTGTCGGCCGGCCAGCTCTACCCCGACGGCGGCGCCGCTGGGCGCTCGGTCTTCCAGGTCTCAGTGCCCGACACCTACGTGAAGCAGGCGCTGGCCGACTACGCCAAGGGCGACAGGGGCTACTCGTCGGCCGCCATGCTCTACGACGAGTCGCTCGACGGCGGCCTCGACCTGCCTGGCACCAGCCGTGAGCACTTCAAGGCCGCGTTCGCGTCAACCGGGATGAACGTCGCCGCACCGCAGACGTTCCGCACCGGTGACACCGACTTCTCCTCCCAGTTGGGCCAGCTCAAGGGGGCGGCGCCCCAGGTGCTCTACCTCGACGGGCTGTCCGACGAGACTGCCGCCGTCGCCACCGCCCTCGACGCCATGGGCGCCGGCTACGTCGATGCCCCCACGGCCAAGGGTCCCAACTGGCATCCCCACGTTTTTGGCTCCTACCGGGGGATCAACCAGATCTGGGCCGAGAACGCCGGCGAGGCGGCCAAGGTCGGCTCGGCCTCGGCCTGGCACCTGGGCGGCATCACCCTTCTGCCGTCGTTCGCCATCGGCTCCTGGATGGACAAGTACCTGGGCAAGAAGCCCACCGGCGGTGAGGGGCTGCCCGCCGACGGGCTGGCCACCCTGTTGAACGGCCTGAAGAAGGCAGGCAGCGGCGACCGGCAGAAGGTGGTGAGCGCCATCGAGACCATGGGCACGGTCACCTTCGCCTCTCTGCCCTTCAGCTTCAGCGCCACCCGCCACAACGCCATCACCACCGACGACATCGTGATCCTCACCGTGGAGCGCCTGCGGGGCCCGGCCCCCACCGAGCCCGCCTACGAGCTGGGCAAGGAGTGGCAGACGGGCGGGGCTTTCGCCTCCCGGGCGGCGTCCACCACCCTGCTCGTGCGGCCCACGTTGGCCGCCAACCGGCGAGCCCACGGCGACGTCGTCTCCGGCCTGCTCCGCGACGGCTTCGGCACCCAGTGCACCAAGCACGGCGACGGCACACTCGGCCCGGAGTGCAAGATCCACTGACCGACCCTGAGCGTGCGACCCCGCCGATCAGGTCAACGCTCGACGAACAAGGGCAGCAATCGAGACCATATCCACACCGAGGCGCGATAGAAAGCTACGGCGGACAGCAACACCAGAGCAGGCTCGGCTGAGGCCCGGAAGCGGGTCTCGCCGTAGGTGACGGCGACGGTCACTGCAACGGTGACGAAGAGGGCGATCAGGGGCGACAGCGGCACCTGGCGCCTCCGCAATACGACGGCTCCTGCTACCGCTGCCACCGCCATCATCCAGTACATCACCAGGCCCCATTTGGCCGCGGTCAGGTTCCTCGACTCCAGGTAGGCGTCGATGCGTACCTGGCCGAAGGGTTGGTAGAAGCCCCACGTTCGACCCTCTCTGGCCAGCACCACGGCGGGAAGGCGGCTTCGGTGGGCTCGCAGGTAGCGCAAGCCCGCCGACTGGTAGTAGTGGGCGTCGTCGGTCTCGTCCGCGCCGGAGACGGCGGGCAGGTCGGGAATGCACTTGTTGGTATAGCCGAAGTACCCGATGTACTGGCCGCCGTAGGTGTTCTCGCAGTTGGCACCGGCCAGAGTGATCCCGAGATCGTCGGCGACCGGCACCGGATAGCGGAAGCGGGCAAGGTTGAAGACTGTCCAGGGCATCATTGTCAGCCCGGCGGCCACCGCGGCAACCAGGGCCAGGCCCAGCCTTCGAGGGGGCCGGGGCTGGCGCGCCAGGAGCACCCAGGGAACGACGATGAGTGGCAGGAAGAGCACCGCCTCACCGCGGGTAAGGGCCGCCAAGGCGCACGCGACGCCCAGCTCGGCCGCGGTCCGGCCATCACGCCTGTCCCAGAATCGGTAGGCTGCCAGCAGGGTTAGCGACGTAGTGAGCAACGTCAGCGTTTCCGAGTAGAGTAGGCCCTCGAAGAGCCACATATTGGGGTAAACGGCAGCCAAGCAGGCAGCAATCAAGCCGACGGTGGGGCCGGCTATCCGGCGTCCGACCACCCCCACGACGGCTACCGTCCCCGTTCCGATCAGGCACGAGAAAAGCTGGTGGGCGAGCACGCTCCGCAAGCCCAGGGCCGAGGGGATGGCCAGCACCAGGCTGTACAGGGGGGGGTGCTGGGCGCTTTGTCGCACCTGGTTCTTGAAAAGGTACGAGGAGGCGTCGATGAACCCCCTGCCTTCCACGAGGAAGTTGGCGCCGTAGTGGTACTGGAAGGGGTCGCCTCCGACGTGCCTGGACGGGTCGAGCCAGAAGATGACGCCGAGCCTGAGGAGGAGGGCGCCTCCACAAACCACCCCGAGGCAGAGCCACCACCGATGGTTCTGCGCCCCGGGCGTGTCCACGACCGTTGTTCCTACTGGCCGGCACCACCACGGGCAAGTATGGGAAGGACGGGGTAGGGTCGACGAGACATGAGGCGGCACCGTGGCTTGGCTTCGCTCTCCCTGGCCGCCCTGGTCGGCCTGGCTGCCGCCTGCGCCAGCGCCAGCCCTCGGGCGCCAACGCCCAACAACGTCAACGAGGTCGTACCGATAGCCGGCACCGTCGATTCCTTTGACCGGCCAGACACCCCCTCGGCTCTCGGAGCAGCGCCGGGCCTGCCGCCGTGGCGGCCAGATCTGGGCGTCTGGGGCATTTCCGGCCACCAAGCCTACTTGTCCGCTGCGGTGATGGGGCCGAACCTGGCTGTGGTCGACACGGGCCAGGTCGGGGGGCTGGCGGGGTTCACCCTGGCCAAGGCGGTTTCGGGTGCGGGCCTGGTCTTCCGGTATCAGGACGCCCGCAACTACTGGTCGGTAGTAGACGTCCCCTCTTACGCGAGCTGGGCGATCACCCGGGTGCTGGGGGGCAAGCCCACCGGGTTCGGCAACACCGGCCTGTCTCCCGTGCAGGACGGCACCACCGTCGGCGTACGCCTGAAGGGCTCCACCATCGACATAGTTCTCAACTCCAAGGTGGCTAGGACGATCACTGACCCTTCGCTCGACCACACCACGATGGTCGGGATGACAGTGGATTCTCCGGACGCGACCGCGGCTCGATTCGACGACTTTAGAGTCGACCTCGCGAGCGGGCAGGCGCCCAGCACGGCCCCAGCACCCACCAGCACTTCGCCACCAGGCCCTTCTTCAACGCCTCCCGGGTCCTCCGCGCCTCCTGGGTCGTCAGCGCCTCCTGGGTCGTCAGCGCCTGGCCCGTCCTTCACCGCACAGGCCAGCGGTCTCCCGGCTCGAGCTCAACCGATTGCCCTTCCTTCAAGGTTTGGGCCGGTCTGCGGCCAGCTCCCAGGCCAGATCGTCCACATCTCGATCAACGGGCGGCCCACAACTGCCAAGGCCGACGCCAACGGATGTGTGTCCGTGCGGCGCTGATCGGGCGGGAGTACCGCAGGATGCAGTACAGAGTCCGAAAACCGTCACGCCAGCCGATCTTCTTGCCTTCGGCGTAGGTGCGACCCGCGTAGGAGATGCCGACCTCGTAGATGCGCCAACCGTCCCGTGCCACCTTGGCGGTGACCTCGGGTTCGAACCCGAAGCCATCCTCCTCGATAGTGAGACCCTCCAGCACCTCTCGCCGGAACGCCTTGTAACAGGTCTCCATGTCGCTCAGGTTCAGGTTGGTCATGACGTTGGAGGCAGTGGTGAGGAGGCGGTTACCGACCGCGTGCCAGTAGTAGAGAACCCGGTGCGGCCGAACGGCCAGCAGGCGAGATCCATAGACGACGTCGGCTTTGCCCTCTGTCAATGGCTCCAGAAGGAGGCCGTACTCGGCCGGGTCGTACTCGAGATCGGCATCTTGGATGATGACGAACGGAGCCTGCACGCAGGCGAACCCCTCACGCACGGCCGCCCCCTTGCCCCGGTTCCGGGGCAAGGACAGCACCCGCACCCTGGGATCATGGAGGCTGCGAACGACGTCGAGGGACCCATCGGTGGAGCCGTCGTCGACCACAATGAGCTCCTGGGTCCAAGGCGAGCTCAGGGCGCGGGTAACCGCCGTCCCTACCGTGGCGGCCTCGTTGAAGCAGGGCATGACCACGGATAGGCAGGGCCTGGGCCCTTCCCGTGCGTCCTGCGCCAAGCTGTCAGCTCCTCGTCTGGTCTGTTGCCATGCCGAAGCCCGCCATGCCCGCCTGCCGCCATCGCCGGAGGCCGGGACGGCCTTGACCTATCGTAGCCCGACGCCACATGCGCTACCTCTTCCTCTCCTGGCGTGATCTCGCCCACCCGCTGGCCGGTGGCTCGGAGGTCCTCGTTGACCGGTTAGCGGCCGGGCTGGCGGGGCGGGGCCACCAGGTCGACCTCCTATGCGGGGGGCCGGTGGGCGAGCGGTCCTACCGTGTCACGAGGGTGGGTGGCGCTTACAGCCAGTACGCCCGGGTTCCGTTGCACTACCTGCGTGACCACCGAGGCGCCGACGTGGTGGTCGACGTGGTCAACGGGGTTCCCTTCTTCAGCGCGGTGTGGCGGCGAGGCCCCACCGTGTCCCTCGTGAACCATGTCCACACCGAGCACTGGGCCCTGTGGTTCCCCGCCCCGCTGGCCGCCGCCGGCCGCTGCCTCGAACAGCGGGTGCTGCCCGCCGTCTACCGCCGCCGCCTGTTCGTGGCGGTGTCGCCCTCGACGGCGGCATCGCTCGTCGCCATTGGCATCCCCGCCGAGCACATACGCATAGTGCCGAACGGTGTCGACGGTGGCTGTGGCCCCGCCACCACATCGCCGACCAAGTCCCCCGAGCCGCTGTTCGTGGCCGTGGGCCGCCTCGTGCCCCACAAGCGCCTCGATCTCCTCCTGCGCTTGTGGGAGCAGGTGCGGCCTCGGGTCGGCGGCCGCCTCGTCATCATCGGCGACGGCCCTGAGCGCTCTCGGTTGGCGGCCATGGCGGGCCCCGGGGTGAGCCTGCCCGGGTGGGTGACCGACGCCGAGAAGGACCGGCTGCTGGGTGACGCATGGATGCTCCTGCATCCCGCCTCGGTGGAGGGCTGGGGCCTGGTGGTGATGGAGGCGGCTGTCTGCCATACCCCCACGCTCGCCTTCGACGTTGCCGGCCTGCGTGACTCGGTGGTCGACGGCCACACCGGCACCCTGGTCCGGACCGAGGACGAGTTCGTCGCGGCCTGGGCTCACCTGGCCGGCGCCCACGAGGAGCGCCGGGCCTTCGGCCGCCAGGCCGCCCTCAGGGCTGCTGAGTTCTCGTGGTCGCGCACCGTCGACCTGTTCTCCGAAGTCGGCGAGGAGGCCCTGGCGTGGCCTGGCGGTGTTCCCCGCTCAAGGTTGACGGTCCCACGGGCTGAGTGGCCCGAACACAACGGCCGGCCATGACCAGTGGTGACGGCCTGGGCCGGTCGCTGCGGCTGGCCCGTGCCTTCCGGTACGAGCAGAGCGAGCCTGAGCGCTTCTACCGGGCCCTGGCGGAGGACTCCGTGACCCAGGTGTCACACCACGCCGACCTTGCCGGGGCATGGGTGCTCGATGTGGGCGGGGGCCCAGGATGGTTCCACGCCGCCTTCACACTGGCCGGGGCTCGCTACTGCGTGGTGGAGCGCGACCGCCGGGAGGCCGCCGACCGGAGACCCGGCGCCAACCCGCCCACCGTCGTGGCGGATGGCTCCGCCCTGCCGGTCCGCCACGGCGCATTCGACGTCTGCTTCTCGTCCAACGTGCTCGAGCACGTGCCTCGTCCCTGGCGGTTCCTCGACGAGCTGGTGAGCGCGGTGCGCGGGGGCGGCATCGTCTTCTGCGCCTTCACTAACTGGCTGTCGCCGTGGGGTGGCCACGAGACCTCGCCGTGGCACCTCCTGGGTGGCGAGCGGGCGGCGCGGCGCTACGAGCAGCGCTACGGGCGGCCACCCAAGAACCGCATCGGTCGCAGCCTCTTCCCGGTGCACGTCGGCGAGGTCCTGCGCTGGGCCCAGGCCAACCCCACCGTCGACCTGGTCGACGCCTGGCCCCGCTACTACCCCAAGTGGTGCCGACGCGTCGTGTCGGTGCCCGGGCTGCGGGAGCTGGCCACCTGGAACCTGGCCATCGTGCTGCGCCGCCGGTGAAGACGCCGACCACGGCGTTGGGGCCAGACAGGCCGGCGGCGGCGCGGCCCGTCCGGCCCTCACCGGAGGGTGGCGATGACCGCCCCCCGGGGCAGGCAGGCGCCCGTCGGGTGCCCCGGTGGGCGGTGGCAGCGAGCAGCGCCATGCTGATGGCCGCCTGCCTGGCCCAGTCCCCGGGTCGCATCACCGCCGACACCAAGCTCGACCTGGCCGTCGACCCCCTGCACCTCCTGGGCCGGGTGTTGCACCTATGGGACCCCAGGGCCGGCTTCGGCCAGCTCCAGAACCAGGCCCAGGGTTACCTGTTCCCGATGGGCCCCTTCTTCGCCCTGGCCCGGGCTGTCGGCCTGCCCACCTGGACGGCGCAGCGGCTGTGGATCGGACTCCTGCTCGCCGTGGCCTGTGCCGGTGCCATCCGCCTGGCCGACGAGCTGACCATCGGCAACCGGGCTACGAGGGTGGCCGGGGGCCTGGCCTACGCCTTGTCTCCCTATGTCGTCATCCTCGTCGGCCCCCTCTCCGGCCTGGTGCTGCCGGCCGCCCTGGCCCCGTGGGCTGTCATCCCTCTGGTGCGCGGCTCGCGGTCGGGCCCACCGGCCACCGCCGCCGCTCGCTCGGGCGTGGCCATCGCCCTCATGGGCGCGGTGAACGCGGGAGCAACCATAGGGGCCCTCGCCCTGCCGGCTCTGTGGCTAGCCACCCGCCGGTCCGGCCCCCGGCGGCGAGCCCTGGCACGTTGGTGGCTGCTGGCGGTGGCGCTGACGTGCGCGTGGTGGCTGGGCAGTGGCCTCGTCGAGGGCCGGTACGGGTTCGACTTCCTCCGCTACATCGAGCGGGCCAGCTCCACGACGAGCACCGACTCGGTGCCACAGGCTGTCCGCGGCACGGCCAACTGGCTGGCCCACTACCTGTTCGGAGGCCGACCGTGGTGGAGGGGGGGGTGGGAGCTAGTGGCCACGCCCGCCGCCATCCTGGCCAGTGCCGCCCTGGCCGCCGCCGGCCTGGCCGGGCTGGCCGCTCCGGGTCTGGGCGAGCGCCGGTTTCTCGTGCTCAGCCTGGTGCTGGGCGTGACCGTCACTGCCGCAGGCTACGCCGGCCCCCTGGGAGGGCCGCTGGCCGGCCCCGTCCGCCACCTCCTCGACGGACCCCTCGAGGTGTTCCGCAGCGTGAACAAGTTCGGCCCCCTTGTGGCCCTGCCCCTTGCGCTCGGGCTGGCCCACGGGCTCAGCCGCCTCCGGTTCGTCGGCCGGGAGGTCCCACTCACGGCCGCGCTAGTCGGACTGCTCCTGGCGGCGACCGCGATTCCCATGCTCAAGGGCGACCTGCTCCCCGAGGGCACCTTCACCCGGGTGCCGGACTACTGGAGCCAAGCCTCGAGGTGGCTGGCCGCCCGCTCTGGCGGTGACCGAGCTCTGTTGTTGCCAGCCAGCGGGTTCGGTGACTATCAGTGGGGACGAGCCCTCGACGAGCCCTTCGAGCCCCTAGCCCGGTCACCATGGGCGGTCCGCAACCAGGCGCCACTCGGATCCGTGGGGCTCACACGCCTGCTCGACGCGGTCGAGCAACGCTTAGTGTCGGGCCGGCCCACGCCCGGGCTGGCCACCGGGCTGGCCCGTGCCGGCGTTCGCTATGTGGTGGAGCGTAACGACCTCGATTGGCAGCGGGCCGGAGCGCCCAGCCCTACCCAGGTTCGGGCGGTCCTGGCCGCGTCCCAGGGCATGCACAAGGTGATCAGCTTTGGCCCCGAGGTACCCACTGACGCTGGCGAGGGCACCGTGGCGGGCAGCTCTCACCCTGCTCTCGACGTGTACCAGGTGGATAGCTCCGTCGAGCGGGCGGTGAGCTACCCCGTCGAGGGCACGACCGTGCTCAGCGGCGGCCCCGAGAGCCTGCTGCAGCTCGGAGACCGGGACGCTCTCACCGGCGCGGTAGTGCTGGCCGGCGATCCCCTTCCCGCCGGAGACGGCGCCCTGCGCTGGGCCGATACCGACGGGCTGCAGCGCCGCGACGTGAACGTCGGGCTCGTCCACGACTCCGGCTCCTACGTTCTCACCGCCGGCGAGGTCGCCCCAGGCGGAGGCGCCACCCGAGACCGGCTGCCAGTGGCCGGTCCTAGCCACCAGACGGTGGCCGTTATGGAGGGCGCGGCGGCGGTTTCGGCGTCCTCCTACGCCACCGCCGTGGCCCCTCATCCCGAGGCCCAGCCCATGGCCGCCTTCGACGGTGACCCCGCCACCGCCTGGCAGTCGGGGTCGGTGGGCTCGTCGGAGGGCCAGTGGGTGGAGCTGACACTCGACCGGCCCCGTACCTTGGCAACCGTCACCGTCCGGCTCCTCGACCCTGCGCGCGGCGCGCCGCGACCGACCTTCTTGCGCCTCCACACCGACGCCGGGGTCGTCGACCGCCCGGTGGCCGACACCGAGGCGCCCCAGACCCTGGCTCTGGCGATGGGGCCGACCCGCCGGCTGCGGGTCACCCTGCTCGGCGTGGTCGGTGAGGGGGACCCGACGTCGCTGGCCCGGGCCGGCCTACGGGAAGTGGCACTGCCAGGCGTCGATGTCGCCCGTCCTCTGGCCGTGCCCGGCGACGAGCTCAAGGCCTTCTCTGCCCCCTCCGCCCCGCCGCCGCTCTTCGCCTTTGACCGCTCCGTAGCCGCCTCCGGCCAGGTACTGCGCGCCGACGAACAGGACCGCCTCGACCGAATCTTCGTCGTCCCCGCAGCGGCCCGCTTCGACCTGTCGGGCACCGTGCGGGCCCAACCGGGCCCCGCCCTCGACGGCCTGTTGGGCTCGCTCTCCTCGGCGCCGTCGCCCCCTGACGGCACCGTGGTGGACCTACCCTGCGGGCAGGGACCAGCGCTGAGCGTGGACGGTACCGACGTACCCACCCGGCTGTCGGCCACCATTGGTGACCTCCGCCAGGGGCGGGAGCTGGCCTTCTTTGCGTGCGGAGGGCCCCTCGATCTCGTGCCGGGCACCCATCGCCTGCAGACGTCACTGGGCGTTGCCCTCCCGGTGCTGTCGGCGACGCTCAGCGGGCAGGGATGGACGTCGGCTGGCCCCCCGTGGCCGCCCCGGCTCACCACCATGAACCAGTGGGACACCGTCCACCGGATGGTGACCGTTGGCCCTGGGGCGGCCTCCGTCCTGGCCGTCGACGAGAACCTCAACGCGGGGTGGACGGCCACCCTGGGCGGCCGCCGCCTCCGACCCCTCCGGCTCGACGGTTGGCGACAGGGTTGGGTGGTGCCGGCCGGTGCCGGGGGCCGCATCGACCTGCGCTTCGAGCCCGACCACGCCTACCGGGCCGCTCTGGCCCTGGGAGCGGTGGCCCTTGTGGTGCTCGGGCTACTGGCGTGGGGGCGCCCGCGCCGGCGCGGTGTGGACCTACCACCTACCGAGACGGCAGAGCGCTCGTGGCCGCCGATGGTGGCTGCGGGGGTCGGCCTGTTCGCTGTCGGCGGACCGGTGGCGCTGGTCACCCCTGCCGCCCTGCTCGGCCTACAGACGCGAGCCGACGGTGGCCCGGCCCCTTGGTGGGTCGACGAGCGGTTGCCGGCCGTGGTGGCAGGGGTGGCCTTCCTGGGGGCGGGGTTGATCGAAGCGGCCCATCCCGCCCTCGGGCCGGCCAGCCGTGCCGGCGCCTTCGGGTGGGCGGCCCAGCTCGACGGCCTCATAGCCATCGGCGCGGTGGCCGCCACCCTCGGCCGCTCAGGGGGCCGCTCGGGCCCGGCCTCCCGCTCAGGGGGCCGCTCGGGCCCGGCCTCCCGCTCAGGGGGCCGCTCGGGCCCGACCTACGAGGATGGCAGCGACGGGGGGGAGGCGGGCAGCCAGACGGTCGAGCCCGCGGGCGGCGCGAGGGACGTCATGGTAGGAGGCGCCCGACAGCTCGACGTCGACGAACCCCCTGTCCCGAAGGAGGCCAGTCAGGGCGCGGGCGGTGAAGAGCCGGAGGTGGCCGACGACGGTGCTGCCCGGCCGCCCGTAGACACCACGGGTGCTGACCTCGGAGAACACCGGCTGCACCCCGAAGGCGAGCAGAACCCGGTTGAACCAGGCGGCCAAGTTGGGAGTGGACAGCAGCAGCGTGCCTCCCGGCACCAGGACCCGGCGGACCTCGTCCAGGGCGGCATCGGGGTCTACGAGGTGCTCCAAGACCTCGCTCAGGAGCACGACGTCGAAGGCACCCGTGCGCAGGGGCAGCACGGGCCCGTCGATGCCGCCCAGCACCCCCCGCAGGCCCCTCTGGCGCACCCCGACCAGGGCCTGGCGGGACCAGTCGAGGGCAACGACGTCAGCTTCTGGGAACCTCGACCCAACGAGATCGGCGATGGCCCCGTCGCCACACCCCAGATCGAGGATGCTCACGCGCCTGTCCCCCGCCACCGACTCGAGGAGCCGGAGCTCGACGTCGACCCGATGCGCGCCGCAGGGCGAGCTGCGGTCGACCCCTTCGTAGAACGACCGGAGTGAGCCCACGGGCGAACGAGCGTAGGGCCGGCGCGGCGTTGCCGTGGGCGGCGGGTGTGGCCGTTGCCGTGGCCGTGCTCGGACCGGCCCTCCGTCGCGGGTCGATCTTCACCCTCGATGCCGCCTTCGTTCCCCGCATACCGCTGCCGGCGGGAATGTGGGGGCTGGGGCCGGAACTGCCCCGGCGTGTGCCGGTGGGGGCCGCCTTGGCCTGGACGTCGGCCGCGGTAGGCGGAGCGGCGGCGGGCAAGGCTCTCCTGGGCCTGAGCCTGGTGGTCGCCTTCGCCGGTGCCGCCCGCCTGGCCCACCACGACGATGGACGCGTGTCTCCCGCTCGGGCCTGGCCTGTCCCGCTCGTGGCCGGTCTGCTCTATGCCCTCAGCCCCCTGGTGCTCACCAGGGTCGGGGCCGGACAGTGGACAGCGCTCACTGCATTCGCGGTGCTGCCGTGGGCCCTTCCTTCGTTGCTGGTGCCGTCGGCCAGCTTGGCTCGCACCTTCGCGTGGGGAGTGGCCATGGCGGCCACCGGGTCGGTGGGGGGCTCACTCGCCCTGGTGGTGGTGGTAGTAGGACTGGCCGCCGACCGTACGGTCGCGGCCGCCATGGGCGCCGCCCTGGTGAGCGCCGCCCAGGCTCTGTGGGTGGTCCCTGGCCTGGTCGTGGCGGCCGGAGGTGCCTCCCCCGCGGGCGCCGCGGTGTTCGCCACCCGAGCTTCGGGGCCGGTCGGATGGGCAGGGCTTCTGGCGGGCCACGGATTCTGGCGGGCACCCACCCAGGTCGGCGGCGACACCACCCTGGGCACCGCGGTACTGGGCCTGGGCCTGCTGGGGCTGGGCGTGCTGGGCTCCGCCGAGCTGCCCTCGGCATGGCGGCGGAGGGCGGCATGGCTGGCCGCGCTGGGATGGGCCATGGCGGTGGCCAGCGCCATCCCCGGCATCCGGGTCACCTACGACGCCTTGTCCCGGACCGCCCTCGGCGCCCCCTTCCGGGAGAGCCAGCGCTTCTTGGTGCTCACCTTGGTGTGGCTGGCCCCCGCCGCTGCCAGTGGTGCCCGGCGCCTGGCCGCCGAGCGAGGACGCCTGCCCCCGTGGACGGTGCCGGCACTCGTGTCCGTGACGACCGTGGTGCTGGCCACCAATGGGCTGTGGGGGGTGGGTGGGCGGCTGCGACCAGTGACCCTGCCGCCGGAGTGGGCCGCGGCCCGACGTGCCGTTGGTGCCGCACCGGGTACAGTGGTCGCCCTCCCTTACCACCGCTACCTCGACCTGCCGCTGGCATCCAACCGTCGGGTGCTCGAGCCCATGGCCGACTACCTGGGAGGCGACGTCATCGCCTCCTCCGACCCCGAGCTGGGAGGTGGCTACCGTGAGGTGGCCGACGCTCGGGAACCGGCGGTGCGGGCGGTGCTCGCCAGCGCCCCCGCCGACGTCGCCGATCGCCTGGCGCGAGTGGGAGTGCGCTGGCTGGTGGTGCTGCATGCCGCCGACTGGGAGTCGTACCGCTGGCTGACCCAGCGCGACGGCGTACGGGTGGCGGTCGCCGGCACGAGCCTCGACCTGCTGCGGATCGAGCCATGGCAGGGGCCGGTGGTGGCCGCCGATGGTGCCAGTGTCACCCTGAGGTCGGTAGTGGCCCCTCTGGGCCGCCTGGCCGCCTCGGGCCCGGCAGTATGGGCTCACCCCGCTGTGCCCGGGTGGCTGCGGGGCTCCCATGCCGCGGGGCGCACCGCTGACGGAATGGTGGCCTTGCCCGGCGGCCGGGGGCCATTGTGGTTCTGGCCCGCAGCGCTGGTAATGGCCGTCGACGCGGGCGTGCTGGCGGCCGTCGTCGCCGCCTGGCTGGCTCTTCGCCGCAACTACGATGCGCCGGGATGGCCACGGCGATGGCGGCGACAATGACGGGCCCTCGGCTCTCCATCGACACCTGTATGCGCCGGCTGGCGCCCCTCGAAGAGGTCTTGTCGACGACACCGGCCCCGGTAGAGGCCGAGATCTCATGGTGCGGCATCGCTGACTTCCCGAGTGACCGCCGCTGGAGCGAGGCCACCGTCCAGGCCGTCTGCGGGCTCATGGAGGTGCACGGTTGGGATACCGGTGAACCTCGCCGGGTCGGGTTGGAGGTGGCCTCGGTGGCCGCCGGCATGCTCGCCGCCTCCGGGGTCCTGGCCGCCCGTACGGGGGCGCTGCGCGGCCTGGCCCCGCCTCGCGTGCACACCTCGGTCCTATCGGCCGGGTTGCTCCTCGTCGCCCATCACATCGCTGCCGCGACTTCCGAGGGAGAGCTGCTGCCCTCGCCCCAGGGGCCGGAGCCGGGACCGCCGTTCCTCAGCGCCGATGGGCGATGGTTCGAGATCGAGGTGTTCGACGCCGAGGACTGGAAGTCGTTCTGGGCCCGCCTGGGGGCACCGGCCGACGGGCTGGGCCGGGCCTGGACGGCGTTCCGGGCCCGCTACTACCGGGGTCTGTGCTCGCTCCCGCCGGGCCTGCACGCCGCAGCGGGAACGCGCACCCTCGCCCAGATCTCCGAGGCAGCGGCGGCGTCCGGAGTCAGCCTCTGCGCGCTGCGGGGATACGCCGAGGTCCTGGAGAACCCCGGGCCCTCGGGTGGGCGCCCGGTCACCGGTAGGTGGCACGGCTACGCCCCGAGCCCGGGGACAGCGGCGGCGCCGACCGCGGAGGCCCAGATCCTCCCGCTTCACGGCATCAAGGTGGTCGAGGCCACCAGCCGCATGCAGGGGCCACTTGCCGGGCTTATCCTGCAGTGGCTCGGCGCCGAAGTGCTGCGGGTCGAACCTCCGGGCGGCGACCCTGGTCGCATGGTCCCCCCGATCGCCGGCGACACCGGCTCGTTCTTCGCCTGTTACAACCGGTCCAAACGTGCTGTCGAGGTCGACCTGGGCCGGCCCTCGGGCCGCCACGAGCTGCTCGACCTGCTGGCCACAGCCGACGTGTTCGTGCACAACTGGCGGCCGGGCAAGGCCACCGAGTGGGGCCTCGATGCCGAGGGGGTAGCCGTCGCCAACCCCCGCATCGTGCACACCGAGGCCAGCGGGTGGTACCCAGTGGAGGGCAACGCCGGTTTGATCGGCACCGACTTCCTGGTGCAGGCGTGGTCGGGGTTCGCCCACGGCCTGACCCCCGAAGGCGAGCCTCCCCGCACCAGCCGGGCCCTGCTCACCGACACCTTGGGGGCGTTGGCCACCTGCGAGGGGATCCTCACCGGGTTGTTCCTCCGGGAGGTGACGGGGCGGGCCGAGCCGGTGCGCACGTCACTGCTGCAGGCGGCCATGGCCGCTCAGGCCCACGTCCTGGAGCCCCTGGCCGGCGGTGGCGATGCCCCGGGGAGAAGAGGCGGCCGGCCCGCCTGGGGACCAGTCGACCGGCCCATCGTGCGCGATGACGGCGCCCTGGTGGTGAGCATCGAGTCCGACGACGACCTGGCCCGGGTGGCCGACGTGTGCGGCGTCGTTCCCTCGACCCCGACGGTAGCCGAGGCCCTCGCCACCCGTCCCGCCGCCGAGTGGGAGGAGAGACTGTTGCCAGCGGGGGTGGCGTGCGCGGTGGTTTCGAACGACCTCGTCACTGTGGGCCGCGACCCTCGCCTGGCTTATCTCATGGAGCCCCTGGCCGGCTCCTGCGTGGCACCCGGCTTGCCCTGGTGGCTGGCGTGGTGAGCAGTGCTCTCGCCCCGTCGCTGGAGGAGGCGTGCCGACGCTGGGCCGATCGGCCGGCCATCACCTTCGGCGTTGCCACCATGAGCTACGCCGAGCTGTGGGCCAAGGTCGCCGCCCTGGCCGCTGCCTACCGGCGCCTCGGCGTCGGCCCCGGCGACCGGGTCGTGTGCCAGCTCCGCAATGTGCCCGAGCACGCCATCGCCGTCAATGCCGCCTGGGCGTGCGGCGCCGTACACGTCGGTACCGACAACGACCTCACCGGCCCCGAGCTGGCCTGGATCGTGGAGCGCACGGAGGCATCGGCACTGGTGTTTCAACCACCCCTCGGTTCCGACGACCCCAGGGCCGCTCTCGGCCATGTGCACGAAGCCAGCCCGGGCACGACCGTCGTAGTGCACGAGCTCGAGCCGCTGGAAGGGGAGCTCGGCCTGGCCGACCTGGTGGCCTCCGAGGCGCGCGACCCGTTCGTCGCCTCCTACCCGGGCCCTGACGACACTGGCCTGTTGCTGCTCACTTCGGGCACCACCGGCAAGCCCAAGGCGGTCATGGAGACGCTGCGGGGCTGCTGGGCCAAGATGCAGTTCTTCGCCGATGCCTTCGCCCCTGGGCCCGACGACGTGCACCTGCTCTACCTCCCCATGGGCCACGTGTTCGGCCTGCGCCTGTCCCAGATCGCCTTGCTCAGCGGTGGCCGCCTGGTGCTGCTCGACCGCTTCTCGCCCGCCGAGGCTGCCCGCCTGGTGAGCGAGGAGGGGGTGACGGTGCTGCCCGGCATGCCCACCCACTTCAAGCTCCTGATGCGCAGCCTCGACCCTGCCCGCCATGACGTGAGCCGGCTGCGATGGGCCATCACCGCGGCCGCATCGCTTCCCCGCGAGCTGACGGAAAGCATGTACGAGAACCTCGGCGCCGAGATCCTCTACGTGTACGGCTGCAGCGAGAACTTCACCACCCTCAGCACCGACCGCGACGAGATCCTCGACGGGTCGGTCGGCTCGCTGGTGTTCGAGGGACCCGAGCCCGAGCCCCCCGAGGGCACAATCGCGGTGGTCCAGCCCGACGACCACACGCCGGTGCCCACGGGCGAGATCGGCGAGATCGCCTTCGGCGCCCGCCGCCCCGTGCACTACTGGCGGGCCCCCGACACCGCCGTCGACGGCTGGTACTACACCGGCGACCTGGGCCGCATCGGCCCCGACGGGCGGATCTATGTGCTGGGGCGGTTGAAGGAGCTGGTGAACCGGGGAGGTCTGAAGGTCTCGCCGAGCGAGATCGAGACAGCTGCTGCCCACCACCCCGCCCTCGTGGACGCCGCAGTCGTGGGCACCCCCGACGAGGTGCTGGGCGAGGCCATCTGCCTGTGCGTGGTGCCAGCCGATGACACCCGGCCCGGCCTGGCCGAGCTTCGGGCGTTCCTCGGCCGCACCCTCGCCCGCCACAAGCTCCCCGACGAGCTGGCCGTAGTCGACGCCGTCCCCCGCACCAAGATCGGCAAGGTCGACCGACCTGCCCTGCTGGGGCGGGTGACGGCAGAGGGCCTGGTCACCGAGCGGGCCCGAGCCCGTTGACGGAGCCCCCTCCCGGCCTTTCGGTCGAGTCGCTGCTCGTCGAGGCCACCTCCCGTGCCAGCCTCGACGACTGGGGCGACCAGGGTTTCGTCCGCACCCTCGAGCTTCTGGTGGAGTCGTGCCGGCAGACTGCCGCCCTCAACGCCCTGGGGTGGGACGTGCTCCACAAGGTGTTGCTGCGCCACCTCCGCAACCGCCTCTACCTCCAGGCCCACCTCACCTCGCACCCCGACGCGGTTGTCCCCGTCGAAGCCCCCGTCGTAATCACCGGACTGCCCCGCACCGGCACGACCCTGCTGCACAACCTGTTGGCCCTCGACCCCGCCAACCGCGTTCTGCGCTTCTGGGAGGCGCTGCACCCACTGCCCCCCGACCCGGCGCGGGGGACCTCGGAGGAGGCGCTGGCGGCGAAGGCCGAGGTGTGGCTGGAACGCCTGTACGCCCTGGCGCCGGGGTTCCGGGCGATACACGGGGCCACCGCCCGGGGCCCCGAGGAGTGCGATGCCCTGCTGCAGAATTCCTTCGCCAGCCAGCACTTCGACGACATGTTCGCCGCCACCGCCTACTCGGCGTGGCTCAGCCATGCTTCGCTGGCCGACGAGTACGCCTACTACGCCGTCCAGCTCGGCGTCCTGTCCGGGCCGCCCCCTGGCGTCGCCCGACAGTGGGTCTTGAAGTCGCCGAGCCACCTGGGCTACCTCGACACCCTGCTCGCCACCTTCCCCCATGCCGTGGTCGTGCACTGCCACCGCCACCCGGTGGAAGCCATCGGGTCCTACGCCAGCCTGGTCGAGGCGGTGAGAGGGCCCTACACCGACTCGCTGGCGCTCGCCGACGTCGGCGCCCATGCCATCGAGCGCTGCGAGGTGGCTACCCGCCGCGCCCTGAAGGTGCGCGAGGGGGCAGGCCCCGCTCCCTTTGTCGACGTTGGCTACCGCGATCTGGTGGCCGACCCCCTCGCCATGGTCCGCCGCCTATACGTCCACCTCGGCCGAGAGCTGGAGCCATCGACGACGGCTTCCATGGCCACCTGGTTGGCCGACAACCCCCAGCACAAGCACGGCCGGCACAGGTACACGCTGGAGCGCTTCGGCCTCAGCCCCGAGGTGGTCCTCAAGGGCTTGGGTGATTACGCCGACCGGTTCCCAGTCTGACCCTGGCGCAGCACGAACCGGCGCAGCTTGCCGGTGGCGGTGCGGGGCAGTTCGTCCACGAAATGGACGGCGCGTGGCACCTTGTGGGGCGCCAGGTGGGCGGCGGCCATAGCGACGAGCTCGGTGGCCACCGTGTCGGCTGGGGGCGGGTCGGTGACGAGCACCACGAAGGCCTCGAGGCGCGACGCCCCCAGGGCGTCGCGTACGCCGGCCACCGCCACCTCGACGACAGCGTCGTGGCGGGCCAGCAACGCCTCGATCTCGACGGGGGCCACGTTGACGCCGCCGATGATCTCCATGTCGTCGATGCGCCCCTCGTGGCGCACGAACCCGTCGGGCTCCAGCGCGGCCCGGTCACCGGTGCGCAGCCAGTCACCGTCCTTCACCGCCGCCGTAGCCTCGGGCCGGCCCAGGTACTCCAACATGACCGTCGGTCCCCGCACCCAAAGGGAGCCGGCCTCCCCCTCCGGCATGGTTCGCCCGTCGTCGGCCCGAATGCTGACCTCGTAGGGGGGCAGGGGCACGCCGATGGTGCCGTCGCGCTGGTGGTCAAGGGTGTTGCTCACGAAGGTCTGGCCCACCTCGGTAGACCCCAGGCCGTCGAGAATCGGGCAGCCGAGAAAGCCGCGCGCCCGCTGGGCCAGCGCGACAGTGAGGGGCTCTCCCGCGGACACGGCGGCCCGCACCGTGGACATGGCGTCGGCGCAGGTGGTCGCCACCATGTGGGCATAGAAGGTGGGCACGCTGAACAGCACGGTCACTGCCCGGCGTTCGACCAGGCCGGCGATGGCTTCGGGCCGGGGCGCCCCGGGGTGCAGCACCGTCTGACAGCCAGCCAGCAGGGTGAAGAACAACGAGTTGCCCAACCCGTAGGCGAAGAACATCTTGGAGATCGACAGCAGCACGTCTTCACGGCCGATCGCCACTGCGGGCCGGGCGAAGGCCTCGAAGTACACCTCAGGGTCGCGGTGGCGATGGACAGCGGCTTTGGGCGCTCCGGTCGTGCCCGATGTGTACTGGGCATAGGCGGCGGCGTCGGCCGCCACCTCTATCCCCGGGTGGAGGGCCTGGGCCGCCAGCGCGTCCTCCAGGTCTTCTTCGGCCACGGTCAGCCCATCGTGGAAGCGCGGCACCAGCGAGACGCTGGCCACCACCACCCGGGCACCCGAGTCGGCCAGCATCCGGCCGTGGTCATCGGGCGTGAGCCGGGGGTTGACCGGTACCACTACCGCTCCTATGCGCACCGCCCCCAGGAAGGCCCAGACGAAGCCGATGCCGTCGGGAGCCACCAGCAGCACCCGGTCGCCCCGGCCCACGCCCAGGGACGCCAGCAGGGTGGCCATGCGGGCCCCGCCCTCATGGGCCTCCCGGTGGGTGAACAGGCGGTCGCCTACCACGAAGGCGGTGTCGTCGAGACAGCCGTTGGTGGCGGCGACCCCCTCGACCCGGAGGGCGAAGTTCCCCGGCGGGGCCACGGCGCTCTAGCCGCTGATCGCTGCTGAGGCAGCCTCGTCGAGCGATGAGCCGCCACCGGGCAGGCACACCACCAGCCGGGGGCCGCTCGGGCCCAGGGGCCAAAAGCCGTGGGACACCAGCTCGGCCCATGCCGCAAACGGGTCTTCTCCCGAGTGGGCGGTGGCCAGGGCCCAGGCCACCGCCGCCCCGAGCAGCCATAGGCAGGCCCCTGATGCAACCCGGGAGCTCTCGTCGCCGGTGGCTTCGTCGACGTCGTCGGTGCCGAGGAGCATGGCCAGATTGAGAGCCGCTTCCAGCTCCGTCTCTCGCCCCGCGGCCCGCAGGCGGGCCCGCGGCTCGAGCCGGCGCTCCTCCATCCGGCCCATCCACGCCGGATCCACGTCGGCGGCCGCCTGCGCCGCCTCCTCGACGGGCAGGGCCACGACCGGCAGGGCGACGGTGCCCGCGGGCGTGGCTCGAACAAGGTGCGTCAATGGCAGGCCGGCCATTGCGTTCGGGCCACGCAGGCCGGGGGGCAGGCCGTCGGCCTCGACCAGGCGGGCCAAGATCTGCACTACCCGGGAGCCACCGGGGCCCAGGGCGTCGGCCACTTCGACGACGGGGCCGTCGGCGGCGACGGTGTACAGCGGCCAGGTGGCCACCGGCACGGCGGCGAGGGCGGCCGCCGGTGTCGGTGCCCCGGGTGGGCGGGGCGGACGGCCCGTCGCCGGGTCGTGGCCCCGCCCGTCGACGGCGTGCCAACCGGGGACGGTCAGCCGTCCCATGTGGGCGACACATCGGGATAGTCGAGGCCGAAGTCGCCCACCACGAATTCCCGGCTGCGCACGATGAAGGTGGCCCGAGCCTCGTCGTTGGTGTTGCGCTTGACGCCCCACCTACGGAAGAGATCGTTGTTGGCCGAGGTGCTGCGGCCGAAGAACGGCAAGGTGAAGCGCACCAGGTCGTCGACCGCCTGGGCCAGCTCGGCCCGCCGCTCCGCCCGGCGAGCCAGCTCCATGGCCCGCGTCCGCCCGAACGACACGTGGAAGCGCTCCTCGGGCAACAGTCGGGCAGCCAGGTGGCGCAAGGGTAGGTAGCTGCACTGGACCAGCTCCTCCATGAGCACGACCTCGGCCAGGTCGACGATGGCCTTCAGCACCACGAACTCGAGCCACGAACCCAGCTCGTAGTCGAACACCGACAGCGGCCGCCCGGCCAGGGGGTCGTCGAGACCCAGCTCGGCGGCCAGCTTGTTGAACTTGAGGTGATGCCCGTACTCCTCCATGGCGATGCGGCACGCCAGCCACTTCTCCTGGGGGCCCGGGGCGAGGGCGATGGCCGGCTCGTCGAACACGGCCGCTCCGGCCAGCTCGTTGCGCACGTGGCTGGCGATAACCTTGCCCACCGCAGACACGAACTCGGGGCCCAGGGCGTGGGCCTCCTCGGGAGTGGCCACGGTGTCGGCGAAGGGACGATCGACGGAGGGGGCGACAGTAGTCACGGTGGGGACCTCCTGGTGGTGGCGGTGACTGCGACGGGAGGGCTGTCGAAGAGGTCGAACTCTGATTCCAGTGGGGTCAGGTGGGCCTCGAGCACGGGCCGGGCCCGCTCGTCGATGCTGGCCGCGTCCCACCCACTGCGTTCACTGACCACCGCCGCGGGCCGGGGCTGCGACCAGATGGACACCTCGGCGCCCCGCGAACCCAGCACCTGGCCGGTGACCCCGGCCGCCGCCGGCGAGCACAGCCACACGACAAGGGGGGCCACGTCGGCCGGCACGGCCCCGCGGGCGGTAGCCAGGAAGTCGCGCAAGCGGTCGGTGGCAGGCGGGATCGACTCGGTCATGCGGGTGAACGCCAGCGGCGCCAGGTAGTTGACGCAGACGTCGCGCCCCGCCATCTCCAGGGCGACGGCCCTGGTTAGCCCGAACAGGCCAGCTTTGGCCACGCAGTAGGCGGCCTGGCCGACGCTGCCCACCAGGCCGGCGGCCCCACCGACGTAGACGATGCGGCCGAACCGCTCGGCGCGGATGACGGGCGCCATGGCCCGGGTGAGCTCTACGGCCACCGACAGGTGGGCCCCCAGCACCTCCGACCAGTCTTCGTCGGTGGCCTTGTGGACCATGGCGTCGCGCAGGGTGCCGGCGGCGTGAACCAAGACGGTAGGGGGCCGACCTGCCCACGCTTCCACGTCGCGAACAAGCCGGCGAGCACCCTCTGCGGTACGGGCATCGGTTGTGAAGGCCATGGCCGTACCGCCTCGGGCGCCGATCTCCTCGGCCACTGCCTGCGCCGGGGCCGGCTCGGGAGACGAGCCGTCGAGGCCGACGCCGGTATCGTTGACGCACACCGGGTGGCCGGCGGCGGCCAGCGCCAACGCCGCGGCCCGGCCGATGCCGCGCCCTCCCCCCGTCACCACCGCCGGTTCCCCTTCCCGCCTGCAACTCACCCTTCGATGGTACCGGGGGGTGCCGGTCGGCGTGCCTCCAGGGCCCGCCACACGGCCTCCACCGACTCCTCCACGGTCTGGGCCTCGGTGGGCACCACCACATCGGGTTCGAGAGGCGGTTCGTAGGGGTCGTCGACGCCGGTGAGCCCGCTCAGCCGGCCAGCCCGCTGGCGGGCGTAGAGGCCCTTCACATCGCGCGCCGCGCACACCTCGACGGGCGTGGACACGTGCACCTCGAAGAAGTGGCCGTCGTGGCGCGCCCGCACCTCGTCGCGGGTCCGCCGGTAGGGAGACACCATGGCCGCCACCACCACCACCCCGTGATGGGCCAGCAAGCTGGCCACGAAGCCGGTGCGGCGAACGTTCTCGTCACGGTCCTCCTTGGAGAAGCCGAGGCCACGGCTCAGGCCGGCTCTGACGACATCGCCGTCGAGCAGCTCGACATCGTGGCCGGCCTGGCGCAGGCGATCGGCCAGGGCGCGGGCGATCGTGGTCTTGCCCGCCGACGGCAGCCCAGTGATCCAGATAGTGAGGCCGTCGCCCCGGTCCATTGCCTAAGGCCGCCGGGCGGCCAGCTCGACGAGGACATGGTCGTCCACGCACAGGTCGCCACGGCCGGTGCCCACTGCCAGGTCGGGCTTGTAGGTGCCGTGGTAATCGGACCCACCGGTGGCCACCAGACCGTGGCGAGCGGCCAGGCTGGCCAGCTCGGCACGCTCGGCCGGCGCATACCGCCCGTACTGGGACTCCAAGCCCACCAGGCCGTCGGCGGCCAGCCCGGCGACGAGGCGGTCGAGGGCGGCCCGGTCCGAGCCGTTGGTGAGGGGATGGGCCAGAACAGCCACACCGCCCGAGGCCCGCACCACGGCCACAGCCCGGGCGGGCGCCAGCCCCTCCTTCCCCACGTAGCCCGGGCGGCCCTTGGCCAGGTAGCGGTCGAACGCCTCCTGGACGGAGCCCACCACCCCCTTGGCCACCAGCACGGTGGCCACGTGGGGCCGGCCCACCCCAGCCCCCGCGGACTCTGCCTCCATCTCCTCCAGGGTGACGGGCAGCCCGATCTCGGCCAGGCGGTCGGCCATGCGCCGGTTCCGGTCGTCACGGCTCGATTGCAGGCGGCCCAGCTCGGTGTGCAGTGGCTCCTGGCCCGGCTCCACGAAGTAGGCGAGGAGGTGCATGGTGCCGTTGCCTGTCTGGCACGACAGCTCGCAGCCCGACACCACGTCGACACCGACCTGGCGCCCTCGGGCCCGGGCGGCGGCCACACCGTCGGTGCGGTCGTGGTCGGTGAGGGCCACAGCGCCGCAACCGGCGGCAGCGGCCAGCTCGGCCAGGCGCGCGGGCGGGTCGGAACCGTCGGAGACCGATGAGTGGGTGTGCAGGTCGATCACGCTGGGATCACCCTCGTAGTGTCGCAGCAATGCCCGTGGCCGATCGCTCCGTCCTGCTCGAGCGACTCGCGGCTCGGGCGTCCCAGAGCGGTGACGAAGCAGCGTTCCTCGCTGCCAGCGGTGACGTCCTCACCTACCACGACTGGCACCACCGATCCGACGCCGTAGCCAGGGGCCTGGTGGCCAGGGGCCTCGGTCCGGGGGCCAGGGTGGTCCTCTGGTTCGACCGGCACCATTGGCCAGACTTCGCCGTCGCCGCCCTTGGCGTTCACAAGGCGGGAGCGGTGATCGTGGCCCTGGCCGGGCACCTGCCGGCACTCGACGTGGCCCGGGTCGTCGCCGACTGCGGGGCGTCAGGCGTCGTCGGCTCCAGGACCGTTTCCCTCCCCGCCATCGGGGCCTGGACCGCGCTCGCTCGCGAGCTGGAGGCTGAGGGCGGTGCCGCGGCCGGGCGCCCCAGGCCCGCTCCCGATCCCCTCGAGATCGCCTACCAGTGCCGCTTCTTACAGCGCCCGTTGGGGCGCCGACTGTCACCAGACGACGCTGTCTCCGCCATGGACGACGACAGTGGCGGCCCGCTGGTGCACGCCTGCCCGGTAGGCACCCACGGCGCCCGGCGGGCACTCTGGTCGCCGCTCGCAGCGGCGGGCGGGCCGGTCGTCACCCTGCCTGTGTTCGACCCCGACCTGTTCTGCGCGGTCAGCGTCGAACGGCGTGCGGCCCGTTGGCTCCTCGACCCCGCCGCCGCCCTGCTCCTCCTCGAGACCGGTACCACCGCCGCCCATGACCTGTCGACGGTTGGCCACGTCGTGCTCTGCGGCGGCCCAGCCACCCCTGCGCTGGTCTCTCGCCTCGGCGCCGCCCTGCCGGCAGCTTCGGTCGTCGCCGCCGACGCTCCCTCCCCGAACTTCGCGCGCCTTTCAACCGTCATGGTTGAAAAGCGCGCGAAGAACCGGGCGGAGGCTGCCGCGCCGCTGAGCGCCTCCCAGGAGGGGATGATCTGGCACGAGCAGTTCGCTCCGGGGTCCCAGAACCTGCCGCCGCTCGTCCGCCGCTACCGGGGCCGGCTCGACCTCGATGTGCTGGAGCAGGCACTCACCGAGATCGTCCGGCGCCACGAGCCACTGCGCACCACGTTCGAGATGCGTGACGGGCAGCCGGTACAGGTCGTCGCCGCCCCTCGTCGTCTGACCCTTTCCGTGCACGACATGGGCGAGTTGAGCCCTCCCGACCAGGACGTGGCACTCGACCGCCTACTTGGGGAGGCGGCCCGCCCCTTCGACCTGGTAGCCGGTCCTCTGTTCGAGGCGACCGTGGCCCGCATGGGGGCGGACGACCATGTGGTGGTGCTGCGGGCCCACCACAGTGTGTACGACGACTGGTCGGTGGGGGTGTTCCGCGCCGAGCTGTCGGCGTTGTACGCCGCCTTCCTGGTCGGCGAGACATCACCTCTGGACGAACCGCCGGTTGGCTTCGCCGACTACTCCCGCCAGCAGCATGAGCAGTTGGCCGGCCCCGAGGGGGCAGCGGAGCTCGCATGGTGGAAGGAACGCCTGGCCGGTGCACCGCTGTGCCTTCAGCTACCCATCGACGATCCCGACCGGCCCGAGGGCGCGCTCCAAGCCAGCGCCGCCCCGGTGAGCCTCGAGCTGGCCCCCGAGCTGCGGTTGCACCTGGTCGCGCTGGCGCGTCGGGAGCGGGCCACCGTGTTCATGGCCGTGCTGGCCGCCTTCTCCGCCCTGGTCTGGCGCTACACGGGCCAGGCCGACCTGCTCATGTCGGCGGTGGTGGCCAACCGCAACCGCACCGATCTGGAAGCCATGATCGGCTGCTTCACCAAGAAGGTCGTGGTACGCCAGAACCTCGGCGGTGACCCTTCGTTCCGCGAGCTGGTGGCGCGCACCCGCACGGCCGTCCTCGGAGCCCTCGCCCACCAGGACCCGGCCTTCGAGGCGGTCGTGCAGGCCGGGCTGGGGCGCCGTGCCGCTGCTTTAGGACTGGTGCCCTACCCCGTTGTCATGTTCCAGGGCGTGACCCCCAAGGGCGCCGACGTCGTCCTGCCGGGGCTGACGAGCACCGGCTACCACACCAGCGCGACGACCGTGAGGACCCACTTCATGGGCGGGGAAAACCAGGAACCCGCCCAGGTCCCTTGGGGCGCAGGGCTCTACTCGGGAACCTTCCTTATCCTGTCCATGGAAGCGGGTGACAGCTTGTCGCTCGTCGCCCGCGGCGCGTTCCATCGACCCTCGGTCGAGCTACTGCTGGAGAACCTCCAGGCCGTGCTGGCCGCTGCCGTCGATCGCCCCTCGGCGCCTGTGTCGCAACTGTCCACCGCGTGGGCCGACGAACGGTCGGGGGACGACACCGGCACCGGCGACGACATCGGGCGCTGCGCCCACCAACTGTTCGCCGACGCGGTGGCCCGAGCCCCGGCCAAGTTGGCGGTGAGCGACGACCGCCGCGCCCTCACGTTCGCCGAGCTCGACGATCGGGCCACCGCCTTGGCTGGGCGCTTGCGGGCTCTGGGCGTCGGCCCGGAGATGGTGGTCGGCCTCCACCTGCCGCCGTCGATCGACTGCGCCCTGGCGGCGCTCGGCGTTTGGAAGGCGGGGGCCGCCTGGGTGGGCCTCGACGAGGGCGACTCTGACGAACACATCGCCAGCGTGCTGGGCCATGCATCGGTGGAAGTGGTGATAGCGCCGCCGAGATGCGACCGGCGGGAGTTGAGGCGCCGTTGTCGCCTCGTGACGGTGGACGACGTCGACGACCTGCCGCCGTTGCCCGCCACCGAAATCGACCCCGGCTCACCGGCGCTCACCTTCTACGGCTCGCAGGTCGATGCCGTCTCGGGCGTGGTGCTCGACCACCGCGCCGTCGCCAACCTGGCAGTCGGCCTGGATCGAGCGGTGTACCGGCCCTCGTTCTGCGACGCTGCAGAGGTCAGGGTTGCCCTCTCGGCCTCTCCTGGCGACGATGCCTTCCTCCGCCAGCTCGTCGGCCTCCTCCACGGGCACACGCTGCGAGTCATCGCGGGCGGCACCGAGAGCCTGGTCGCAGCCGTGCGCGGCGGCACGGTCGACGTGGTCGACTGTGATCCCGCCGCCATGCAAGCGCTCCTCGAGGCGGGGCTACCAGAAGCACTGGCCACAACCTCCCGCGCCCCGGCGCACCTTCTTGCCGTGGTGGTAGCTGGGCGCCAGCCCATCGCGATCGACCTGTGCCAGGCCCTCGAACAGCTTCCGCATGCCCACGTCTTTCGCATGTTCGGTCCACCGGAATGCAGCTTCGCGGCCACGGTCGAGGCCGCCTCGAGCAGCACCACACGGTTCACCGCCGGCCGACCCATGGCCCATGTCGTCGCCCGAGTGCTCGACGCCACCGGTGCGCCCTTGCCCGTCCGGGCCACCGGTGAGCTACACCTCGGCGGCGCCGGCCTGGCGTGGGGAGCCGCCGACCCGGCGGGGCTGTACCCCACCGGCAGGCTGGCCCGCTGCCTGCCCGATGGGCGCATCGAGATCCTGGGGGCGGTCGCCGACGTCGTCGACGTCGGCGGCTTCCGTGTCGACCGCCGCCGCATGGAGATCGGCTTGTCGTCTGGAGCCCGGGTGGCGACCAGCGGTAGCGGCCACGCCTCCCTGGCCGCTTCCGTCACAGCCCGCGATGACGACACCCCTACCCTCGCCGAGCTACGCGTCGGGCTGTGGCGGAAGCTCCCGGGCTACGTGTGGTCCGACGCCGCGGTTGACGGCGCCGGCAACCCCCTCCAGGCGGGGCGGGTTCCCGAGGAGGAGGTGCTGCGAACCCTGTGGGCCGAGGCCCCCGGGCGCGAGGAGATGATGGCGGACGGCAACTACTGGCAGCGGTTCTCCTTCCTGCACGTGGTGGCCCGGGCCCGGGAGGCAGGGATTGCGCTCAGCGGCCGCCAGGTCACCCGCAACCGCACCATCACCACCCTCGCCGCCGACATGGCCGCCTCCCGTCTGGGACCTACCCGCGGGACAATCGGCCCGTGATCCGCCTGGACGCTGCCACCGTGCTGCTGCAATGGGCCACGGGCGGGTTGGCCTTCCTCTGGGTGACCACCCGACGCCGGGAGGTGGGCATCGGCTACGGCTGGCTGCTGCGCTCGGTGTTCGGGGTTATGGCGGTGGGCTCGTTCGTGACCAGCCGGCTGGTACGACCCGACGTGGGACGCGATGCCAGCGCCCTCGGGGTGGTAGCCGCCGCCGCCGTTGCCCTGGCCGCCTCCGTCGTCCGGCGCAAGGCGGGCGTGGCCGGCGAGCGGGCCCGCCAACGGCGCAGGGCAGCGCGGGTGGCAGCCATGGCCGGCCTGCGTGGCCCGAACGCA